>JAFXUS010000032.1 GCA_017535125.1 Bacteroidales bacterium | reverse complement strand
CGGCGTGGCGCCGATGGCGCGGCGGATGCCGATCTCGACGGTGCGCTCCTTGACCGTGACCATCATGATGTTGCTCACGCCGATCACGCCCGCGAGGATGGTTCCGAGGCCGACCAGCAAGATCAGGAAGTTCACGCCGTTGAACAGGTTGTCGATCAGGGAGAAGATCTGCTCGGTATTCATGATGAACAGCGCCTGCTTGTCCTTCGGATCGAACTGGTGCTGCCGGGCCAGGATCTGCCGCATCCGCGGTTCCAGTTCCGTCATCCGGACGCCGCTGCGGGCAGTCGCACAGAGCAGGTCGATGTTGTTGCCGCGGTTGAGGATCTTCTGGGCCACCGGCAGCGGTACGGAAACGGTCTGGGAGGCCCGCCCGTTGATGCTGATGTTGCCGCTGCTGAAGTCCACGCCCACGATCTGGTAATAGACGGCCCCCACCTGGATGAACTCCCCGCACGGGTCGCCCCCTTCGGGGAACAGGTCTTCGTAGATGCGCTTGCCTATCATGCAGACCTTGCGCTGCTGCAGGATGTCGGCGTCGTTGAGGGGACGGCCATATTTGATCTGCGGTTCCTCGATCTTGGTATAGTCCGCATACACGCCTTTAAACGACCCGGACGTGCTGTAGCTCCCCCGCACGATGGTGGAGCCCCAGCCGCTGACGGTGGGCGTGACGGTCTCCAGTTCGGGGATCATCTGCTTGAGCCGCTCGACGTCCGTGTAGGTCATCTCCCAGTAGCGGCCTTCCTTGAAGCCCTTGTAGGGCTCGCTGGTCTGCGATGAGACCATGATGGCGGTGTTCGTGGCGAAGCCTTCGAAGTTGGCATAGATGGCATCTTTGATGCCCTGGCCGCCGCCCAGCATGAAGAGCAGCATGAACACGCCCCAGAACACGCCGAAGCCGGTGAGCAGGCTTCTGCTCTTGTTGCGGACGAGCGAGTCCGCAATCTCCCGGAAACTGTCTACATCGAATCTCATTCTGCTCTCAGGGCTTCAATTGGTCTGACATGGGCCGCTTTGCGGGCCGGGAACAGGCCGGCGATGGAGCCGGCGATGATGAGCACGAGCGTGGCCTCGATGGCGACGTCCAGGCCCACGGTCGGGTTGACGAGCATCGCGATCTCCTGGTCCATGATGGATGTGGAGGCCTGCCCCACCGTCTTGTCCAGGATCAGGCAGGCGATCATCCCGAGCAGCATTCCGACGTAGCCGAAGAAGGCCGTGATGGTCACGCTCTCGGCGAGGATCAGCTTCATGATGCTCCAGGGACCGGCACCGATAGCCTTGCGGATGCCGAACTCATGCGTGCGCTCCTTCACCGTAATGAGCATGATGTTGCTCACGCCCACGATGCCGCCTAGCAGGGTGAACAGGCCGATGACCCACAGGGCCGTGCTGATGAGGCGCTCGCCCTTGTTCATCTGCAGGTTCTGCGAGAAACGGTTCCATATCCACATGGCGCGGGTGTCGTCCGGGGCGGCGCGGTGCCTCAGGTTGACGACGGCGCGGTACTGCTTCTCGAACTCGTCACTTTCCTCCTGGGTATTGAGCCCGTGAATGGTAAAGGTGATGTCATCCACCACGCGGCCTTTTCCGTAAATGGTGCGGATGGTCGTGTACGGGGCGTAAACGGTGTTGGAGTTGGATTCGTCGTTGGCCTTCGCGATGCCGACCACGCGGAAGGAGAAGTCGCCGATGCGTATGTATTTCCCGACGAGGTCCCGCACGCTGACCTTTTTCCCGGACGAGGAGTCGAAATTCGTCGTCTTCGAGGCCGAAGACATCTGCATCCGGAATCCCGAGTCACGGACATCGTTGCCGAGCAGGGTCTCTGCGCGGTCTTCCGGCAAGACCACCACCTTGCGGCTTTCCCGGATATCCTTCTTGTTGATGAAGCGGCCGTAGAGGATCTCGATCTTGTCCATCTCCTGACGCTCGGGGAAGTTGCCCTCAATGCTGCCGGAAAAGTGCTTCTTCCCGTAGCTGACCGTGGCGCTCGTGCTTACGGAGGAGATGACCTGGTCCACATGGTCCGCAAAAATCTCGCTTCCGGTCAAGGCCACGTCTCGCTCGTCATAATCGATGCGGCGGCCTTCCTTCAGGCCGTCATAAGGCTTGGACGTCCAGCCACCGCCCACCTGAACGACGTTGGTGGGGATGCCCTCCCCGCCGCGCATGAAGGCGTTCATCAGGCCGTTGCCGGCGCCCAGCAGGACGATGAGCATGAAGATGCCCCAGGACACCGCAAAGCCCGTGAGGGCGGTGCGGAGCTTGTTGCGCCGGATGCTCTCCCATATTTCGGTGAACAGGTCTCTCATTTCATGATGGTGCTGGTGCCGAACACCGAGGCGCGGTGCTCGCGGTTGTCTTCGATCTGCCCGATGATGCCGTCCTTGATGTGGACGATCTTGTCGGTGCAGTTGGCCACGCCGCTCTCGTGCGTGACCACGATGATGGTCACGCCCTCCTCGCGGTTCAGCTGCCCGAGCAGCTGCATCACCTCTTCGGAGGTCTTGGAATCGAGCGCGCCCGTGGGTTCGTCGGCGAGGATGATCTTGGGGTGGGTGATGAGGGCGCGGGCGATGGCCACACGCTGCTTCTGGCCGCCGGACATCTCGTTCGGGTAGTGCTTCGCCCAGTCGGCGAGGCCGAGGCGCTCGAGGTACTCCATCGCCAGCTGGTGGCGCTTGGCGCGGCTGACGCCCTGGTAGAACAGGGGCAGCTCGACGTTCTCGACGGCGGTCTTGAAACCGACCAGGTTGAACGACTGGAAGATGAAGCCGATCATGCGGTTGCGGTAGTCTGCCGCCTGGCGCTCGGACAGGTTCTTGATCAGGCGGCCGTCGATGTAGTACTCGCCCGTATCGTAGTTGTCCAGGATGCCCAGGATATTGAGCAGTGTGGACTTGCCGGAGCCGGAGGCACCCATGATGGAGACGAATTCTCCCTTGTCGATGTCGAGGTTGATTCCTTTCAGCACGTGCAGCGGCTGGCCGTTGTTGTATGTCTTGTTGACGTCTTTGAGTTCGATGAGCATATAGTGTCTTATTGAACTATTACACTGCAAAGGTAAGGCGAATTTTTAGATTTCCAAATTATTTTCGAGAAAATCATCACCTATAAGACGAACAACTCCCGAAATTGTTGCACCTATAATAGAAAAAACAGGCCGAAACGCGTTGCGTCCCGGCCTGTTTCAATGGTTTCTGCCGATCAGATCTTCTGGCGGATCAGGAAGTAGTACACGATGAATCCCAGCCAGCTGAACGCCAGCACGGCGATGGCGAGGAGGATCTTGTAGAGGGGTTCAAGTTTGTTGTGCTTGAAGATGTCAAGCACGCACCACACCGCGGCCACGATGCCGGCAATGTAAACGAGAGTTCCAATCATATCAATATTAATTAAGGGTTTTTCGAAAATTCACAGCCGCACCAGTTCTGATTGTAGAAGCCCTGCTCCCGCAGCACCTCGTTCCTCCGCTCCTGCAGCCCGCCTTTCCGCCAGTTTTGTGGCCAGAAGGTGAGCGTCGGCGACGGCAAGCTACCTTCTGAAACGTCCTCCTTCGTCGGACCCCACCGCTGCGCTCCGCTTGCGGTCCCCCCTCTTACTGTGCCGAGGGTGGCAAGGTTTCCGGAGGCAGTTGCCGTCGCCTCTACGCCAGCTTCGTTAACCTGGTCAATATCCTTCCAACGGGAGGAGGCGAGGGTGGTGGCGAGGACGGGGAGGCCGCGGGAAGCGGCATATTGGGCAGCCCGGCTGAGCCGGAAACGGAAACAGGCTGCGCAGCGGGCACCCCGTTCAGGCTCGCGCTCGAGCCCGCGGACCGCGGCCAGCCAGGCGTCGTGGTCGTACGCGTCCTCGACAAGCTCGACGCCCATCAGCTCAGCGTAGCGCCGCAGCTCCACGAGGCGCAGGTCGTATTCCGCGCGCGGGTAGATATTGGAATTGCTGAAGAAGACCACCGGGGCGATCCCGCTTTCCCGGAGACATTCAAGAATGGCTCCGGAGCAAGGCGCGCAGCACGCGTGCAGCAGGATTTCCCGGGCTCCGCCCGGCGCCTCGACCTTCATCATGGCTATTCGATCTCTTTGATGTCGATCAGGTTGTTCAGGATGGCATAGACCGTCAGACCCGGCACGGTCTTGATGCCCGTCTTGCGGGTGATGTTCTTGCGGTGCGTGATCACCGTGTTGATGGAGATGTTGTGCTTGTCGGCGATTTCCTTGTTCAGCAGGCCCTGCGCCACGCTCACCAGGATCTCCTTCTCGCGGGCGGACAGTTCCAGCCGCTCCGCCGGTTCTTCCTCGCGGACCTGCGCCCGCTCGCGGTAGCGCTGGGGATTCTCCAGCAGGCGCACCATCGGCACCAGGATGTGGTCCTCGATGTAGGTGTGGCATTTCAGGTCTTCCTGCAGCGCGAACACCTGCAGCAGCAGCTCGATGCGGGCCAGTTTGTCGCAGGCCGCCGGCAGCGACTTCATGACCAGATTCTTGAAGTCGGAAAGCTTCTCGTCGATGCTGGAATGGTTCTCTTCGAAACGGGCGATGGAGAAACCCGTCCGGCGCTGACCGATGATCAGGCCCTGGACATAGGGAATCACCTCCTCTTCTTCGAAACCGAAATGGTTCTTGAGCTCGTCTTTGTAGCCCCGGAAGAAGTCCCAGACTACTTCCTGCTGTTTTTTCGTGCACGGCTCCAGCAGGCGGGAGACGGAAGTCTCCATCTCCACCAGCGCGCGGCTGAGGTAGTAGTCGTGCGACTGGTGCAGGTAGCGGAGGATGTCCCCCACATGGCTATGGTGCAGCATATCGACGGTCGGCGTGAAGTTCGGATGCGAATACACCTCGCAAAGGAGGATGACCGTATCCGGATCCAGGCCGCACGGGAGGCATACCTCCGCGACCGTCTTCTCCCCGAAACTGCCGTCAATGCCCACGCGCGCCAACACGCCGAGCAGGCGATAGTTGGCCTCAACGAGGTCCGCGACTTTCATGTTGCTGGAGAACGAATCCATCATAACACAAAAATACACAAAATTTTTGCGTTTTTGAGAAATATCCCTAATTTTGCAGTCCCAAATCAGAACTGCGGTAGTGGTGAAATGGTAGACACGCTACTTTGAGGGGGTAGTGGGCATTGGCCTGTGTGAGTTCGAGTCTCACCTACCGCACACAAAAAAGACATCCGGCTTCGGATGTCTTTTTTCGATTAAACGTGCGTGATCTTTTGGAAGGTCACTTTTAGGAATTCGACACCCTCTTCCGTGTAGCGCAGCACCATGCTCGAAGAGGTGAGCGAAGAGATGGTTAAAGGAAGAAGCTCCTCGATCGTCAGTTCCTTGCCGTTGCGTGAGTACGCAAGCGTTGCGCTCTTTCCGTCCACGACGATGGTCAGATCTCCGTTATCCCCGAAAGTCCAGACGGCACCGACGCCGAACTGCCCATAGATCTCTTCTACAGATTGAGATGATGTGATTTTCCACGAACCCAGAATGCTGTAGTTCTTGGGATCGCTTTTCTCGCAAGAAGTCGTCAAAACCCCTATCGAAAGGAGCAACAGGAGGGAGATAAAGAATTTAGTCTTCATAACGACGCGAATTATGTGGTGATTGCGATTCAAAGATAGCATCATTTTTCTTTGAATGCAAACTGCCGGCGCCGCTTCCCTTGCAGTACGGACACCCCGCGGCGCTGGAGCAGCCAGAGCATTTGGCGGCGTCGCAGCCGCAACTGCCGGCCCCGCCGGCGCGGCGCCATGCGAGGATAGCGATCACCAGGGCGGCGACCACCAGCAGCAGGACGAGCAGGGTCGGCAGGTTCATCACACACTAAATAAAGATTCCCGCAACCAGGTAGGCCAGCCAGGCGATGACCCAAGCCACGGCACATTGGAATACGATCATCCAGAGGGCCCATTTGCCGCCGAGCTCGCGGCGGACCGCGGCGATGGCGGCGACGCAGGGCGTGTAGAGCAGGCAGAAGGCCAGCATCGGGATGGCGGTCAGGGCCGTCATCGTGGCGGTGACGTTCAGCACTTCCAGCGTCGCGACCACGCTCTCCTTGGCGAGGCAGCCCGTCACGAGCGCCGTCACCACGCGCCAGTCGCCCAGCCCGAGGGGCTGGAACAGCGGGGCGAGCAGTCCGGCGATGGCCGCCAGCATGCTGTCTCCCGCCTCCACCAGCTGAAGCCGGAAATCGAAGCTCTGCAGGATCCAGATGACGATCGAGGCGATAAAAATGACCGTAAACGCCCGCTGCAGGAAGTCCTTGGTCTTGTCCCAGAGCAGGTGTCCCACGTTCTTCGCGCCCGGCAGACGGTAGTTCGGCAGCTCCATCACGAACGGCGCGGCATTCTGGCTGCCCGGCAGCAGACGTCCGATCAGCGCGACCACGATGCCCACCAGGATGGCGGACACATACAGGATCACCAGCACCAGGCCGCCGTGGCCCGGGAAGAAGGCACTCGTGAAGAAGGCGTAGATGGGGATTTTCGCGGAGCAGCTCATGAACGGCGTCAGCAGGATGGTCATGCGGCGGTCGCGCGAGGATGGCAGCGTGCGGGTGGCCATGACCGCCGGGACACTGCAGCCGAAGCCGATCAGCAGCGGCACGATGCTACGGCCGCTCAGGCCGATACGGCGGAGCAGTTTGTCCGTCACGAAGGCCACGCGCGCCATGTAGCCGCTGTCCTCCAGGATGGACAGGAAGAAGAACAGGATGATGATGATCGGCACGAAGCTGATCACCGTGCCCACGCCGCCGAACACGCCGTCCACGACGAGTGAACGCATGGCCGGGGCCACGCCCCAGCGCTCCAGGCCGGCATCGGTCACGCCCGCGAGCCAGTGGATCCCCTGGTCCAGCAGGTCCTGCAGCGGCGCGCCCAGCACGTCGATCGACAGCCAGATGACGCAGGACATGATGAACACGAAGATGGGAATCGCCGTCCAGCGTCCGGTCAGGACGCGGTCGATGCGGCGGCTGCGCCGGTATTCCTTGCTCTCGTGCGGCTTGATGACGGTCTGCTCCGTAAGCTTGCGGATGAAGGCGAAACGCATGTCGGCCATGGCCGCATTGCGGTCCAGGCCGCGTTCCTGCTCCATCTGCACGATGATGTGCTCCACCATCTCCTTCTCATTGGGCTGCAGGTCCAGCGCCTTTTCGACAGCGTCGTCGCCCTCCACGAGGCGGCTCGCCGCGAAACGCAGCGGAATGCCCGCGCGCTCGGCGTGGTCCTCGATCAGCTGCATCACGCCGTGCAGGCAGCGGTGCACCGCGCCGCCGTGGTCGTTCTTGTCGCAGAAGTCCTGGTTGAGCGGACGCTCCTGATAGCGGGCCACGTGGACCGCGTGCTCGACGAGCTCATCGACGCCCTCGTTCTTGGAGGCGGAGATGGGCACGACCGGCAGGCCGAGAATCTCCTCCATCTTGTTCACGCGGATGTGGCCGCCGTTGTTGCGGACCTCATCCATCATGTTGAGCGCCAGCACCATCGGGACGTCCAGTTCCATCAGCTGCATGGTCAGGTAGAGGTTGCGCTCGATGTTTCCGGCATCCACGATGTTGATGATGCCGCGCGGCTTCTCACCCAGGATGAAGTTGCGCGAGACAATTTCCTCGGAGGTATAGGGAGACAGCGAATAGATGCCCGGCAGGTCCGTCACGCAGGTATCCGCGTGGCCGCGGATCACGCCGTCCTTGCGGTCCACCGTCACGCCGGGAAAGTTGCCCACGTGCTGGTTGGATCCGGTCAGCTGGTTGAAGAGTGTCGTCTTGCCGCAGTTCTGGTTGCCCGCCAGGGCGAACGTCAGCGTCGTGCCGTCCGGAAGCGGGTTCTCGTGCGATTTGTCGTGGTACTTGCCCCCTTCGCCGAAGCCCGGGTGCACGGCGGGATCCACCGATTCCACGGACGTGTCGTCCGCCAGGGCATGGACCGGTTCCGGCTGCTCTTCGGTCAGCTCGATCTTGATCTGCGCCGCGTCGGCGAGGCGCAGCGTGAGCGCGTAACCGTTGATGCGCAGCTCCATCGGATCGCCGAGCGGAGCATATTTAACTAATTTGACGACAGCGCCGGGGATCAGTCCCATGTCCAGGAAATGCTGGCGCAGGACGCCCTTGCCCCCGACTTTGAGAATGACGGCGCTGCCGCCTATAGGAAGTTCTTTGAGTGTCATCACTACCTGTTAACCAAGGTGCAAAGATGGCACTCCCGCGCGACATGCGCAATACCAATTTATGGGGATAATCAGAGAAACGCGCGCTTCTCCATCGAGGCGTCGCGGAGCTCCTTCAGTTCCGGGAAGCGGCTGCGCAGCTCCGGGATGAACTTCCACGGGATGGCGGAGAAGTTCTTGAGGCCCATGCCGACCAGCTCCAGCACCTCGCGGACACGCACCCAGCGCCAGTTGCGGTTGGGGTCGGAGACCTTCACCACGGTGGCGATGCACTTCAGCTGCATCTTCTTCTCGCGAGGCAGCTTGCGCCCGCCGCGGTCGTGCACCGCGCTCGCCGCCGGCACCACACCGCAGCGCATCTTGTGAAAATGCAGGCGGTCGATCCAGTTGTCGTCTTCGCCGTACTGCGTGAAGGCCGGCGAGAAGCCGCCGACGGTCGCGATGGCCTCGCGGCTCACGAGCCAGTGCGCCGCCATGACGAAGGGCACCTCAACCACGAGGGTGTCGTTGTGGTAGCCCTTCAGGGCCGCGTCGACATATTTTCCGCACTTCTTCCTAAAGCGCTTGTCGCGCTTGCCATGGGCGTTCAGCTGCTCCGGGCTGAGGATGCCCCACTCCGGCTTGTGCGCCACCACGAGCTTCTCCAGCGTGTCCTTCTGCAGCCACGCGTCCTGGTTCATCAGATAGACGAAGTCGTAACACTCGTCGTGCGCGATGCGCAGGCCGCGGTTGTTGGCCGCGCCGAAACCGAGATTCTCCCCCGTCTCGATGATGCGCGTCCGGGGATAATCGGTACGGATCAGCGGCAGCGTGCCGTCGGTGGAGCCGTTGTCGATTACCAGCACGTCGGCGGGCAGCGTGGACTTCTCGACGCTGTTCAGGCACTTCTTCACCCACTTCAGGGCGTTGTAGGTCACGATGACGACAAGGACTCTAGCCATGGAAATACTTGATGAAGAGTTGTTTGGGCGTCGCCTTCGTGAAGATGCTCCGCGTGATGTTGCGGAAGGTCTCCCAGGCGATGCGGTTCTGCTCGGACGGATCGCGGCGCAGCCTCAGCGCCGCCTTGCTGCGCTTGCTGAACTCCGCCAGCCAGACGGGCAGGGCCAGCAGGCCGTATTTCAGGCGCGAGCCACCGCTGAAGAAGAGCAGCGAGCCGCGTACGGCAGCCGGCCGGATAGCCGGGGAAATGCGCGTGGCGGTGGTGCGCCATTTGTGCGTGATCGCGACGGCGCGGTCCACATAGACACCGTAGCCCTTTTTCCGCGCGAGCGTGGACAGGGCGATGTCCTCGGGCGTGAAGAAATAGGTCTCGTCGAACCATCCCAGCTCGCGGAAGACGTCCGTCCGGATCAGGAAGGCGGCGCCGGTGATGTTGGAGGTACGGAAGACCTCGCCGAAGAGCGGCGTCCGGCCGACGGTGTCGTCGATGGGCTCCTTGTGCAGGTGCCACTGCTGCAGCACGTAGTAGCGCGCGGGATAGGGCGGGCGGCCGCAGAGCTGCAGGGAGCCGTCGGCGTTCAGCAGCCGCGGGCTCACGATGGCCGCGTCCGGCGGCAGCTGCGCGAAGTCCTTCACGAGCGCGCCGATCACGTCTTCGCGGATCTCCGTGTCGTCGTTGACGACGAAGCAAAACTGCCCCCGAGCCTGCCGGAGCGCCAGGTTGTTGTTCTCGCTGAAACCGCGGATCTCGTCGCTGACGATCCAGCTGACCCACGGGAAATCGACCTGCGCCTTGGCCAGGTTCTCCGGGCTGAAGCGGTAGGCCACCACGAAGGTCTCGCAGGGCACGCCCGTATGTGCCTGCAGCCCCTCCAGACAGGGGTACAGGTTGTCCATCCGGTTCATGCAGACGATGACGATGCTGACGAGCGGCGCTTCCATCAGCACAAAGGTAATAAAAAAAGAAAAACGTCTTCTTACACCAGCCCGTCGGGGAGATCCAGATTGAGGGTGCGGGTGTCGGGGTCCGCCGAAAGAATCAGGTCGGAGTGAAGGGGGATTAGAGGTTCCGGGTCAAGCCCGGAATGACTACTTTGATGCCCGGAATGACTACTTTTACGGACATATACACAGAGATTGCCGGGGATGGGCTCCATGCCTGTAACGGTGCCGACCTGCACGCCACGGTTGAGCAGGGTCCAGCCGGTGAAATCCATTTCCTCCTCCTCTTCCCATTCGCCTTCGATGAACAGGCCGCGGCCGACGACTTCCTCGGCGTCCGCCAGGGAAGTGATGTCATTCAGGTGGATGATGGCCTTGGAAGTGCCCCGCTGCTGGAGGTCCTGAATAAAAAAGGGAACCGGCAGTCCATCGAATTCGATGAACACCGGTTCCTGAAGGTCGATCTGCCCGACCTCGATGTCGCGCACTCCGATCAGGAGGCCGCCATCGGTGCCGTTGGATTTAAGAATCTTGGCGATCTGGAGCATTATGCCTCGGCGGGAGCCTCTGCAGCTTCCTCCGCAGGAGCCTCGGCGGGAGCCTCCTCGGCAGCGGCCTCTTCGGCGACGGCCTCAGCAGCCTCCTCGGCGGCCTCGGCAGCAGCCTCTTCAGCCTCAGCCTTTGCGGCGGCGGCAGCCTCCGCGGCCTTCTTGGCGAGAGCCTCGGCGCGAGCCTCATTGACCTTGACTTCCTCAGCCTTGGCAGCCTTCTTGGCCTCGATGGCGGCATTCTTGATGCCGGAAACCTTGGCCTCGACCTTGGCGTCACGCTGAGCCTTCCAGTCGTTCCACTTCTTGTCAGCGGCCTCCTGGGTCAGGGCACCCTTGGCGACACCGCCGTCGAGGTGGTGGCGCAGGAGCACACCCTCATAGGAGAGGATGCGACGGGCCGTGAGGGTCGGTTCGGCACCCACCTTCAGCCAAGCGAGAGCGCGCTCGGAGTTGAGAACGATCGTCGCAGGGTTGGTGTTGGGGTTGTAAGAGCCGATCTGCTCGATGAAACGACCATCGCGCGGGGAGCGCGAATCCGCCACTACAATGTGGAAGAATGCGAAATTCTTCTTACCGTGGCGCTGTAAACGAATTTTAACAGCCATTGTGAATCTGTTGTTAATTAATTAAACCTAAATACATTCCTACCCGAGGAATGGACGGCAAAGATAGAGCAAAATAATTAATTATGCAACAGATACTCGAATCCGGGATGATTGCGGGTATTCATGCCGCCCAGCAGTTGGTCGTCCCAGGACAGGCCGCTTTTCCGCAGGGTCGGCATCAGCGAGAGCTGGTCGCGCTTGCTCAAGTCCCGGACGCGCCCCCACCATTGCTCGTCGAAAGCGACGACGGCGGGATCAAGGTGCCGCCGGAACACGACGTTGCTCTCCATCAGGCCGGCATGGCGCGGAAGGCCCTGCAGACGCAGGAAGCACAGCACCTTCAGCCAGTCGAAGACGGTCAGGTAATCCATGTCCAGGCACTTGCGCGCCTCCTGGTAGGTGCAGTCGCGGGTGGGATGCGGCACGCCGCTGAACTGCACGCCCGCAGCGGCCTTGACGCGCGCCGCATGGTAGAGCGATCCGTCCAGCAGGGCGATATTCCCGTCGATCCACACGCTGCAGGCGTAATCCGGCAGCAGCTCGTGCGGGTGCATTTTCGCCCAGCGGGCGTCCAGGGTCGCCACGCCGGAGGTCGCGGAAAGCGGCAGCTCGCGGATCTCCCACACGCCGTCGCGGTCGGGATGTTTCTCCCCGTACCCGACGAAGCAGATGAAATCGAATCCCTCCTCCAGCACGCGGGGCTGCTGAAGGTCGTCGTAGGCGCCGATGATGCAGGTATAGATGGCTATTTTTTCCGCGTTCATGAATGCGTTATCTTGAAATATTCTCCCAGCCGGAGGTCCGCCTCGTCGGGGTCGAACGGGACGAAGCCGCCCCAGTGGTAGAAGGTGTATTCGCCGAAGAGCACGCGCCCGTCCGGCGTCTCGTAGAAGTCGATGCGTACCTGCGGGAAATCCCCCGCCAGCGCCTCCGCCAGCCGGAGCATCTCGTCGAAATGCGCCGGCTTCGCAGGCGGCACCGCGGCGTTGGGATGCCCGTTGCGGACGTCCAGATGGCGCCACGACAGGTCGAAGAAGTCGAAACAGGTCTCCTGACCGGAGACGTTGCGGCCGGTCGCGACGAAGAGGAATTCCGGCTTGCCGCCGAAACAGAAAATCTTGTAGTCGGCGAGGTCCGCGCCCAGGTAGGCCTCGGCGATGATGCGCGGCCGGACGCCCTTGTAGGCCCATTCGCGGTCACGCCGCCAGTGTTCGCAGCGCTGGGCGGCGGCCAGTTTCGCGCAGGCGGCCTCCCGGTCGAAGGACGCCCTGTCGGTGCAGATCACGGCGCTGCCACTGTCATGCGTGCATTTCAGCACGAACTGCTGCGGGAGGGCGTCCCAGTCGATCTGCGACACCTCGTCCCACACCCCCAGCGTCGGCACCACGTGCTCCGCGCCGATGCGCTCCGCCACGTAAGGTTTCACCGCCGCCTTGTCCACCAGCGTGTGGTAGAGCGGATTGCGGTCGCGCAGTTTCTGCCACTGGAGCTTCTCCGTGAAATACACCGGCCCCAGGACGGACAGCGGCCGGTCGAACACGGCGCGGTATTTCGCCTTCAGGAGCAGGCGGTCAGGCAGGAAGCGTCCGACCTTGCGGACCACGAAGGCGCGCTCCCCTGCGGTGAGCAGATAGTACCAGGTATAGTGGGCCATGGTCGCCCAGCCCAGCAGCGACCCGACCAGCAGGCGCCAGCCGGCGGCGAGGGAGAATGCCCGGACGAGGATGGCGGGGATCAGCGAGAAGCAGGTCGTCATGACCAGCAGCGCCACCAGGCGCAGATACGGCCGCAGCGGGAAATCCGTCAGGCGGTGCACCAGCACGAGGCGCTCCACGAACACGGCCAGATAGACGGCGATGAAGACGACGTAGGCCCAGGCGGGGCCGGCGCCCAACTTGAAGGCCAGCCAGACGAGCGGCAGGCCCAGGTAGGAGGTCAGGCCCGTGACCAGATAATACTGTTTCACGCGGCCGCGTGCCAGCACCAGCGTGAGCAGCGAATTGCCCGCCATATCGACCAGCAGCCCGGCGAGCGCCAGGCGCACGAAGGCGGCGGCGTGGGGCGGCACCTTGTCCGGGCCCAGCCAGACGTCGAGCAGCAGCTCCGCTTCGCCGAATACGGGAATGAAGCAGGCCAGGATCACCAGCCAGGTGTATTTGGCGCCCTTGCGGACCAGCTCGAAACAGTATTCGCGGTCCCCCGCGGCCCAGGACTTGGTGATCTGCGGATTGAGGGCGGTCAGGAAATTGGTCACGAACTGCTTGACGGTGTTCTCCACCTGCAGGGCCACGCCCCGGGCGGCATTGACCGCCACGCCGAAGAAAAGGTTCACCACCTGCCCGGCGCCTTGCGTGTTGAGCACGTATCCGCTGGATCCGAAGAAGCTCCAGCCGGCGAAAACGGTCATTTCGCGCGTCAGCGCGCCGTCGTACACCAGGCGGCCCCGCGTCTCCGCGAAGAAGCGGCGGCAGTAGAGGCCGTATGCGGAGCGCACCAGTACGGCCACGGCGAGCATCAGGACCGCGTAGCTGACCAGTTTGTCGAAAGGCGAGAAGAACAACAGCAGCGCGACACCCAGCTTGAGCAGCGCCTCGCCGAGGCTGATGACGGCGAAGGCCGACATACGCTCGTGCGCGATGATGGCGGCGTTGTACGGCACGGCGAGCAGCTGCACCACCAGCACGCCCAGCGAGCATTGCAACACCCAGCGGGCGGCTTCCAGGCGGCCTTCCGGGATCACCAGCTTATGGTTCAGCCACCACAGGCCGGCCGTCTCCACGAGCAGCACCAGCAGCAGCGACAGGCCCAGCTGGATCACCACGCCGGTGGAGAAAATGCGGCGCAGCTGCGCGGGGTCGCCCTTGCCCAGCCCGACCGCCAGGTAGCGGCTGATCGCCGCGGAAATGGAGTTCGTGAGGAAGGTGAACACCGTCACCACGCCCCCCACGACGTTATAGACGCCGTAGTCGTCCACGCCCAGCGTCCTGAGCACCACGCGCGAGGTGAACAGGCCGATGAGCAGGAGCAGGAACATACGGAAATAAAGCAGGAGGGTGTTGCGTGCCAACCTCCTGCTATTTTCCGATATCTGTCCGGGCTGCCGATTTGTCTCCATGCCGGGAAATGCTGGTCCTTAGCGCAAAGGTAAGAATTATTTGCGCAAAAGGCTACAGCCTGAACAAGAGGCCGAAGCCGAACGGGAAATCATATTTCTCGAAGAGCCCCTTCGCGCCGTAGCCGCCCACGCCGAATCCGCCATGGAACGCAAGGGCGAAGCCGCGCGAGATCCACCAGTCGTATTCGAGTCGTCCGACCAGGAAGGTGTCGGCGGATTCGCCGATCGGCGCCTTGTAGCGGACCGAGAAACTGAATCCGCCGTAGTCCACCCCGGCGCCGACGCTCCAGGTGAAATTGGTGTTGCTCCGGCGCGCATAGGGGAAGATGGCGACGCCGGCGTCAGCCATCAGGGACACGCCGCCGAGCTTGCCGAAACGGGCCTTGAAACGGGCCACGTTGCGCCATTCTTCCAGAATCGTGAAATACTCCGTGTCCAGCCCGAGGGCCACGTACGGGAAGCGCTCGTCGTCCACGTTCCAGTTTTTCGCGGCGGCCACGCCCAGGGCCGCCGTGGCACCCGCGGCCGCGACGCCCATGCCGATCATGAGGCCGTTGTCCGTCAGCGGGTCCAGATTCTCGACCAGGTCGCCGAGGACACGATGGCGGACCGAGATATCGACGAGGTCGAACAGCGGGGTCCAGTTCAGGAAGACGTAGCCGTAGTCGTCACGGTCCTCGACGCGGAAGTCCCCGGCGCGGAGCTTCATATAATAGATTTCATTCTCGCGGGCGCGGATCGTACCCGACCAGCCCTTGTAGATGCGCCCGTACTTATCCACGGCCGTGAGGCTGTGGCGCTCGGGCGTAGTGTCTATGCTCAGGCAGCCCTCGGTGTCCAGGACCGGCTGCTTGTCGAAGGCGACCGTCACGTCGCCGAGGTATTCCTGGTCCACATAGATGCGGACCGGCACGGCGTCGGCGTCGTTCGTCCAGAAACAAATGGACTGGGCCTTCGCCGGCACCCCCGTCAGGGCCGCCAGCAGGACGGTAATCAAGCCAAGTTTCTTCATGCGTCTCAGTGTTTTAGCCGGGAATCTGCAAAAATCGCACCCCGGCCGAGACTGGTAAGCCAGAGGCCAAGCCAGGTGAAGAGCGCATTGTAGAGCAGCAGCTCGAATCCGATCTGATAGCCGCCGAACCAGGCGGCGCTGTGCGTGGAGAGCACGTAGCAGAAGACCGGAGACAGAATGCAGATGAAGGGCACCCAGCCGTCGTGGACGCGCCGCCGGGTGAGGATGCCGAAGAAGAACAGGCCCAGGAGCGGGCCGTAGGTGTAGCCCGCAACGGTGTAGATGGCGTTGATCACGCTCCCGTCGCGGATGGCCTCGAAGCCGAGGATCGCGAGGCCCAGCACGACGGCGGCGCCTGCGTGCACCCGGCGACGGGTGCGCAGCAGCCCGGCTTCGTCCATGCGCGTGTCGGCGTGAAGAAAGTCCACCGTGAAGGTGGTCGTGAGGGCGGTGAGGGCGGAGCCGGAGCTGCTGAGGGCCGAGGCCGTGAGGCCGAGGACGAAGAGCAGGCTGACGACGGGCGGCATGTAGGCCGCACCACTGCCGTCCGCGCCGCAGGCGATGGTCGGGAAGAGGTCGTCCGGCTTCGCGACGCTGATGCCGCGCGCCGCGGCGAACTGATACAGCAGCACGCCGAGGGCGAGGAAGAGCAGGTTGACCGGAATGAAGGCCGCGCCGTAGCTCATCATGTTGCGCTGGCTCTCGCGCAGGCTCCTGCAGGACAGGTTTTTCTGCATCATGTCCTGGTCCATGCCCGTCATCGCGACGGTCGTGAGCATGCCGGCGACGAACTGCTTCCAGAACAGGCGCGTGTCCTTCCAGTCGTCGAAGAACCAGATGCGCGCCATGCCGCTGTCGCGGATGCTGCCGCACATCCCGCCGAGGTCCAGCCCCATCACGCGGCCGATCTGCACGAGGCAGAGCACCACCACGGTGATCAGCGCGAGCGTCTGCACCATGTCGGTCCAGACCAGCGAGCGCACCCCGCCGCGGAAGGTGTAGAGCCACACGCAGAGCATCGTCGCGGCCACGTTCGCCCAGAGCGGAATGCCCAGCGGCGCGAAGACGATCAGCTGCAGCACGATGGCGGTGAGGTACATCCGCACCCCGCAGAGCAGGATCTTGGAGAGCAGGAAGAAACCGGCGCCGGTGCGGTGGCTCCAGCGGCCGAAACGATCATCCAGATAGATGTAGAGGCTATTGAGATTCAGCCGGTAGTAGAGCGGCAGCAGCATGTACGCGATCACGGCGTAGCCCGCCACGAAACCCACCGCCATCTGCAGGTAGGACCACTGCGAGGCGGCCACCATACCCGGCACGGACACGAAGGTGATGCCGGAGATCGAGGTGCTGACCATGGCCACGGCCACGGCCCACCAGGGCGATTTGCGCCCGCCGCGGAAGAAGTCGGCGCTCCCCTGCGCCCGGCGCGAGATCCACCAGCCAGCGCCGATGACGGCCGCCAGGTAGGCGACGATGATGAGCAGCAGGAGCGAAGCGGACATTTATTTCTTGAAGAGCCCGAACACGGCGGAGCCGGAACCGGACATCGAGGCATAGACGGCGCCCTCGTCGTAGAAGCGCTTCTTCAGCGCCTCCACCGCCGGATAGAGCGGGAACACGGACGACTCGAAATCGTTGAACAGCACGTCCCGCCACATCTCCACCGGGTAACGCAGCGCCTCGCGCAGGGGCGGCAGGGCCAGCCGCTCACGCGGAATGACGCGCGAATAGGCCTCGCTCGTGCTTACGTGCACTCCCTCGGGCACCTCCACGCGGATCTCATAGCCCGACAGGTCGATGTCGTAGTCCGTCAGCACGTCGCCGCGCTCCTCGCCGAACATCGGGCGGTTGTAGATGAAGAAGGAGCAGTCCGAGCCCAGGCAGGCGGCGTAGTCCGCGAGCTGCCAGTCCTCGAGCCCCAGCTTGAACATGTCGGTCAGCGCCATCAGCGTGAAGGCAGCGTCCGCGGAGCCGCCGCCGAGGCCGGCGCCCACGGCGGAGCGCTTCGTCAGGCGGATCTCCACCGGAGGGATGTCGAAATTCGCCTTGAGCAGCGAATAGGCGCGCAGGGTCAGGTCGTCCTCCCAGGTCACGTTGTCCGAAGGCACGAAACGAAGTTTGTCCGAGGGCACGATCTCGAGCACGTCCGTCATGCCGAAATACGGAACGAAGAGCGTTTCGATATCGTGGTAGCCGTCGGGGCGCTTGCGCAGCACACTCAGGCCGAGATTGATCTTGACGTTAGGATAAACAAGCATGGATTTCTTCTATAAGGGATTCGGGCAGGCGCCGGAGCACCGGGGCGAGGAAGGCGACCATCTGGAGCCGCCGGGCCTCCGCCTCGGGGATGCCGCGTGAACGCAGGTAATACAGTTCTTCGGGATTGAGGTAGCCGGTGGTGGCGCCGTGCGAGCACTGCACGTCGTCGGCGTAGATCTCCAGCTGCGGCCGGGACTCCACCCTGGCCGTGTCGGAGAGCAGGATCGTGTGGTTTTCCTGGTAGGCCTGCGTCTTCTGGGCGTCCTGCGCCACATAGACCAGGCCGTCGAAGGAGGCGCGCGCCGTCCCGCCCACGAGCCCCTTGAAGAGCTGGCGGGAAATGCAGCCGCCGGACGTGTGGCGGACCAGCAGGCGCAGGTCCAGCCGTTCGTCGTCCGGGCAGAGATACAGGCCGGCGAGGTCCAGCGAAGCGCCGGGACCCACGAGGTCCACCTCCATCACCAGCCGCCCGCCCGTGCCCGGCGGCACGACGAGGGTCAGCATGCGCTCCTCCCCGGCTTCCAGCCGGAGATACTGGGGCGCGCTGTCGCGGCCGATGACGTACACTTCGTTATTCATGGATGCTCTCGTAGCCTTCCCGTTCGATGCGGTCCACCAGCTCGCGGCCGCCCGTTTCGACGATGCGGCCGTCCTTCAGCACGTGGACGACGTCCGGGACGATGTATTCCAGCAGGCGCTGGTAATGGGTGATCACGATGGCTGCCGTCTCCGGGGTGCGGAGCCGGTTCACGCCTTCCGCCACGATGCGCAGCGCGTCCACGTCGAGGCCGGAATCGGTCTCGTCGAGGATGCTGAGGGTGGGCTCGAGCATGGCCATCTGGAATATTTCGTTGCGTTTCTTCTCGCCGCCGGAGAAGCCCACGTTGACTTCCCGCTTGGCGAATTCGTTCTTCATCTGCACGAACGCCATCTTCTCCTTGAGGAGCTTCAGGAATTCGCCGGGCGTCAGCTCCGGCAGCCCCTGCGCCTTGCGGCGCGCGGCGATGGCGGCCTTCATGAAATTGGTGATGCTCACGCCGGGGATCTCCACCGGGTACTGGAAGCTCAGGAAGAGCCCCGCCCAGGAGCGCTCCTCCGGGCTGAGGGCGAGCAGGTCGCGGCCATCATAGCGGACGCTGCCTTCCGTGACCGTGAGGTCCGGACGGCCCGCCAGGACGGCGCCCAGCGTACTCTTCCCGGCGCCGTTGGGCCCCATGACCGCATGCACCTCGCCGCGGCGCAGGGTCAGGTCCACTCCCTTGAGGATTTCCTTGTCCCCGACGCTGGCGTGCAGGTTATTGATTTCCAGTAAGATGTCGTTATTCATGCTTGTTGAAGAGTTTTTTCCAGGAGATGAGGGACCAGATGCCGTTGGCCAGGTACAGGCCGCTGACGATCGGCATCAGATAGAGTCCGGACGTGATGTAGAGGACGATGTTGGCAGCGTTGACCACCAGCCAGACGATCCAGCACTCCCAGCATTTCTGGGCGCTGAGGTACTGCGCCAGCAGCGTGAGCATCAGCAGGTAGGAATCCAGCCAGGGGGAAGGATCCACCTGGAAGACGTCCGGCCACTTGACGGGCAGCCAGTCCAGGCACATGGCCCAGACGGCGCCGAACACGCAGACCAGCAGGATGAGGCCCGGCCACTGCTCCCGGGTCAGGTGCCCCACCTTGAGCCGGCTCTCGTCGGACGCGCTCCGCTCGTCCTCCCGGGGATGCGTCCAGCGCCAGTGGCCGAACGCGTTGATCGCGAACGCCACGGGCTGGAGCAGCATCGCGCTGTAGAGATGCTGCCGCCAGAAGAGAATGAACAGGAAAATGTTATAAACGTAGCCAACCCAGAAGTTGACTTTCGAGTTGCGGCCCGCAAGGAACACGCAGGTCAGGCCAAGCACGGCCGATATGATTTCGATCCAGGTCATCCGATGGCGCCTTCAAGTGAAACGGAAAGGAGTTTTTGCGCCTCCACGGCGAATTCCATCGGGAGGCGGGACAGGACTTCGCGGGCGTAGCCGCCCACGATGAGGGCGACGGCATCCTCGGGGGCGATGCCGCGCTGGTTGCAGTAGAAGAGCTGGTCTTCGCTGATTTTCGAGGTCGTGGCCTCGTGCTCCACCACCGCTTTGGGGTTCTGGTTGCGTATCAGCGGGAAGGTGTGCGCGCCGCAGGTGCTGCCGATGAGCAGGGAGTCGCATTGCGAGAAATTGCGCGCGCCCTCCGCCGCCGGGCCCATCTGCACGAGCCCCCGGTAGCTGTTCTCGCTGTGGCCGGCCGAGATGCCCTTGGAGACCACCCGGCTGCGGGTCCCGCGTCCGAGGTGGATCATCTTGGTGCCGGTGTCGGCCTGCTGGTAGTGGTTGGTCATGGCCACGCTATAGAATTCCGAGGAGGAATAATCCCCCTTCAGGATGGTGGACGGGTATTTCCAGGTGACGGCGGAGCCGGTCTCCACCTGGGTCCAGGACAGGTGCGAACCGCTGCCCTTGCAGATGCCGCGCTTGGTCACGAGGTTCAGGATGCCGCCGCGGCCCTCGGCGTCGCCGGGATACCAGTTCTGCACGGTGCTGTATTTGACGTCCGCGTCCTTCTCCACGATGATCTCCACCACGGCGGCGTGCAGCTGGTTCTCGTCGCGCATCGGCGCGGTGCAGCCCTCCATGTAGCTGAGCTGCGCGCCTTCGTCGGCCACGATGAGCGTGCGCTCGAACTGGCCGGTGCCGGCCGCGTTGATGCGGAAGTAGCTGGACAGCTCCATCGGGCATTTCACGCCCTTGGGGACGTAGCAGAAGGAGCCGTCGGAGAAGACGGCGGAGTTGAGCGCTGCGTAGAAATTGTCTCCGGCGGGGACCACCGTCGCAAGGTACTTGCGCACCAGGTCGGGATGCTCGCGCACGGCCTCGGAGAAGGAGCAGAAGATGATGCCTTTCTCCGCCAGGGTCTTGCGGAAGGTCGTCGTGACGCTCACGGAGTCGAAGACGGCGTCCACCGCCACCTCGCTCTTGGACTTGACGCCCGCCAGCACTTCCCGCTCGCGGAGCGGAATGCCGAGCTTGTCGAAGGTCTCCATCAGCGCGGGGTCGATGGTGTCCGGCCGGTCCTCGGGGCGCTTGGGCGCAGCCCAGTAGATGATGTCCTGGAAATCGATGCGCGGCAGCTTGACGTGCGCCCAATACGGCGGGCGCATGCGCTGCCATTTGCGGAAGGCGTCCAGCCGGAACTGCAGCAGCCACTCCGGCTCCTCCTTCTTGGCGGAGATCAGCCGGATGATGTCCTCGCTGAGGCCCTTGGGCGCGTACTCCTGAGCGACTTCGGTCACGAAGCCCTCCTTGTACTCCTGCGCGGCGATATCCTTGATCAGTTCATCCATCTTGAAACGACAAAGATACAGAAACTCTGCAAATCCACGAAACGAACAGTTAGTTTTTTATTTACTGTTCGGAGCAAAGCGACGCAGGGGGTCAGGGGGGAACGCCCCCCTGCATTGGCGAAGCCCGGGCTCCTTTCGGGAAACGAAAGGAGCCTGTCTCACGACAGGCTCCAATCTCCAACCAAATAATCTATAAACCAATTAATTCTGTTTATTTCCAGCTTGTGAACAGACCGGAAGCGGCATCCCAGCCGTCCTTCTGCTTCAGCACGCCATTGGAGAGGCTGATTTCCGTCTGCGGATACGGACGGAAGCCCCAGGTGGCCTCGTAACGGGCCTTGTAGCCAGCACCCTGGTCCTTCATCTTGGTCGGGACACCGAGGTTGTAGATGTCCTGGTTCAGCTGGCTCTCCAGCGCCTTGATGCAGTATGCCTTGCCATAGCGGCGCATGTCACCCCAGCGGATGGCCTCGAAGGCCAGCTCGTGGCGGCGCTCGATGCGGAGGGCGTCCTCGCTGTAGGCAATCTGAGGCAGCTTGGCGCGCACGCGCACGGCGTTCATACCGTCCATGCCATTGTAGATGACCTTGCCGTTGGTCAGCTCGGCATGCATCAGGAGCACGTCGGCAAAACGCAGGAGGGTGAAGTCCGTCGTGCATTTCTTGCGGCCCAGATCCTTGTCAGCACCGTAGTAGAGGGAAGAGGAGGTGAACTCGAAGATCCACTTGCCGTTGATGTAGCAGGCGATGGCCTGCAGCTTCTTCTGCCAGAGCAGGGACTCTTCCATCTGATTCTCGGCGCCAATCTGGTATCCGCCGTTGGCAAGCGCGTCCGCAGCCTCGTCCGCAACGCTCCAGATGGAGCCCATGCGGCGGATGTCGTCCGCATCCCAGGTGTTCCACAGATCCGGGTTGACGGTACCGAAACCGTAACCCTTGTTCATCGGGAACACCGGCTTGTAGTTGCCGCTGTCGAAGGTACGCAGACCGCAGTACATGTTGAGGTAGTTGTACTTGTGGCTGGACTTGGCGGCGTTGATGTGGAACATCTGCTCGGCGTTGTGCGCATCCGGAGCCCAGGACAGGCCGGCTTCCTTCATGTCCTGAACGAACGGATAGTCGTTCTGGGTGACGAGGTTGCTGTAGGTCCAGTTCATACGGAAGTCGGGCAGGAGCTGGTAGCCGGAGTTCTGGATGCAGTCCTCAAGTTTGCTGACGACATAGTCCTTGCCCACCGTCTCGGTGGAGAGTTCGTTGGTTTCCAGGTTCATCAGCGGCAGCGTGGTGATGGCCTTGCCTTCCTTGTCGCTGTAGAAACCGGTGTAGAAGAGGTACACGCGGGCCAGGAGGCCTTCGGCGACCCAGCGGTTCACGTGGCCGCGGCCGGTCAGGACCTGACCGTACGGGGTGGACGGCATGATGTCGCAGGCCTTCTTGAGACCGGCGGCGATGAAGCCGTAGATCTCCTCGACGGACGCCAGGGCCGGGTACTCGGCAGCGTCACCGACGCTCTCCGGCACCGTAGTCACCAGCGGCACGATCTCGAACATCTGGGTCAGTTCGAAATAGAACCAGGAACGGAGGATGTAGGCCTCGCCGAGGAGCTGGTTGCGCAGGTCCTCGTCCGCCACTTTGTCGAGTGCGGAGATAGCCATGTTGGCGCGGCCGATACCGTTGTAGCAGTTCGTCCAGACATCGCCCTGAGCGTCGATGTCGTTGTACATCAGGTGATCCCAGGCCTGGGCTTCGGCGTCATCCTGGCCACCGCCGCCGTACTGGTCGTCGGAGCAGAGGTTCGCCTGCATGATATAGCTGGTGCCGGCGTAGTCGCGCAGGTCCAGGTTAAGCGTAGAGTAGATACCGGTCACGAGCTGCAGGGCATCCTCTTCGGAGGCCGGGAAGTTACTCGTGTTGCGCTCGGTGTAGCTGACCGTGTCCAGGAAGTTCTCGCAGGCCGTGAAGGCAAGCAAAGCGGCGGCAACGGTAAAGAGTCGTATGATATTCTTTTTCATAGTACGCTAGAATTGAATGTTAACACCGATGAGGAAAATCCTGGAGGAAGGATAGAAGCCCACGTCGATTCCGGAAGCCCATTCGTCGTCGGTTCCCTTGCCCATTTCAGGATCCATGCCGGAGTAACCGGTGATGGTCAGCAGGTTCTGGGCGGAGAAATACAGGCGGGCCTTGCTGATGTGCTTCATGTTGATCAGGCGGCGGAAATCGTAGCCGACGGTGAGGTTGGAGATCTTGAAGTAATCGCCGTTCTCGATATAGATGTCGGAGATGTTCTGCCAGTTCGGGTTGCTGCCGTTGGTCAGCATCGGGAGGCGGTTGGAAGTACCCTCGCCCGTCCAGGTATTGAAGACGTCCGTGGTGAAGTTGTCACGCGGGCTGTCGGCGAAGGAGCGGTAGGACTTGGCTACCTGCTGCCCGAAGGCGCCGTAACCGGAGAGGTTGAAGTCGAAGCCCTTCCAGGCCATCCAGAAGTTCAGGCCGGCGGTGAAGTGGGGATTCGGGTCACCGATCATGGTGCGGTCCTCACCGGAGATCACGCCGTCGTTGTTGGTGTCGACGAAGATCAGGTCGCCGGGCTTGGCACCCTCGAGCTTCGCCTGCGTGGCGTCGACCTGGGCCTGGTTCTGGAAGACACCGGCGGTCTTGTAGCCATAGAAGTAGCCGATCGGATAGCCGACCTGGGCGCGGTACATTTCGGTCGTACCCTCGGAGAGGATGTCGTCAGCACCATGGATGATGCCCTCGGCGTTGGCGATACGGGTGACGAGGTTCTTGTTGAAAGCTCCGTTCACGTTGATGCCGTAGGTGAAGTCACCGGTGTTCTTGCTCCAGTCGATGGAGAGTTCGATACCGGAGTTGCGGATGTCGCCGCCATTGATGAACGGCGCATTGAGGCCGTACACGGAAGCGATCGGAGCATCGACCAGCCAGTCGCGGGTGTCCTTGATGTAAGCGTCGAAGGAAACGCCGAGACGGGAGTTGAAGAAGCGGGCGTCGATACCGAAGTCGAGCTGCTGGGAGGTCTCCCAGCTCACGTCCGGGTTGGCGAGCACGTCGCCGACGGCGCCGGTCGCGAAGGCATCCTCGGAATCGAAGGCATAGGAAGCGCCCGTATCCAGCACGATGGTGGAGAGGTACTGGAAGTTGGAGATGCTGGCGTTACCGTTCTGGCCCCAGCTGGCGCGCAGTTTCAGGAAGCTCAGCCAGTTCTTGGAATTCGCCATCCACGGCTCGGAAGAGATCACCCAACCGGCGGACACGGAGGGGAAGATACCCCAGCGGTGACCGCGGGCGAAGTTGGAAGAACCATCCGCACGGACCGTGGCGGAGAACATGTACTTGCTGTCATAGTTGTAGTTGACACGGCCGAAGAAGGAGGCCAGGGCGCCCTTGCTCCGGGGCTTGCCGGACACGGAAATCTCGCTCAGCTGCGTCGGCTTGGTGTTGGAGAGGTAGGCGCGCTCAAAGTCGTTCGGGAAGATGGAGTTCGTTCCCTTGCCGCTGATCTGCTCGCCCATGCCCCACTTCTCGATGGACTGACCGGCCACGAGGTCGAAGTTGTGCTTGTCAGCGATGGAGAAGGAGTAGGACACCGTATTTTCCCAGGTGATACGCTGGTTCGTGCTCATGCTCTGGCTCACGTTGTCGAAATCATTGTAAACCTTGCCGTTGATCGCATAGATCATGTTGTAGGAGCGGGAGGAACCGGCGGACATCAGGTAACCGAACTGGGTCTTGAACTTGAGGTTCTTGATCGGCTGGAGTTCGGCGAAGATGCTCGCCTGCAGGGTGTAGCTGGAGCTCTGCTGCAGACCGCGGGACGTGTAGTAGTCGTATGCGAGCGGGTTGGCGGAGCTGGTGGAGATATCATAGGTCCAGCCTTCTGCCTGGCGGGCCTCCTGATCGTAGAAGGCGATGTTGCCGTTCTCATCCGTGGTGTAAGCCGGAAGGATAGGCATCGTGCGGAGGATGTTGTGCACGGAGTTCCAGTAGATGTCCACGTCGTCAGCAATACCGCTGTTGGTGCTGTGGTTGAAGTTCAGCGTCTGGCCGATGCGCAGGATGTCGAGCTTGTCGTTCTTGATCACCACGTTGTCGGTGTTGACGCGGAAGGTGTAGCGCTGGAACTTGGCATTGACCGGATCGATCTTGTTGTAACCGATGATACCGTCCTGCGCGGTGTAGGACAGACCGATGGCGTACTTGTGGTCGGCCGTGCCGCCGGTCACGTTGATGGCGTGGTTGGTGGTCATGGCGCCCTTGTTGTACGCTTCCTCCATCCAGTTGGTACCCTTCCAGGTGCCGTTCTGGATAGCCTGATAGAGCTTGGCAGGAAGGACGGCGGCCCAGTTGGTCGCAGCGACACCTTCGTTCTTGTTCATCAGGTCCTGGGCGGCGATGTACTCCTGCGCGTTGCAGAGGTTCGGCATCTTGGCGATGAACTGCCAGCCGTAGTAGCCGTCATAGGACACGACGGCGCGGCCTTCCTTGCCCTGCTTCGTGGTCACGAGGACGACGCCGTTGGCGGCACGCGCACCGTAGATGGCGGCCGAAGCGGCATCCTTCAGAACGTCGATGGACTCGATGTCAGCCGGGTTGAGGGCGCTGAGGCTGCCGCCCGCCACACCGTCGATGACGTAGAGCGGATCGGAATCGCCGATGGTACCCATACCGCGGATGTTCACCTTGTAGCCCTCGCCGGGCTGGCCGGAAGCCTGCGTGATGGTCACACCCGGGCTCTGGCTCTGGAGAGCACCCAGAACGGAAGTCGTACTGAGTTTAGTCAGGTCACCACCCTTCACCTGGACCGTGGATCCGGTGAGGAGTTTCTTCTGCTGGACACCGTAACCGATGACGACTGCCTCGGAGAGCTGGTCCAGATCAGGATACAGGGTAATGTTCAGGTTGCTCTTGCCGTCCACGGGCACCTCAACGGAGAGGTAACCGAGGCTCTCGACGGAAAGAATTCCGTTGGCGGGAGACTCAACCGAATAGCGGCCTTCAGCGTCGGATGCGGTCCAGGCGCCCGTGCCCTTGACAACGACGGAGGCGAACGGAACAGGTTCTCCGCTGGCACCGTCGGTGATCGTTCCCTTGACCGTCAGGTTCTGGGCGTTGACGCTCAACGCGACGAACCCGGCCAGGAGGAACAGGAAGAGTTTTTTGTCTTTCATAAGGTTATTGGAATAAAAAGTGGTTTAAGTCCGTTTAAGTGGTTTCTGGTGCAAAAATATTCAATTCGATTCCTCGGTGGAGTAATTTTTGCGTATTCCTATGCACAATTTGCGCACGGCCTTATTTCATCAGCCGGCGGATGATTTCGCCGATTTCATTGTTCTCGTGCACGCCCTCAAACTCCTCAGCGTGCGGACCGTAAGCGTACACCGGAACGAGGATGCCGTTGTGGCCCTTGGTGGAGAAGTGCACTTTTACGCTGCGCTCCTGTAGATTTCCGTCGATCAGGGTCAGGCCGCCGGTGGCGTGGTCGGCCGTCACAATGACCAGGGTGTGACCGTCTTTCTCGGCCCACTGGAGCACCTTGCCGATGGTGCGGTCGAAGTCGAACAGCTCTTCAGCCATGTAGCCGACCTTCTGGCGGTGACCCCAGTCGTCGATGCTCGAGCCTTCGATCATCAGGAAGAAGCCCTTCTTGTTGTCCAGCAACTCGATGGCTTTCATGGCGCAGTCCTCGAGTACGGGACCGCGGTCGAGCGAGGGTTCCATCTCGAGCGGGGCGAAGAGGCCGAGCACGCGGCCGCTCTGGACCTTGTTCAGATCCTCGCGGTTGTCCACGTAGGTGTAGCCCTTGGCCTTCATTTCCTCGACGAGGTCGCGGCCGTCCTCGCGGTTCTGCCAGAACTGCAAGCCGCCGCCGGTCAGGAAGTCAACGCCGCAGTCCACGTACTGGGCGGCGTTGATTTCCTCCTCATCGCGGTCCAGCGAGTGGCCCACGAAATCGAGCGGCGTCGCATCGTTGATGCGGCAGGTCACGGCCACGCCGGTCTTCATGCCCTTTTCCTGGGCCCGGTGCAGCACGCTCGGGACCGGATTGCCATCCGGATCCACGCCCATATAATAGTACTTGGTCTTGACGCCCGTCGCCAGGGCGGAGCCGCCGGCGCAGGAGTCCGTGACCAAGCGGTCGACGGCGTAGGTGCGGGAGAATCCCGTGTACGGGAAATTGTCCAGGTTAAGTTTTCCTCCATTCAGCACCCAGCCGCAGCTGACTTGTTCCAGTCCCATGCCGTCGCCGATCATGAAGATGATGTTCTTGATCTTCCTGCTCTTCGGCTGGCTCACGGACACGGTCTCGTACGGGTCGGTCACCGTGTACTGATCGTCCTCGCGGAACTGGTCGTTCGCATATTTCGAACGATTGCGGGAAATGTCCTGTTCTTCCGTCTGGGCGAATGCGCCGGCGGCGCAGCCCAGGGCCAGGATCATAAGTATGAGTTTTTTCATGCTATTTATCGAGTTTGAAATTGATGTCCTTGGCATCCGTCCTGCAGGTGACGGTCTTCGTCTGGCCCGGCAGGAGCGGGAAGAAGTTGTCGCTCCAGAAGGCCGGGGCCACCAGCTGGCCGTCGGCGTCGAGCGCCTTCACGATATTCATGTAGGAGATGACCTGGGACTTGTTGGCGAGCGACACGGCGTATTCGCCGTCCTTCTCCTCCACGCTCATCTCCACCTCGGCGGGCTCCTGTGCGAAAGCGAAGCGCAGGTCGGCGTGGCGGGTGATCGGGGTGAGATACCAGTTCGTCCTGGTCCAGTCGTAGTCGCTGTCCTTCGCGGGCAGGCAGTAGAAGTTGTCCGCGACGGGCGTGCCGTCGGGCTGCGCAAGGGCGAGCGCCACGAAGTGCGGCTTGCCGTCGTAGCGGCGCAGGTCGAAGACCGGCAGGCTCTGGCGGTAGCCCAGGGTGATTTCGCGGCTGTCGCCGCCCAGCAGGCGGGACTGTGCGTCGTAAATCAGGACCGTGGCCTTGAGGGTGCAGGCTTCCGGCCGCTCGCTGACCGCGTAAACCTTGCGGTCGGCGTAGTCGAAGATGAGCTGCACGGGCTCGCAAGCCTTCTTGGTGCCGTAGTAGCCGGCCGTCGGGGCGCCGTACCAGTCGTAGAGCTGCCAGTAGAGGGACGGCCAGGCGGAGTTCAGCATCCACTGCACGATACCGGTCGATTTCGGCATGCGGGCGCGGAAGGACTCGAACATGGCGCGGGTGCCGTCGTAGTCCACGGCGTGCGCCTTGCGGACGAAGTCCTCGAAACCGCTCGCGGCGCCGTACTGGTTCTCGATGATGGTGTTGAGCATCGCCGGCGAGTTCATCGCGGAACTCGACGCCGTGCAATGGTAGTTCCAGCTGTCGGACAGCGGCCAGAGGGCATCCTCCGGGATCATGCGGCGCAGGGACTCGGCCTGCGGCAGGTTGGCGCCGATGCCGGTCTCGGTGTTGAAACCGAAGGCGCCGCCCGCGTCGGTATTGCGGTACCAGTAGTCCGGAGCGACGTACTCATAGGGTCCCTCCATCTTGGAGCCGGACCAGCCGGCCAGGCTCTCCATATTCTTCGCCGAGCACACGTAGGAGCGGTAGTCTTCCTGCTCGAAGATCTCGAGATAGCGCTTCTCCAGGCCCGGATTCGGGATGCGGTCGCTGCCCGTGAGCCAGCCGATGACCGACGCATGGTTGTGCAGGCGCACCACCTGGTCGCGGAAATACGCGACGGCGAGGTCTTCGACCTCCTGGCCGTTGATGCAACCGAAATGGCCCACTTCCGGCAGGCCGCAGTAGTCCTCCCACTCCCACTGGCAGCTGAAGCCCACGAGGGCCAGCACGCCGAGGCGGTCGCAGAGGTCATAGACGGTGTCGTCCTTGCCCCAGATATTCTCGAAACGGATGCAGTTCAGGTTCATGTCCATGACGTACTCGACCTGCTGCCGGATGCTCTCCGGCGTGTCGCGCAGGAAGAGGTCGTCGGTCCAGCCGGCGCCCTTGATGAGGACGTCCTTGCCGTTCAGGGTGTACTGGCGGTAGTTTTCCGGGGTCAGGCGGCTGGTGATCGAGCGGACGCCGAAATCGACCGACTTCCGGTCGGAAACGGCGCCGTCCAGCAGCACGCAGGCCTCCAGGCTGTACAGTTCCGGCGTGCCGAGGTCGTAGCTCCACCACACGCGCGGGTTCTCGAGGTGCAGCATGACCACCTGCTCGGGGGTCAGCACCACGGTCTGCAGCGCGCCGGCGGGCAGGCTGACGGGCACGGAAGCCTCGCCCACGCCGTCCAGCGCCAGCGCCAGGCTGCCTTCGACGGCTTCGTCGGAATGGTTGCGCAGCTTGACACGCAGCTCCAGGTCGGCCTTCGCCAGCGTCTCCACGTCAAGATGGGGCACGACGAACACGTCCTCGACGGACACGGCGCCCGTCATGTGGACCGTCACCGGGCGGACGATGCCCATGCTCTCGTCGAACGGACGGGGGTTCCAGTCCACGAAACCGATGTTGAGGTCGCCCGACTGGGCGCGGCGCAGCTTGACTTCCAGGCTGTTGCGGCCCTTCAGCAGCGAGCCGACCTCATACGCGCGGCGGCAGAAGACGCCGAAGGTCGTGTCGGAGGACGCGAGCTGCGTCCCGTTCAAAAAGATGTCGGCATAGTAGTTCAGGCCGTCGAATACCAGCTCGCAGAACTGGCCCTCAGCGGGCTTCGCCGCAAAGGTGGTCCGGTAGGTCCAGGCGTCGTCGAACGGGGCCTTGTCCACGTCCGCATAGTTGCGGCCCTCGAACAGGGCGTCCCCGAAATAACCGGCTTCCGCCAGCACGCCGGCCACGGTCGAGGGAACCTCGGCGGCATATTGTTCAGCTCTGCCGTCACGGGAGAGCTTCCAGCCTCCGTCCAGCACCAGCCGGTCGCCGGAGGCCATGGGGGCCTGCTGCCCGCAGGCGCAGAGCGTCATCATGATGAAGAGGTAGATAAACTTTTTCATACGCATGGCTAGATAAGGGATGCGCCGATCACCGGGATGTCGTCGCCGGTGCAAACGTCGATGGTCAGCCTTTCCAGGCTTTTACGATACGGAAAATCCCGCTTCAGGCGCGCCTCCATGGACTGCCGGAAGAGCGGGTAATTATAGGCTACGCCACCGCCGAAGGCGATGTGGCTGGGATCATAGGCGAACATGACCGTGCAGAGCAGGTCGCCCAGGCGCTTGCCCAGGTCTGTGAAGAGGATCTGCGCGCGCGGATCGCCGTTGCGCGCGGCCTGGGAGGCAGTGAGGCTGTCCCAGCCGGTGCCGGCGAAGAACTGCTTGCTGCAGAACGCCTCGAGCGTGGCGCCGCGGTACGGCAGGCTGCCCAGCTCGCCCGCGCCGCAGTTGGCGCCGACGAAGAGACGGCCGCGGTCCACGATGCCCATGCCCACGCCCGTGCCGAGCGTGATCACGACGAGCACCTCCGGCTTCGCGTCGGCCGGATAGCCTTCGTACACGCCCATCGCGTAGCAGTTCGCGTCGTTGTTGACGGCGACGGGCAGGTTGAAGCGTTTCTCCAGGATTTCCTTGAGGGGGACTTCCGTCCAAGACGGAATGTTGACGGTGTCGTACACGATGCCGCGTTTCACGTCCACCACGGAAGGGACACCGATTCCGATCTTTTCCGTATCCGGCGTAATTATTCCCTCGATACGCTCAGAAAGCGTATCCAGCGTCTCCTGCAGACTTGCTTCTTTGGGGAACCAGGGAGCGGAAACCCGTTTCACGATTTTCCCGTCCTGAACCAGACCCAGGACCAGATTGGTCCCTCCGACATCAATTCCAAGTGTCATTTTTGTGTGATTTTTTTGCAAAAATATGGATTCAATCGAAAGCACAAAAACAAATTTGCGTATTTAGATACACAATTTGCGTCATTATATTTTTCGGGTCCACATTTTTTTTCATATTTGTATCGACTTTAAAATCCGCTGATTGTGAGCACTAAACTTTTTCTTCTTCTCTCTGCCGCATGCGCAATTTGCGTAGCGTGCACCCAACCTTGTCACATCATCTGGACGGAAGGCGAGACCAACCCCGAAAACGGCAAAGCCCTCCATACGATGGAAATCCAGAACCCGCCCGCCGGCACCGACTGGACCGTCTGGTTCAGCCAGTTCCGCACCCCCGTCACCATGGAGGAAGGTGCGCCGGGCAGCATCGACCACATCAGCGGCACGCTGTACCGCGTGGTGCCCGGCGAGCACGACGGCGCCATGATCCTTCGCTACGAGGCCCGGCCGCTGGTCAACCAGTGCCGCGCGCCGGAAGGATTCTTCCTGCAGCGCAAGGGTGGAAAGCCCGTCGCCGTGAAGGCGGAATACCGTTTCCTGCCCGCCGAGCCCGTCCCGGTCTTCAGCTATAACCACGTCGCCACGGGCGTCTATGACATCATTCCCCGCCTGAAGGAAGTGAAGCCGCTGGACGGCGAAACGCTGCCCGCCGCGGAACCGACCGTCAGCTACGTGGACGGCCAGGCGCCGGGCTGGTACCGCATCACCCTCAAGGACGGCGACGTCCGCATCGAGGCGGCCGACGAAGACGCCGCCTACTACGCTTCCGTCACCCTCAACCGGATCCGGCGCAACGCGCAGGGCGCCCCCATCCCGGCAGCCGAGATCACGGACTGGCCGGACCTGCCCTGGCGCGGCCTGATGCTGGACGTGAGCCGGAATTTTACGAAGAAGGATGACCTGCTGCGCCTGATCGACATGATCGCGGACTACAAGGGCAACCTGCTGCACCTGCACTTCGGCGATGACGAGGGCTGGCGCATCGAGATCGACGCGCTGCCGGAGCTCACCTCCTACGGCGCCTTCCGCTGCCTCCCGGTCCTGCAGGAGGACGGCAGCATCACGGAGCCGGACGGCCTGCAGCCGACCTACTGCGTCGCGGCCCGACCGGGCGACGACTCCCCCGGCAACGGCTACTATTCCCACGCCGACTTCGTCGAAATCCTGCGCTACGCCACCGCGCGCCATATCCACGTGATCCCGGAATTCGATACGCCGGGCCATTCCCGCGCGGCGGTCAAGTCCATGGAGGTGCGCGCCCAGCGCACCGGCGACCGCAGCTGCCTGCTCTCCGAGCCGGAGGACGTCTCCGAATATGAATCCGTCCAGGACTACACGGACAACGTGATGAACGTCGCGCTGCCCTCGACCTATACCTTCTTCGAGACCGTCTTCGACGGCCTGGCCGCACTCTACGCGGAAGCGGGCGCGCCCCTCGACGCCATCCACGTCGGCGGCGACGAGGTGCCTGACGGCGCCTGGACCGGATCCCCGGCCTGCCGCGCCCTCATGGAAGCCAACGGAAAGACCGATATCGGCTGGCTCAAGGATTACTTCCTGAACCGGGTGCTCGACATCGCGGAAGCCCGCGGCATCAAACTCGGCGGCTGGCAGGACGTCTGCCAGAACCTCGAGCCCGCCACGCTCGAGCGCCTGAAGAAGCAGCTCGCGCTCACCAACCTCTGGACCGTCTCGCACGGCCGCGACGTGCTCCCGTACGAATTCGCCAACGAGGGCATCCCCGTCGTCATCTCCAGCGCGCCCAACTGCTACATGGACTTCGCCTACAATTACGGCAAGACCGAGCGCGGGCACTCCTGGGGCGGCTTCGTGGACGAGCGCCGCAGCTTCTCCGTGCAGCCGTACGACATGTACCGTTCCGTCCGCTGGGACGACTACGGCAAGCCCGTGGACCTGACGCACTCCGGCGAAGGCAAGCCGGCGCTCGCGCCCGAGGCCAAGGCCAACATCATCGGCATCGAAGGCCACCTCTGGGCGGAGACGCTCCGGTGCTTCGACCACGTGACCTACTACTTCTTCCCGAAGGCGCTGGGCCTCTTCGAGCGCGGCTGGAACGCCACGCCCGCCTGGGCCGGCACCACCGCCCCGGACGCTCCGGCCTTCCTGGAGGACTTCGACCGCTTCTTCAGCATCATCACGGATCACGAGTATCCGTACTACGACAGCCTCGGGATCAGCTATCACCGTCATTGAGCCCATGCTGCGCCTGTTGTTCATCACGGACTTCACGGAGTCCTTCCCCAATAAACTGCTCCAGGGCATCGTCCGCTACTCGCGGCGCAAGGAGCAGTGGGCCATCTGCCGCATGCCGCCGTCCTTCAAGGCCGAGATCGGCATCCCCGGCGTCGTGAAGTGGGCCCGGGACTGGGGCGCGGACGCGGTGATCGGGCAGTTCGAGAAGACGGACGACGTCAGCCTGTTCGGCAAGAACGGCATCGTCGTCGTGGCCCAGGACTTCAAGAAGCGGTTCAAGACCATTCCCAACATCACCGCCGACTACCTCGGGACCGGCCGCATGGCCGCCCGCTTCTACATCGACCACGGCTTCCGCAACTTCGGCTTCTTCGGCTTCAACCAGGTCTGCTGGTCCGACGAGCGCTGCGAGGGCTTCCGCCGCGAGGTGGAGGCGGCCGGGTTCGGGAGCACGTTCTATGCCTACAACCTGCAGGACATCGACCACCTGTGGTACTACGAGCGCGACCGGCTCCGCGAGTGGCTGCGCATGATCCCCAAGCCCATCGGCATCATGGCCTGCGACGACAACCAGGGCAACAACCTCATCGAGGCCTGCCACGCGGCCGGAGTGCGGATTCCGGACGAGGTGTCCGTGATCGGCGTGGACAACGACGAGCTGCTCTGCAGTCTCGGGAGCACCACCCTGTCCAGCATTTTCGTGGACATCGAAGAAGGCGGCTACCGGACGGCCGAGCTCATCGAGGAGCGGGTCGCCAACCCCGACCTGCCGCCCCGCGACATCGTCCTGAAACCCGTCAAGATCGTCGGGCGCATCTCCACGGCCGCCTTCGCGACCGACGACGCCCAGATCCAGAAGGCCGTGCAGTTCATCCACCGCAACTACCAGAAGAAGATTTCCGTCAAGGACGTGATCGCGGAAGTCGCCCTGTCCCGCCGCCTGCTGGAGCGCCGCTTCAAGACCGTGACCGGACAGACCTTATATCAATATATCTCAGACCTCAAGATCAAGCGCTTCGCCGAGCTGCTCCTGGACACGGACGACCAGGTGGTGGGCATCGCCCTCTCCCTCGGGGAGAACGACACCAAGAGCATCTCGCGCCGCTTCAAACAAATCTACGGCTGCTCGCCCAATGAATGGCGGGAGCAGCACCAACAGAAAAAAACCGCTTTATGAGAAAAACTCTTTTCGTGTTGGCCATCCTTGCAGCCTCCCTTTGCGCCACGGCCCAGCAGCCGGACGTCATCGACCAGCTCCGGCAGCATCCGGAATATCTTTCCGGCACCGATTACCTCTGCCCGACCGGCCCGGTCGCGCTCTCGCCCGCCCCGAAGGGCTACAAGCCGTTCTACATCAGCCACTACGGCCGCCACGGCGCCCGCTACGCCTGGCAGAGCGACATGTACGAGCGCCTGAACGACGTATTCGGGGCCGCCGCCGGGGCGGACAACCTCACGCCGCTCGGCGCGTCGTTCAAGCAGCGCTTCGACAGCCTGTATCCGTCCGTGCGCTATCGCGTGGGCGACCTTTCCCGCAAGGGCTGGCAGCAACAGCAGGAGCTCGCCGCGCGGATGTACGCCAATTTCCCGCAGGTGTTCAAGAACGACGCCGAGGTCCGCTCCTGGACCTCCACCTCGACCCGCTGCATCATGACGATGTCCTCTTTCTGCCTGGGCCTGAAGGCGCAGGATCCGAAGCTGGACATCTTCGAGAACTTCGGCGTCAGCTTCCTGCCGGCCATCCTGCCGCTCGACCGAAACAATCCGTTCCGGAACGACAACTATCTCCGCACGCCGCTCAGCTTCAGCGAGACCTGGGAGCAGTACATCGAGCGCACGGTGGACTGGCGCGCCATCCTCGCGCGGCTCTTCAAGAACCCCGCGGCCGCCGTTCCCGAGAAGGAAGGCTGGGACCTCGTGTCCTACCTCTACTTCTTCGCCGCCGGCATGGACAGCCTGGACACGGACCTGGACTTCACGGACATCTTCACGCCCGAGGAGCGCATCGCCCTCTGGAAGATCGATGACTTCCAGTTCTACGCCAACGCCTGGCCCACCCACCTGGGCTACCAGCCCATCGTGGACGACATCATCGCCAAGGCGGACGCGCGCATCGCTTCGGGCCGCCAGGGCGCCGACCTGCGCTTCGGCCACGACTACACCTTCCTGCCGCTGCTGATGACCCTCGACGTGAACGGCTTCGGCAAGGACGTCACCGACCCGGACGAGATCCCGGTCTGGTGCCAGCTGCACCAGGTGCCCATGGGCGCCAACCTGCATTTCGTCTTCTACCGCAGCAAGCGTTCGCCGAAGGTGCTCTTCAAGGTGCTCCTCAACGGCAAGGAAGCCACCCTGCCGCTGGAGACCGACAACTGGCCCTACTACGACTGGGACGCGTTCAAGCAGCAGGCCAGCCTGCCGGTGATGGGTGAATACACCACCATCGACACGCAGGTCCCGGAGGTGTCCGGCCTCTGCCTGGCGCCCGACGGAAACGGCTTCCTGGCCGCTTCCGACGAGAATGGCGTCTATGCCGTCAGCTGGACGGGCGAGACGACGCCGTTCCATGTGGAGGGGCACCTCGACTGCGAGGGCGTCACGATGGACCCGGCCACCGGGGACGTCTATTACATCGTGGAGCGCAAGCAGGAAGTCCGGCGGCTGCGCGCCCCGGAATACAACGAATCCGAACTGCTCGGCGTGATCAAGGAAGTGGGGTACCGCACCAACAGCGGCCTCGAGGCCATCACCTGGATGGGCGACGGCACCCTGATGCTCGGCAACCAGGCGAAGCCGCGCCTGCTGATCCGCTTCTCGCCGACCGAGGGCATCATCGGCCGCACGGAGATCACGGAAGGGATTGACGACATTTCCGACCTCTGCTACGATCCGGTGCGCAACGCGCTCTGGATCCCGGACAGCGAGCTCCGCACGATCAACCTCTGCACCCTGGAAGGCAAGGTGATCGCCTCCTACCCGGTGCCCTTCATCGATAACGGAGAAAGCTTGTACGTGGACCGCGACCACCAGTGCATCTGGGTGGGCGACGACACCACGTCCAAGCTCTACAAGATCAGTTTCTCGAACCTATAGTTTGTTCTCCGCAGCTTCCACCGCTTTGAAGTAGCGGTAGCTCGAGACTTTCAGCTCACCGACGGCGGATTCGTCACAGACGATGATGCCGTCGGCGTGGTTTTGCATGCCACTGAGCGTGCAGTAATGCGACATCGGACCCTCGACGGCGTCGCGCAGGGCGCGGGCCTTGCGGGGGCCGAAGGCCAGGATGACCACCTCGCGGGCGGACAGCACCGTGGCTACGCCGACGGTGAGCGCCTGGGCGGGCACGGCCTCCGGGTCGCCGCCGAAGAAGCGGGCGTTGACTTCGCGCGTGTCCTGGGTCAGCGTCATCACCCGCGTGCGGGAGCACAGCGGGGAGAAGGGCTCGTTGAAGGCGATGTGGCCGTCTTCACCCACGCCGCCGAGGAAGAGGTCGAATCCGCCTGCGGCGGCGATGGCCTCCTCATACGCGGCGCACTCGGCGTCGAGGTCGGGCGCGTTGCCGTTCAGGATGTGGATGTTCTCCGCGGGCTCGTCGATGTGGTCGAAGAGCTGGCGGTGCATGAAGGAGTGATAGCTCTCGGGGTGCTCGACCGGCAGGCCTACGTACTCGTCCATGTTGAACGAGATCACGTTCTTGAAGCTGACCTCGCCGTCACGGACCATGCGGATGAGTTCGTTGTAGGTTCCGATGGGGGTGGAACCGGTGCAGAGACCGAGCACGAAGGGCTCGGAGGTGCGGGCCGCCTTGGCGTTGATGGCGTCGGCGATGCGGCGCGCGGCCCACAGGGAGCCTTTTGCGGCGTTGTTGCGGATGATTAGTTTCATATTATTAACAGAGTTTCAGGAATACTTCGATGGCCTGGTACTCGGCCATGCCCAGGCGGTCGTACTGCCGGGCGGTGTTCTGCGTACGCTCTTCGGCGCGCTGCCAGAATTCGCGCGGATCCTCGCCCGGGAACGGGACGATGTCCTTCTGCGAGAGGTGGCGGAAGATGGCGTGGCGTTTCATCACCACTTCGTCCGGGCTGAGCGGCACGGCCATGTCCACGCGGCCCAGCTCCCACTCCATCCAGGCGCCGCGGTAGAGCCAGATGTGCGTCCCGGAGAGCCATTCGTTGCCCTCGGCGCGCAGCTGCTCCACGGCCTCCAGCGCCGCCTCGGTGCACACGCGGTGCGTGCCGTGCGGGTCGGCCAGGTCGCCCGCCATGAAGATCATGTGCGGCTTCAGGCGCTTGATCAGGTCCTTGATGATGTCCACGTCGGCCTGCGTGCGCGGCATTTTCTTGATGCCGCCGGACTCGTAGAACGGGAGGTTCAGGAAATGCGCGTTGGTGCTGTCGTCCAGGCCGAAGGAACGCACTGCCGCACGCGCCTCGCTGCGGCGGATGGCCGCCTTGAGGTCCAGCAGCTTGCGCGACTCCGGCTCGCCCGGCACCTTGCTGTCCACGAGCGCCTTCACTTCCGCGAAGCGGTCGGCCAGCCCCAGCTGGTACGCGGCGTCGAAGTGCTGCAGCACCACGTCGTCGTGGACTGCCACATCGCCGGACGTCTCGTAGGCCACATGCACGTCGTGCCCCTGCGAGACCAGGCGGATGAAGGTGCCGCCCATCGAGATGACGTCGTCGTCCGGGTGCGGCGAGAAGATCAGTATCGTCTTGGGATACGGCGCGGCGGGCACGGGGCGCGTGCTGTCGTCCGCGTTCGGCTTGCCGCCCGGCCAGCCGGTAATGGTATGCTGCAGGTCGTTGAAGACCCGGATGTTGATCTGGTCGAAGGGACCGGACTGCTCCAGCAGCTCGCCGAGGGAGTTTTCCAGGTAGTCCTTGTCCGTCAGTTTGAGGATCGGCTTGCCGACGGTCTCGCAGAGCCACACGACCGCCTTGCGGACCAGCTTGGGCGTCCAGTCGCAGGGGCCCACCAGCCAGGGAGCGACCACGCGGGTCAGCAAGCTGCCCGCCGTCGCGTCCACGTAGAAATTGATATGGTCGTGGCGCTGCAGCAGCGAGGCCGGGCAGGCCGTGGTCACGTCGCCCTCGACGATGGCCTTGACGGCGTTCGCCTTGTCCTCGCCCCAGGCCATCAGGACAATGCGCTTCGCCGTGAGCATCGTGCCGATGCCCATGGTGATGGCGCTCTGCGGCGTGGAAGAGAGGTCGTTGCCGAAATTGCGCGCCTGGCGCTTGCGGGAGCTGTAGGACAGGCGCACGGTACGTGTGCGCGTCTTCTCATTGCTGCCGGCTTCGTTGAAGCCCACCTGCCCCTCTTCGCCGATACCGATCACGAGCAGGTCCAGCTCGCGGGCGAGCTTGTCGAATTTCGAGCAGTAGTCGGACACTTCCGACTGGGGCACCGTGCCTTCCGGGATGTGGATGTTTTCCGGGAGGATGTCCACCTTGTCCAGCAGCGCGTCGTGCAGCCGGTGGTTGCGGCTCTGCATGGCGTCCGAGGAGGACGGGTAGTATTCGTCGATGGAGACGACTTCCACGTTGCGGAACGAGACCTGCCCGGCCTGGTAGCGGCGCAGCAGCTCCTCGTAGAGCGGTGCCGGCGTGGCGCCGGTCGTCAGGCCCAGACGGAACAGGCGCCCCGCGCAGCCGTTGATGGCCGCGACGATGAGATCCGCCACCGCAGAGGAGGCCGGAACGGGCTCCGGATAGACCTCGGTCCAGATTTTTTCATAGTTATGGAGAATGCCGGCGGGGAGGTCCTTCTCGATCAGGCCGCCTTCGTAAGGTAAGGTAAACTGTTTGCTCATAATTGGTTATCTGACAGCGTCCGATGCAAATATAAGAAAAGGGGCGCATAGTTGGTGCGGGTTTTGCGAAATACTACACGCAATTTGCGTTTTTCGATTATTTGCATGGTTTTTGTACCTTTGCGGAAAACCTTTGTTATGAAGAGAACTCTGTTCGCCCTTGCGACCCTCCTTTTCTCCGCCTCGCCGTGCCTGGCGCAGAAACTTCCTGCGGAGGCCCTGGGCACCGCCACCTTCGAAATACGCTACACCTGGGGCGCCATCGATGCCAAGGTGGCCACGGCCACCGTGTCCATCAATCCCGACACCTATCAGGGGCAGGACGCCTATCATTCCCACGCGTTTGTCAAGACGTCCGCCATCTTCCGCCTCTTCATCGGCGCCGACATTACGGTGGACGGCTACATCTCCCGCTCCGAGCGCCAGCCGCTCTATGCCATCAATCCTTTTCGGAAAGGAGGTAAGGACTGCAAGTTTGAATATATCTACGACAAGGACGCCAAGCGCATCACGAACGTGTGGCAGAGTCCCAAGGAGACCGTGGAGACCACGTACGCCTATGACGGCAAGACGTTCGAACTGCTCTCGCTGCTGGCCTTCGCCCGCTTCCACGAGGCGTCCGACAAGCCCGAGACCATCCGCGTCCTGCTCGGCAATAATGCCTCTTCGGCCGTCCTGACCTACCAGGGCCTGGACACGGAGACTTTCCCGGGTGTGACGGCGGAACGCTTCCTGCTCCGCCTGACCGGCCGCGGCGTCATGGAGAACGGCAGCGGCAACGAGCTGGTCTTCTGGCGTTCGCATGACTCCAGCCGCAAGGTTTTGGGCCTCGAGGCGCCCGTCAACCCGGGCCACATGTCCATCCGGGTCAAGAAATAAGCATGGAAGAGCTGGAGATACTTCATGACGCCTTATTTGTCCTCCTTTATGGTGGCGTGATTATGCTGGACGTCGTGGCGGCGCTTTATTTGCTGCTGCGGCGCAGCAATGCCATCGCACCGGAGGTGACGTCTCCAGTCCGTCTGCGCCGGTGGGCGGCAGCCTTCCTGCTCGCTTGTGCGTCGAGCCACACGTTCTGGTTGTACTACGCCAACCATCCTTCGCTTACCGTCTATACCATCGTCTGCCTCCTGGATCTGCTGATGCTGATCCCCTCGATGACAGGCGTCCTGCTGTCCATGCTGCAGGACCGGCATCGGACTGTCTGGCCCGTGTTGGTTTTGCTGATCCCCGCCTTTATATTATCGACCCTGAGTGCCATCCGGGGAGACGATGCGCTTTTCGTTCCGGCGAGCATTTATATCTATGCCCTATATGCGCTGCTGATGTTGTTCATGTTCTTTGCCGTCCGGCGTTACGGGCGCTGGCTCAGGGACAACTACGCCGATCTGGAGCATAAGGAAGTTATGCAGAGCTTTCTGATACTGGCCTTGTTCCTGTTGTATTTCGTCATGTACAGCAGCACAAGCGAAGGGAGCGGCGTCCTGGTGTATCTTCTTCAAATAGACTGTATCATCATCGCAGCACTGCTCCTGTGGCGCGTGGAAACGCTGCAGCAGCTGAGCGAGCCCGCCACGCCGGCGGAACCGGCCGTCGATGAGCAGAAGGCGTCCGTCCGCGCCAACATCGGCTCTCTCCTGAAAAAGCATTGCGAGGACAGGCAGCTCTACCTGCAGCACGACCTCACCCTGGCCCATCTCGCCCAGGTCATCGGCACAAACCGCTACTACCTGAGCCAGCACTTCGCCCAGCAGGGCATCACGTACAACGCCTACATCAACGGCCTGCGCATCCGTCATTTCGTCCGCCTGTACCATGAGGCCGTGGCCGACCAGCGCACCTTCACCGCCCAGCAGCTCGCCTTCGAGAGCGGATTCCACAGCTACAGCACCTTCAGCGCCACCTTCAAGCAGAACATGGGGACCACGGTAACGGCCTGGATGCGCGGCACCCAGGCGTAGTTTTCCCTGCCCGCACAGTTTCAGAATTTGCAAAAAGGTTTCGGAATTTGCAAAACCTGCAAGCCGGAACCTTTGCCGCATTGTGCTTTCGGGGAAATATAGCTAACTATGTAATCAGAGTATTCAAACCACACTTTTAAGAATACTAAAATGATAACCAAGACGAAAAAACGCAAGTGTATCTACATCCTTGCGGCGCTGGTCGTTATGGCAGTGCCGGCCATGGCCGTCTTTACGGGAATGGACCTGGATGCGACGCTTTCCAATCTGCGCCGGGAACTGTATCACGACTATCTGCTGATCGGTGATACGCGCGAACAGATGGGAAGCAAATATGAAGTGCAGCATCAGAAAATGGTGAACATTGTCAAGAAGTGCAATGACCTGTCCCTGATGCTTTATTCCCAGAAGCAGGACTACACGTTCGACATCAGTTATGCGCTGGAGAAGGTGACGCAGGAATACGACGACTTCAACGCCAGCCGCACGCCGTACGACCGCATCGTGTCCAGCCTCGACGTGGAGATCGACCGGTATGCACGCCTGATCGAGTCCCTCCGCCGCCTCCCGCCGGAGCTCCGGGACGTGAACGTGGTACCGGACAGCCTGGCGTATCACAACGACACGCTGGACGCACACCTGCTGGCGAACGAGAGCCTCCTGCAGCAGGAACTGAATGAGCAGTTGGACGCCCTCCTGGCCATTGCCGTCGCTGCCGCGGAGCATCCCTCGGCGTTCATCCTGAGCGAAACCGGCCAGGCCGACCGCGACTCCTGTCTCCTGTACGCCTCCGAACTGCTGAAGCTGTATGCGGAGACGCGTGAGCTGGTGATGGCCGACAGCACCCATTACCGGGAGGCGCAGCTGAGGATGACGGAATCGTACAACTATGCCCGGGATTACTCCGCACTGCTTCAGGACAAGGTGTTCAAGGAAGGACAGACTCCGTGGAAAACCATCCTGACCCACCCCGGCGAGTACTGGAAAGAGGCCTGGGGAGCGATGGCCGAGAAATACAACTTCTCCTCTTTCATGAAGAAGCTGGCCGAAAAGGAGCAGATCGACAAGAATGAAGAGATTGCAAAAGACAATCAGCTGACCAATTCGGCAAGGATTTACTGGCTGTTCATCTATTTTCTGGCGTTCTTCATCCTATGGGGCCTGTCCTACCTCCTGCTGCTGCCGCTCTATCGCTTTGTGAAACCGCTGGGGAAGCGGGTGGCCAAGGAGCAGAAGCTCTTCCTGGCTCTCCTGCTGGCCTGCATCCTGTTCATTATTCTCAGCAATGAGAGCTCGGAGGATGATATCGTGCGCAAGAGCATCAGCATCGCGCACACCTTCGCGTGGCTGCTCCTGGCCATCAACACGGCCCTCCTCATCCGCCTGGAACCCGCAAAGCTCCAATACAGCGTCCGGATCTACATGCCCACCATTTTCACGGCCCTGGTCGTGATCAGCTGTCGGGTGCTGTTCATGCCCAATGCCTTCCTGAACGTCATCCTCCCGCCGCTGCTCCTGGCGATGGCACTGTGGCAGCTGCTGGTCAACCTGAGGCACAGCGGAAAGACGGACAAGACCGACGTAGCGATTGCGTGGACATCCTTCGGCGTCACGGCCAGTGCCCTGATCATCAGTTTCCTGGGCTATATTTTCCTGGCGCTCATCGTCCTGGCGTGGTGGTATTTCCAGCTGGCGCTCATCCTGGCCATCGCCTCCGTCTGGGATCTGACGCAACTGTACAAGAAGAAGCGTCTGGACAAGCGGATCTCGTCCCAGAAAGCCAGGATCACCTACGTGGCGGGAGCGAACAAGGACAACCTGATGTTCGGCGCCACCTGGTTCTACGATCTGATCCGGGAGGTAGCGATTCCGCTGCTTGTGATCGGATCCATTCCCACCTGTGTCAGCTGGGCGCTGAACATTTTCGAGTTCAACGACCTGTACCGCACCCTGTTCGAGGAGCCCTTCTTCACGCAGGGCGGGTTCCGGGTGTCCATCTACAGCCTCCTGTTCCTGGGCGGGATGTTCGCCGTGTTCCGCTACGCGAACAAAGCGATCCACGCCCTGTGGCAGACGTTCAAGTACCGTCGTTTCATGCGGAAGAACAACCGGAAAACGGTGCGGGGCAACGAGATCAACCTGGCCCTGGGCAACAGCCTCATCAGCGTGTTCGTCTGGTTCGTGTTTGCCGATCTCGTCATCGTCACGCTGAACATCCCCACCGACTCGCTGGGGCTCGTCGCCGGCGGTCTGTCGGCCGGTATCGGTCTGGCGCTCAAGGACATCCTCAACAACTTCATCTATGGTATCCAGCTCATGGGCGGCCGCCTGCGGGTGGGAGACTGGATCGAATGCGACGGCGTCCGGGGCAAGGTGGTCGACATCAACTACCAGACCACCCTGGTGGAAACCATAGACGAAACCCAGGTGGCCTTCCTGAATGCTTCCCTGTTCGGCAAGAACTTCACCAACCTTACCCGCAACAATGCTTACGAGGTGACTGTGATCAGGGTGGGCGTCGCATACGGAACCGACTTCGAGAAGTTGCGGGATGCGCTGGAAAAGGGCCTGGAGGCGCTCAAGACAAAAGACGCCTTCGGCCGGGATGTCATTGAGCCCAATTACGGCATCAGAATCCGCTTCGACAATTTTGGAGACAGCTCCGTGGACGTGGCGGTGAAACAGTGCGTGCTTGTGCCGGAGCAGATTGAATTCCGGTACAGATGCCGCGAGCTCATCTATAAGATCCTGGCCGAGAACGGAATCACCATCCCGTTCCCGCAGCACGACGTGCATATGATTGACGACAACAAATAAAACCAATAACCATGAGTGTAAGATTCAAAAACAAATCGGACGTTTTCAACATCGTGGTCACCGCCGTGGCCGCAGTGGTTTCCGTGGGGATCATGCTCTACGGCGTGTGGCACTTCGGCCTGCAGAATACCTGGCCGGAACTGGTCCTCAACCTGTTCTACATTGCCTGTATCGTGATGATGTGGATGTACTTCCTGGGCGGCCGCATCACCACCATGCAGTTCAACTACTGGTGTACCGTATGCGTGGGCATCGCCGTGCTGCTGCGGGACATCATTTTCTCGCCGCAACTGACCAGTTACCCCATCCAAAAGGCCTGCCTCATCCTTTCGGTGCTGCTGCTTGTTTTGCTAACCTATTTCTATGCCCGCAAGGACTGGAAATACTACACCAAGCGCAACCTCTGGATGATTTTCATCGTGGACATGCTCATCGCGATTCTGTACAACATCGATATCGTCATGGAGACCGCCGATGAATACACCGCCTACATGCTCGTGGAAATCTGGATCCGGCCCACCATCACCTACGGCCTGGTGGCCTGTTTTGTCAAAGAAACCCAAGAATTACAATAACTAAAACAAACCATTATGAAAGCTGACCACATCATTAAAAACGCTAAAATCTTTACGTCTAACCAGAAAAACCCGCAGGCGACCGCGCTGGCGGTGAAGGACGGCAAATTCGTCTACGTCGGCAACGAGGCCGGCCTGAAGGACTTTGAAGGCCCCGTCACCGACCTGGGCGGCAAGTTCATCATGCCCGGCATCATCGACAGCCACGTGCACGTGACCATTCCGGTCGCATTTGACTACGCCGACCTGGGCGTCCGCTTCGAGCCCGACGGCAAGAAAGGCGCCATGGACTTTATGGCGGGCTACGTCAAGGAGCATCCCGACCAGAAATGCTACCGTTTCCTGCTGGAGCGCCACTACCTCAACGGGGAGGAAATCACCAAGGAAGACCTGGACGCCGTGTGCCCGGACAAGGAACTCATCCTCCTGGAAGGCGAATGCCACAGCAACTGGGTGAACTCCAAGGTCCTGGAGAGGATGGGCATCACCGACGATACGCCGGATCCTGTTCCGGGACTCGCCTACTACGTCCGCAAGGACGGCCACGTGACCGGCAATTCCTTCGAAACCGCCAGCTGGCCCATTCTCTTCGACGGGGTAAATGACCTGACGGAAGAGCAGATCCGGGCGTCTTTGGAGCGCTGGATCGAGTATTCCAAAAAGGTGGGCGTGAGTGCGGTCTTTGACGCCGGTTTCCCGGAGCACAACCCCGTCCACGAGCGGATGTATGACATCCTGTGCAAGATGGACAAGGAAGGCAAGCTTGCCACCTACATCGACGGCTGCTACGTGCTCACCCGCCCCAGCAAGATGCACGAAGCCATCGGGGAAGTGAAGCGCTTCAATCGTAAGTTCAACTCGGAGCACCTGAAGGTGCACACCTTGAAGATATTCATGGACGGTACCCTCAAGATTGAAACCGCGGCCCAGGTAGAACCTTATGTGGACACCGGCGCCACGGGCACGACCGCCTTCAAGCCCGCTCAGGTGGCCGAAATCCTCAAGGCCCTCAACGAGGCCGGCCTTGACCTTCACGTCCACACCGTCGGCGCTGCAGCGTCCCGCGTGATCCTGGACGGCGTGGAGCTGGCCCGGAAGGAACTGGGAGACAAGTACCATGTCAAGGTCACCTGCGCCCACCTGGAGGTGCAGGCCGACGAAGACCTCACGCGCTTTGCCAAGCTGGGAGTATTCGCGAATTATACTCCCTGGTGGCATAACGGCGGCGGCCCGGGCATCCTGACCCCCATGCTGGGAGAGAAGCGTGCCACGCACATGTACCGCTGCAAGACGGTCTGGAACACCGGCGCCCTGGTGGCCTGGTCCAGCGACAACGTGGCCTACGGTGACTTCACCACCTGGAGCCCCTACCTGGGTATGGAAATCGGTATGACGCGCACCATTTCGGAGAAGACCAACGTCCCTGCGTACTGCATTTCCCCCTTGCTCAATCCGCCGGCAGAGGAAAGGATGAGCGCAGAGGAAATGCTCATCGGCTACACCATCAACGGCGCCAAGCAGCTGGGCATCGAGGCGAAGAAGGGCTCCATCGAAGCGGGCAAGGACGCTGACTTCCTGGTGTTCGACAAGGACCTCCTGACGGCAGAGCACGAAGGCTTCAGCCACAACCTGCCGACGGATGTGTTTATCAACGGAAAGAAGGTGAATTAAAAAATCCTGGATCATTATGAAAAAGTCACTTATTCTTGGCAACATCATCACGGTGGATAAAAAGCGCCCCCTTGCCAAGGCTGCATATGTAAAGGACGGCGTATTTGCCTATATAGGCAGCGCTGAGGAAGCAAGGAAGCTTGCCGGCGCAGATGCCCAGGTGCTGGATTACGGTGAAAACTTTATCTATCCCGGTTTCCTGGAGTCCCACTGCCACCCGTATTTTGCCGGTGACCGCCTTGTGGGACAGGCAAACCTGGCACAAGTAGGGCTGGCCGATTATGCCAAATACCGCGAGATCATCAAGGACTTCATTGCCAAGAATCCAAATCGCTCCTTTTATGTGGCTGCCGGGTGGAATGAAACGGAGGAATACGTGAGCAAAGCGTATCTGGACGAAATCTGTTCCGATAAGATCCTTATCATGCAAACCGGCGGCGGTCATTCCATGCTGCTTAATTCCAAGGCGCTGGAATGGGCCGGCATCGATGCGGAATATGCCAGGAAAGTGGGCTATGCACAGGTTCACGTGGACGGGAATGGCGAGCCGGACGGTTATATCTGCGAAACCCCGGTCCTGCAGGTAATCAATAATCTTCCCAAGAGTATGGAGGATGCGAAGAAGTACCTGCTCGCCTGGCAGGATTTCGCCCTGAGCAGCGGTTTTACCGGTGTGGCCGATGCGGGTCTGGAACTGTTCTACCCGGAATGCGCCCAGGCATTCCACGAACTGGAGGAGGAGGGCAAACTGAAGCTGCGCACGTATGCTTACGCCCTGTCTCCCGACAATGTGGAAGATCCCAGGGCGGAAGTGGCCCGCGCGACCGAGCTGCGCGCCAAATATGACAGCGACTATTTGCACATTGTGGGCATCAAATGCTTTCTGGACGGTGTCACGGAGGCGCATACCGGCTGGCAGAACCAGGATTACGCCGATCAGCCGGGCTATCATGGCGTGGAACGTTTCAACGACCATGACAAAATGGTGCAGCTCATCGTGGAGGCCGACAGGGAAGGGCTGGCCGTCCATTGTCACTCCGAAGGCGGTGGCGCGACGCACTTTATGCTGGGCTGCATCGAGGACGCGATAAAGATTACCGGAGACAAGAAGCAGAACAACGTGCTGGCTCACCTGCACTTCGTTACGGAAGAGGATATTCACCGCATGGCGGAAACCGGCTCCGTCCCTGCCGTGGCGCCGCTGTGGGTGACCAAGATCCCGGCAGCCTTCGCGATGGAGTCCTCTTATGTCGGTGAAGCGCTGGCGAACAAAGCCTATCCCATCAAGTCGTTCTTCGACGCGGGAGCCAACGTGGTCTTCCATTCGGACTATCCGGTGTCGCCGATGATGAACGTCAAATTGAGTTTCTATATGGCCGAGGCGCGCAATATTCCCGAGGATCTGTTCCCGGGCCTGGGCGCCATGCCGCTGAACCCCTCCGAAGCCATCACCCGCGAGCAGGCGCTGCAGGCCATGACTATCAATATTGCCCGGGCCTGGCATCAGGAGCACCGTGTGGGCTCCATCGAATTCGGAAAGATAGCCAACATGACGGTGTTTGACTGCGATTTCCTCCATGACAGCCTGGACAAGGTGGCTGCGGCCAACATCATCGCTACCATCGTGGACGGAGAAGAGGCATTCAGGGCATAATTCCTAAAACATTTTAACGGAGAGTTTAATTCATGAAACAAGACAATACAAAACTGGCCGTCAAGTGCAATAACGGTACTTTCGTCGGTAAGGAGACGGATGAGTTAATTATCTGGAAGGGCATCCCCTACGCAACGCAGCCGCTGGGGAAACTCCGTTGGCAGAAGGCCCTGCCTGCCGCAGACGATGACGGCGTTTACGACGCAACAAGGCCCGGCCACGTTCCCATCGGGCCTATGAACGACTCCATGGGAACGGCGGAGTTCGGCGAAGACTGCCTGGTACTGAACATATATTGCAATACCAGCTGCCCCGGCGGCAAGAAGCCGGTGATGGTGTGGATTCACGGCGGCGGGTTTTGCTCCGAATCCCAGGCGTCGCCCCTCTATAACCTTACCAACATCGCCAAACAGTGCCCAGACATCCTGTTTGTGTCCATCGACTACCGGCTCGGCTTCCTGGGCTTCATGAACTTTGAGCGGGTTCCCGGCGGAGAGAATTTCAAGGAGGCCGGCAACCTGGGCCTGCTGGACCAGCTGGAGGCCCTCAGGTGGATACAGAAAAACATCGCCGGCTTCGGCGGCGACCCGGACAACGTGACCATCTTCGGCGAGTCGGCAGGCTCGGCAAGCGTCACGTTCCTCCCGCTCATTAAAGGAAGCGAGGGGCTCTTCCGCAGAATCATCGCGCAGAGCGCCAATATCGCCTACACCGACACCATGGAGCACGGCATCCACGTCACGCAGAACTTCCTCACCGCAACGGGCTGCCAGACCATGGACGAGCTGATGACCCTCACCACCGGGCAGCTCCTCGAAGCCACCCTGAAAGCAGGCATGATTGACAAGAATTGCCTTCTTGGATTTGCCAACTTCCCGCTCCTGGACGGCGTCACGCTGCCCGAGGACAGGGCGGACCTGTACAGGATGTGGGGAGATGAGAAAAGGGCGAAGATTGATCTGATGCTGGGGTCCAACCAGGACGAAATCCGGTACTTCGTTCCGTCCGAGGGAGGCGAAGAAGGCTTTGCGGATACGCTTAGGTGGATTGCGAAGCGGGACCGTGCGCTACTGAACGACCAGGAGAAGGCCATGTACGATGAGTTTATGGCTACGATGGCTGGTGAAAGCGAACTGAAGAAGCTGGAGCAATACTGCAATGACATCAACTTCCGCGCCGGTAACACCGATATGGCCATCCGGCACGCTGCCGCCGGCGGTAACACCTATATGTACTTCGTCAGAAAGCCGGTCACGACCCCAGAGCTGGGAGCGATACACGCGGCCGAGATTCCGTACCTGTTCGACAATCCCTCAGCGGACCCGATGGGAAGCGGAGAGACCGTTTCCACCGAAGACTGCGAGTTCCGCCATGTCGTCAAGGAGATGTGGACCAATTTCGCCCGGACGGGCAACCCTTCCACCGGCAAATACGCGTGGAAGAAGTTTTCCGGGGACGACCGCCAGACGATGGTCTTCGATGATGCCATCGGCATGCAGAAGGATATTTTCGGAAGACGGGAAGACCTGATGATGTCCTGGGCACGGCGCCTTGGAAACGGGTCTTCCAAGAGAGTCTGTTAACGCGAAACTTAAAAGACCAAGAAGAAAAACATGACATCATGTCCTGCGATCCCGAGCACATTGCCGATACTCAGGTGCTGCGAACGATGGTGAGCGGCGACTGGGTGTACATGCTTTAGGAATAATCCAGATTGATTATGAAAAAGTCTTTTCGTTGCCTGTGTGCCGCCGCCCTCGTATGCGTCGTGGCGGTGTTTCCGGCGTGCACAAAAGGCGATAGGCCCGACGATGTCGGCAAGAAAGCGCTTTTGATCATTCTGGATGGTTGGGGCATCGGCGACAAGGGCAAGGACGACGTGATTGCGCAGTCACCAACCCCTTACATAGACAATTTGATGGCTAACTATCCCAACTCCCAGTTACAGGCTTCGGGTGAATACGTGGGCCTTCCCGACGGGCAGATGGGTAACTCGGAGACGGGTCACCTGAACATTGGCGCCGGGCGTGTGGTTTATCAGGACCTGGTGAAGATCAACCGCGCCTGTGCCGACAACTCCATCCTTGAGAACCCGGAGATTAAGGCGGCCTTCAGCTATGCCAAGTCCAGCGGCAAGAGCCTTCACCTGATGGGCCTCACGTCCACCGGCGGCGTTCACTCTTCGCTGGACCATCTGCTGAAGCTCCTGGACATAGCCAAAGAGTACAACATCTTTAACTGCTACGTCCATTGCTTCATGGACGGCCGTGATATGGACCCTATGGCCGGCAAGGGCTTCATCATCGATCTGCAGCAGCATATGCAGACAGCTGGCACCGGCGTGGTGGCCACCGTCATCGGCCGATATTATGCTATGGACCGTGACAAGCATTGGGACCGAATCAAACTGGCCTACGACCTCATCGTAAATGGCAAGGGCCGCGAGGTGGACGACATGGTGGCGGGTGTACAGTCGTGCTACGACAGCCACACCGAGGAGCACAAGAACACCGACGAGTTCATGGAGCCGCTGGTCAACGGCAACATCGACGGCCGCATCAAGGAAGGCGACGTGGTCATCTTCTTCAACTTCCGCAGCGACCGCGCCAAGGAGCTGACCATCGCCCTCACGCAGCAGGACATGCCGGAGCAGGGCATGACGACCATCCCCAACCTGCAGTACTACTGCATGACGCCGTATGATGATACCTTCACGGGGGTTCATGTCATTTTCCCTAAGGACAACTTGAATAACACCCTGGGGGAATATATATCCAGCAAGGGCTTGAAGCAGCTGCATATCGCCGAGACCGAGAAATACGCCCACGTGACCTCCTTCATCAATGGAGGCCGTGAAGAACCGTTTGAAGGGGAGGAACGTATCCTTGTGACTTCTCCCGCGGTGGCTACCTATGATCTCAAGCCCGAAATGTCTGCCTACGAGGTGAAGGACAAACTGGTAGAGGCGCTCAAGACAAACAAATATGATTGGATTGTGGTGAATTTCGCCAATGCCGATATGGTGGGCCACTCGGGCGTATACCCCGCGATTGAGACGGCCGTGAAGGTGATTGATAACTGCCTGAATGAAGTGGTGGAAACCGCCAGGGCTATGGGCTATGAAACCATTATTACGGCCGATCACGGGAATGCCGACCACGCCCTCAATGCCGATGGGACGCCCAATACGGCCCATTCCACGAACCCGGTTCCTTTCATATATGTTACGGAGAACGGGAACGCAACGGTGCAGGACGGCGTTCTGGCCGACGTAGCCCCAACCATCCTCCACATCATGGGCCTGGCACAACCCGAGGAAATGACGGGCCGGTCGTTGCTGAGCAAGAAATAATGATCGTAATGGAAGCAAAGCAAATCAACCTGGGTGAAACAGGAATAAGCACGATTCAAGCATTATGAATAAACGGATATTCTTGTCAATTGCTACGCTTGCCTCGCTGGCCCTGGTTGTCCTGGGCTGCGGCGTCTCCTGCAGAACGGCAGCTGAGCCGGATTCGCCCACTGTGGCCAGGATTCAACAGCGGGGAACCGTGCTCGTGGGCACCACGGGAGACTATCGGCCGCTCAGCTACAAGGAGCCGGAAACGGGGACATACTGGGGATTTGATCTGGATATCGCAGGAGAGATTGCAAAGAAGATGAACGTCTCTGTCACGTACGTTCCCACTTCCTGGCCTACCTTGACGGCCGATGTCCTGGATCCGGCGCTGTTCGACTTCGCCATCGGCGGCATCACCATAACGGACACCCGGCTTGAGACGATGGACATGTCCGAAGGTTATCTGGGCAACGGAAAGACCATCCTCTGCCGGAAAGAGGATACGGGAAAGTATACTTGTCAGGAAGACCTCAATCATCCCGAAGTGCGCGTGATGGTGAACCCCGGTGGTCTCAATGAGAAGTTCGCCCGGGCCAACCTTCCCAATTGTACGCTCATCGTCTTCGACAAGAATGAAGAAATCCCCAACCAGGTGGCCGAGGGGAACGCCGACATCATGATCACCGAGATCACCGAGGCCCCGTGGTACGTGCAGAACGATACGCGCCTCGCCGCCCCGCTGCTGGACAAGCCCTTTACACGCGGACAGATAGGCGTGTTGATGCGGAAAGGGCAGGAGGACCTGATGGACGTCGTGAACGCCACCATCCGTCAGATGAAGGCCGACGGCCGCCTCCGCCAGCTCCATGAAAAGCATGGACTAATCTACGCGTATTAAACTAAAACATAACAACAAGGAAAAACATGACAGAGATAACAATTAGCGTGGGCTTGAACGATGCTGTTACCAAGCAGCAGGAGCATCCGACGAAGGTGTACGTTGATATCATGAAGAACGTATGTCAGAGTTACCATGTCCCTTTCTCGTTTATTGTTTCGGAAGGTGGCTATTTCCACGAAAATGGTGATTATACGCAGGAAAAGACCCTTGTCCTTTGTTTGCTTGACCCCGATATAGGTGTTGTGGACAGCATCGCAAGAGATCTCTGCGCCTTTTTCCATCAGGAATCCGTCCTGATAACCGAGAGCAAGGTGAGGGCGTATTATATAAAAGAAGAACTGCAGTAATATTATGAGACGCGCAATGAAATTGAAACTCCTTTTTGTTGCGCTGCTGCTCTGCGGCTTCGCGCAGGGAGCCAAGGCACAGAATTATGGCTCCTGGAACGGCCTGACGCGAGAGGAGCCACCTTTAAAAGACAAGACTACTATCAGGATTCAAAACAAAGCCCAACTGGCATACGCCCGTGACCATTGGAATGACGAAGTAAACGGTAGTTATCTTCATCTCGAAGGAATCATCAGCGTGGGCAATGCGCGAATGGTGGGCGGCATCGGCGGCGGCGTGGATTATGTCAGTATCGGCAAGGTGACCGTCGGCGGCAATGTCGGCCCCGTGAGCGAAAGTCCTTATGTTTATAAGCCTTAATAGTAAACATACAAATAATACAAAACCATGAGAGATATCAAACAGTGGGTATTCCCTATCGCCCTTATTCTGGGTTTGGTCGTTGCCTTTAGTTCCTGTGCTGACAAGGCCGACCTGATCATCAAGAATGCAAAGGTGTTCACATCGGACCAGAGCAATCCGCAGGCCACCGCGCTGGTGGTGAAGGATGGCAAATTCGTCTATGTGGGAGATGAGGCCGGCCTCTCAAAGTACAAGGGAGAGGTCACGGATCTTGGTGGCAAATTCATCATGCCCGGCATCATCGACAGCCACGTCCATTTAACCATTCCGGTGGGTTTTGAGTACGCGCCTATGGGAGAGCGCCTTGAGCCCAATGGAAAAAAGGACGCGCTGCGCATGATGGCGAAGTATATTAAAGAGAATCCCGGCGAAAAGCGTTACAGATTCCTTCTGGAGAAAAAGTTCCTGAAAGAAGGAGAGGATTTCGTAAAAGAAGATCTGGACGCCATCTGTCCGAATGCCGAACTTCAGATTCAGGAAGGGGAAGGACACAGCATCTGGGTGAACTCGAAGATTCTCCAGAGGCACGGCATTACGGACGATACGCCGGATCCCATCCCGGGACTTGCCTACTATGTACGTAAGAACGGACATGTGACCGGGAACATGTATGAAGGCGCGGCGGAAATCCCCATCATTCTGGACAGCTCGATGGAGTTGACCGACGAGCAGGTTGATGCGGCGCTTCAACGTTGGATTGATTTCTCCGTCGAATACGGAGTATCCACAGTATTTGATGCCGGGCTTCCGGGGGATATGAAGTTCCATGAGAAGGTTTACAAACGCTTGTGCGAACTGGACAAGCAGGGAAAACTGCCCATTTATGTTGACGGCAGCCTTGTGGTCAACGCAGAGCGGGATGCAGAGGAGGGTCTGAAGGAGCTGAAGCGCTTCCAGCGTGAGTATAATACTGAGCACGTGAAGGTCCACACCATGAAGATTTTCATGGACGGCACCCAGAAGATCCACACCGCGGCCATGGTCACGCCCTATGCAGATATCCATACTACAGGGTCTTCTACCGCCTTCTCCGCGGAGGGAATTGCAGCCCTTTTGAAGGAACTCAATGAAGCCAACCTGGACCTGCATCTCCACACCGTAGGGGAGCGTGCGTCCCGTACGGTGCTGGACGGCGTGGAAATGGCAGAAAAGGAGTTGGGAGACAACTTCCACGTGAAGGTTACCTGTGCCCATCTGGAGATTCAAGACGATGCAGATCTGGATCGTTTTGCGAAGTTGGGCGTCATCGCGAATTTCACGCCGTGGTGGCATTCCGATGACCCCGCAGTCAGTGCTGTATGGCTGGGCGAGGAGCGTTCCAGAAAGCAGTTCCGTTGTAAAACGATCTGGGACTCCGGTGCCCTGGTGACCTGGTCAAGTGATAACATAACCTTCGAAGACTTTATGACATGGAGCCCCTACCTCGGTATGGAGATCGGCATGACACGCCAGTCTACAGAAAAGACCAGGGTCCCTGAATACGCCAGAGTTGCTTTGGTATTTCCTCCTGAAGACGAAAGGATGGGCATTGAAGAAATGCTCCTGGGCTATACCATCAACGGCGCCAGGCAACTGGGCATCGAGGCCACCAAGGGTTCCATTACGGTCGGCAAGGATGCCGACTTCCTGGTCTTCGACAACGACTTGCTCACGGTAGAGCACGAGGGTTTCAGTTATAACAAACCGGACGAGGTATATTTCTGTGGCAAAAGAATAAGTGACAAGAAAAGAGAATTCAAGGATTTAGTCAGATTCGAGCATTACGAGTACCTGAACAGCGAAATCACGGGAGACTACGACAAGGCCCATGCCGTGAAGTGCGTGAACGGCACCTTCGTGGGCACGGAGGAACACGGGGTCGCGTCGTGGCTGGGAATCCCTTACGCGAAGGCGCCCGTGGGCAAGCGCCGCTTCAAGGCGCCGGAGTACGTGGACGCGAGCGACCGGGTCTTTGAAGCCAAATACTACGGAAAGGGAGCTTTCGGCTCGCTCGGCTACCCGGACAGCGTTCAGCAACTGGAATCCGAGGACTGCCTCTACCTGAACATCTGGGTCAACACCGACGACAAGACCGCGAAGAAGCCGGTCATGGTCTGGATCCACGGCGGGGCGTACGTCGTCGGCTCAGGCTCTGAGGCCTCCTACAGCGGAGCCAACCTGGTCCAGGCGCAGAGCGACATCATCATGGTGAACATCAACTACCGCCTGAACATGTACGGCTTCATGGACTTCTCGTCGGTACCCGGCGGGGAGAACTTCAAGACGGCGCCCTGCAACGGCCTGCTGGACCAGGCTATGGCGCTCCGGTGGGTGCACGAGAACATCGCCGCTTTCGGCGGCGACCCCGACAACGTGACCATCTTCGGACAAAGCGCCGGCGGCGGCTCGGTCTCCATCCTGCCGGTCATGAAGGAGGCAAACCGGTATTTCCAGAAGGTCATCGCACAGAGCGGCTCCACCACCCTGGCCTTCCCGGTCGGCTGCGAATCCGCACAGGGCAAGACCAAGGCGCTGCTTGAATACACCGGCTGCAAGAATATGGACGAGATTATGGCGCTGAGCGAGGAGAAACTACAGGAGGCGTATGTACAGGCGGTGGGCCAGTTCACGTCCTGCCCCTACTACGGGACCGAAGTGCTCCCTGAGGCGCCCATCGAGTTGTACAAGAAAGGCTATGCAAAGCACATCTCCATCTTGGCGGGCAGCACGGCCGATGAGGCCAGGCTGTTCATGGGCGAAGGCGCGGAACTGAACCTGGAGGAGCAGAAGTTATTCGCTGCTCGCGCCGTGGGCGACGCAGCCCAATGCCTGAAGGAAGAGGACAAGAAGTATTACGAGGAGTTCCAGCGGGTCTGCAGGACCCGGGAGCCGGGACTTGTCGAGACGGAGTTCATGAATGAACTCATGTTCAGGGTCCCCATGCTCCAACAACTCGACGCACAGAGCGCGTTCAACAAGACGTTCTGCTACTACTGGTCGTACCCGGGAAGCAACCCGGATGTGGGAGCAGCGCATTCCGTGGAACTTATGTTCGTGTTCAACATGCGCGGCTTCGGGACACGCAGCGCCTTCAACGGCACGAACATCTCCGATGAGATCTTTACGACCGTTCAGCAGATGTGGACCAATTTTGCACGCTGCGGCAACCCGTCCACTGACAAGGTCGAATGGAAGGCGTACTCGGCCGACAACCAGAACGTCCTGGTTATCGCCGGGCCGGGTGACATGCATATCGAACAAGGCCTACTGGCCGACCAGTACAAGGCCGTGCTCCCCTTGCTCGGCTACTACCAGTTCATGGACAAGTACTTTACCCCTCACTACCTTTTGGATATCGTCGCTGCGAGATAGATTCTGGACACACGAAACCCATAAGTCTTGTAGTATGAAAAGAATCCTGATTATACTGAGCGCTGTGCTCATGGCGCTGTCTTGTAACAAGATGGCCGATGTCAGGACCATGGACCTTGCCACGCTTTCGGCCGACTATGAGGCCAAAAATGGAGATGTGCTCTCGGGCATAATAAACGGCAACTACAAGATCACCATTGCCGACGGTGCCACCGTAACGCTGAAAAATGCCGTTATCTACGGTGTGAACGAAGACGAATACTCCTGGGCCGGCATTACCGCGCTGGGAGATGCCACCCTTGTCCTGGAGGCTTCCAATATCGTGAGGGGCTTCGCCAGCGGATTTCCCGGCATCTTTATTCCCGAGGACAAGACGCTCACCATTAAGGGGAACGGAAAACTGGATGCGGGCAGCAAAAGTCATTTGCACCTGGCCTTCGGCCAACCATTTGAATCTACCCTTCCTTCAGGGAAAGAAGCTCAAGACTGCGCTCAATCTCTTTATCGGCGACCACATGAAAATGTAATGGCTACCTTCTAAGAAGATTTGAAGAAAGTTCGTCCCGTCACTTTCAGAATTTACAAAAAATATGATAACCACTATGAACACGACAAGCAAGCAGGAATACGAACTCATCAACCTGGATGATTATATCCAGAGCGGAGAGGGCGGAATGGCCCTCACGTACAATCATAAAGACGGAAAGGCCCTTGCTAAACTATTCATGAAGGGCATGGGCGCCGAAACGGCCGAGCGAGAGTTTATGGTGAACAAAATCGTGTATGAGATGGGGATCCTCACTCCGAAGCCCCTCCGGCTGGTGACGGACGGGGAACGCTTTGGCGCCGAATATGAGCTTATCCCTAACAAGCGCTCTTTTGCCCGCATCATATCGCAGGAGCCAGAGCAACTGGAGCCGCTGTCCCTGCGCTTTGCACAGCTGGCCCGGGAAATCCACCAGACCCCGGCCGACACCACCCGCCTGCCCTCCATGAAAGACCTTATCAGGAATCAGATTGTCCGTTACACAGACGTTCCCGCGGATGTGCGCGAAAAGGCGCTGCAATTTCTGGAAGCTGTTCCGGATACTCCCACCTGCCTGCACGGAGACCTCCATATCGGCAACATCATCACCGACGGGGACCGCACCCTCTGGATAGACGTGGGCGATTTCGCTTACGGCGTCCCCGAATGGGACCTTGGCATGATGTTCTTCTCGTCCAATTATATGAGCGAGCAGCGGGCCATTAGCATTTTCCACCTTCCCATGGAGGTGCTCCGGCAGCATTGGGCTGTTTTTGCCAAGGCCTATTTCGGCATAGAAGACCAGGAAGAGCTCAAGAAGAAACAGCAGGCGCTTTTCCCGTATTTCGCCGTGAAAATGCTCTTTATCATCAGTAAAATACACAATGGCTCCGGCGCTCCTTCGGAGATGACTCTCTCCCTGATACGCCGCAATTTGGGAATGTAAGAAGTAGAAATGTGGCCGAACAACGCGAAATTCAAAAGCATAAAGCTATGAATCAGAATCAGTATCCACAAATAAATCTTGCCGACTGGCAGCAGGTAGGCGAAGGCGGCAACGGGAAAACGTATGTCAATCCCGCGGCACCGGCCGAGATTCTCAAGGTTAACAACGCTCGCCTGAGCACATTGGAGGCAGTCCAGCACGAATATGACATCTCCAAGGCCGTTGCCTGTCTAGGGATTTCCGTTCCCGAGATGTATCATATCGTACGCGTAGGAGACGCCTATGGCACCATCTCCCAGCTCATCAAAGGCAAGAAATCACTCTCGCGCATCTGCCAGGAGAATCCGGAGCGAACGGAAGAAATGGCCCGTCTCCTGTGCCAGAAGGGAAAGCAACTTTGGGCAACACCCTGCAATACGGATTTCTTCCACAGGAGGAAGCAGCAGGCGCTTGTGGCCATTGAGATGGCTACTTATGTGAGCAAGAAGAATAAAAAGTCCATCCGCACCTTTATTGAAAGCATCCCTGAAAGTACGGGCTGCTCCCACGGAGATTTCCAGACGGGCAATCTCATCCTGGCCGGAGAGAACTTCTATTGGATAGATCTGGACCGTTTTGCCTGCGGAGACCCGATGTTCGACATCGGCCACCTGTTCCTGATATGCCATCTGTATGCCCCGATGAAACGGGTGCAGGATATCTTCCATATGAGCCTGGAGCAGTTCCAGAAGTTCTGGGACGCCTTTGCCATGGAGTACACCGGGAAGGAAGACCACAGCGAATTTGACGCCCTGGCCGGCAAATTCGCCGCCGTTGATGTAATCCTCCGGACGGTCTTCCAAAAACCGACATTTGTGGAGAAACTCTTCTTCTATTTCCAGGCCAGAAAACTGGTAAAATTGTATTATTAAATACTATGGGCACCTACGAAACCATAAAACTGGAAGATTATATCCAGACAGGCGAGGGCGGCACGGCCCAGGCCTACACGCGCAAAGACGGCCAGACGCTGGCCAAACTCTACAATCCCGGATTTGAGGCTGACAGAGCGGCGGGGGAATTCCTCACTGCCCGCACCGTCTTCGAGATGGGCATCCCCACGCCGGAGCCCTACAGACTGGTCACCGACGGGGAGCGCTTCGGCGCCGAATACGAGCTCATCAAGAACAAGCGCTCCTTTGCCCGCATCCTCTCCGAAGAGCCCGAACGGCTGGAGGAGATCTCCCTGACCTTCGCGCGCGCCGCCCGGGAGCTGCACGCCCATAAGGCCGATCCCGCCCGCCTCCACTCTTACAAGGAAGTCCTTACCCGGTTCTATCAGGAGAAGGACCGTGTCCCGGAAGAATATAAGCAGCGCGCCCTGGCGTTCCTGGAGAAGGTGCCGGAAGCGGATACCTGCCTGCACGGTGACCTCCAGATCGGCAACATCATCACAGACGGAGACCGCACGCTCTGGATCGACGTGGGCGAGTTCAGTCACGGCGTTCCCGAATGGGACATCTCCATTCTTTGGACGATGGCCCACAACATGAAAGCCGACCGTTCGGTGAACCTTTTCCATATCACGCCGGAAACCTTCAACAAGCACTGGAATATCTTCCTCCCCGCTTACCTGGGGACAACGGATCCGGGTGCGTTGGAAGCATATACCAAACGACTCTTCCCCTTCTATGCCGCCAAGGTCCCGTACGTCTTTGACATGGCGTACCACACCTCCCTCCCGCCAGAAGCCCTGCAGAAGATCGTTCAGTTATTTTGATACACCGTTATTTTGGAATCTGACATGAGAATTGATTGTAAATTATTATTTTTGTTTGTTGCTATGCTCTCTTCCTGCCAACATACGCCCAAAGACAGAACTATTCCTTTTGAAAGAATAGAGAACGCCCGCGAGCTGGGCGGCCTGGTGATGCAGGACGGGCGCAGCATCCAATGGGGGAAACTTGTCCGCAGCGGGAATCTGTCCCTTGCCAGCGACCAGGATGTCGCCATGCTGAAGGACCGCTTCGGCCTGAGCGACGTCTATGACTTCCGTTTCGACGCCGAGGTCGAGTCTGATCCCGACCGTGCCGTGGACGGGGTCACCATCACCCGTCTGTCCACCCTCCCCCAGGCGTTCGTCGATGTTTTCACTTCCGGAAGAACCGACACCACGAAGATTCAGTCGGCCAATATCCTGGAAACCCTCGCCGAATACGCCTTTGTACCCAAGGCGCAGGAACTGGCGGATAAACTCTATCCTGCCATCGTGATGGATACGCTCTCCCAGCGCCTCTACGGGCAGTTCCTGAAAGGCGTGCTGAATGCCAAGGGCGGTGTCCTCTGGCACTGCTCCCAGGGGAAAGACCGGGCCGGCTGGGCCACCGCCTTCGTGCTGGCCGCCCTGGGCGCCGACCGCAAGACCATCGTGGAGGATTTCTCCCTGTCCAACGTGTCTTATGCACCCGCGGTGAAAGCGCTGTCGGAGCGCATCACCCAGCTGGGTGGCGGCGAGGGCGAACTCGCCTTCATCCGCGCCATGGTGGGCGTGAGCGTGGAGAACTTCGAGAGCACCCTGGACCTCATCGACGCAAGGTACGGCTCCCTGGCTGCGTACCTGGAAAAGGCCCTCGGCTTCACCGCCGAAGAGCAGACCGCGTTGCGGAACAAACTGCTGAAATAAACGAGACCTGTCATGAAAAAGATATTCCTGGTCCTTTCCCTTCTTGCCGGGTCCCTGGCCGCCATGGCGCAGGTGCCCGCCCGGGATAACGAGGCCTCGCTCCGTGCCTGGGTTCAGGCCCTCGCGTCGGACCGGATGGGAGGACGAAAGCCGATGACCCCGTACGAGGACCTTACGGTGAACTATCTGGCCGGGGAGCTGGAATCCCTGGGCCTGGAGCCCGCCTTTGACGGCAGTTGGTTCCAGCCGTTCCAGATGCTTTCCGTCACGGCCCGGCCGGAGGGCAACCGGATCACCGTGAAGGGAAAGAAAAAGGCGCAGCTCCGATATCCGGAGGACCTGATCGTCTGGACCTCCCGGGCCGCAGACAAGGTGGAAATTCCCAAGGCCGAGTTCGTCTTTTGCGGCTTTGGCATCCACGCGCCGGAATTCGGCTGGGACGATTATGCGGGTATCGACGTAAAGGGAAAGATCGTGATCGCCATGGTGAACGATCCCGGCTACTACGACCCCTCTCTCTTTCAGGGCCGCAACATGACCTACTACGGCCGCTGGCTGTACAAGTTCGAGGAAGCCATGCGCCAGGGTGCCGCCGGCTGCCTGGTGCTGCACAACACCGAGGCGGCCAGCTACGGCTGGCACGTGTGCGTGAACGGCCATCTGGAGGACAACCTGGCCCTGTACGACCCCGAGACGGGGAATGCCGGCGAGCTGGGCGTGAAGGGCTGGCTGCATGAGGAAGGTGCCCGCAAGATCTTCTCGGCCGCCGGAATGGATATGGAAAAGGCCCTGGCCGATGCCAAGAAGCCCGGCTTCCGGAGCTTCCCGCTGAAGGTGACGGGAGATGTGAAGATGGCGGTCTCGTACGATATCCGGGAGACCCGCAATGTGGGAGGTATCCTTCGCGGAGCCGAGGAAGACGGCGGCTTGGTGGTCGTAAGCGCCCACTGGGACCATCTGGGCATCGGCGCGCCTGATGAAAAGAAAGACAGCATCTACAACGGCGCGGCCGACAATGCCTCCGGCGTGGCGGGCGCCCTGCTCACGGCCCGGAAATTCCGGGATTTAAAGATCCGGCCCCGCCGCAGCGTCCTATTCCTGTTTCCTTCCTCGGAAGAGAGCGGCCTGTTCGGGTCGGCCTATTATTGCGAGCACCCGGTGGTCCCGATGGAGAAAACGCTCGCGTGCCTGAATTATGAGAGCATTGGCCCCGCTCCGCTCACGCGCGACGTCGTCATCCTGGGCGGGGGCCAGAGTGTCCTGGATCCCTATTATGTGGCCGCCGCGGCCGCCCAGGGACGCTATATCTTCTTTGACGATGACAATTCGGACGGCTGGTTCTACCGGTCGGACCATTACAACTTTGTGAAAAAAGGCGTTCCCGCCGTGGTGATGGAGAACGGCCTCGAACCGGCCGATCCATCCAAGCCCGACAAATACCCGATGGCCAGCTGGTACCACAAACCTTGCGACGAATACCGGGAAGACTGGGACCTGAGCGGAACCCTGGCCAATATAAACCTGGTTTTCAGTGTTGCACTTTCGTTACTAACCAATTAATAATACGACAATTATGAGAAAAGTATTTTTACTGGCCATTGCGCTGATGATTTCAGCGATAGCTCATGCGCAGTTCAGCGTGCAGGTGGGTTATCAAATGAACTCGCTGAGGACCGAGATGGGAGGCGTGCGCGCGACACAGTACTACAACGGCGTCGCGGCCGCGGTGGATTACAACATCCCGATCGTCGGCTCCCTCTCCGTCGCCCCGGGTTTGGGCATCGACTTTTTCTTTACCAACAATTACGGAGTCAAGTACAGGGAGCTCGGTCTTTTCGCCCCCATCGACTTCAATCTCTGCCTCTCTGACAGAAGAAGTGCCCGGCTTTCGCTCTTTGCCGGCCCGACGCTCTATTACGGGCTCTTCTGCAAGGACATTTCCACGAATTACGACTATTACGCCAAGGAGGACAAGCGGTTTGGCGTGGCCCTCGGAGGCGGTATCTGGTGTGACATCAGTGAAGTATTCCGTGTGAAGCTCGGCTACAAATTCGGGCTGCTGAATTGCAGCAAGGAAGCCGGTGTCACGGAAAAGAGCAACATGCTGACGCTCGCGATCGGTTATATCTTCTAATACGGAAAACAAGTCATACAGACTCCCGCAGCGGTATTCCTTCAAAACCATTTGGAGGATAACCCTCCCCATCCTGGTAGCCCTGGTGATGGAGGAGCTGCTGGGGATGACCGACACGGCCTTCCTGGGCCGGGTGGGCGAGGTGGAACTGGGCGCCTCGGCCATTGCCGGCGTGTATTTCACCATCCTGTACATGCTCGGATTCGGCTTCTCCATCGGGGTCCAGATCATCATCGGGCGGCGCAACGGAGAGGCATACGAGAAGGGAACGGGCTTCGGCGCCATCGGGCGCGTGTTCTGGCAGGGCGTGTGGTTCCTGGCGGCCCTGGCCGTCCTGACCATGGTCCTTTCGTATCTCCTGTCCCCGCCCCTGCTCCGGGGGATCCTGCGGTCGGAGAACATCTTCAAGGCGTCCGTCGTCTATGTGAACTGGCGTATTCCGGGGCTGCTCTTCGCCTTCATGACGGCGCTGTTCCGCGCCTTCTACGTGGGGACGCGGGAGACGAAGAGCCTGACCTGGAACTCCATCGTGCTGGTCAGCAGCAACATCTTCCTGGACTGGGTGCTCATCTTCGGCCACCTGGGGGCGCCGGCGATGGGCATCAAGGGCGCCGCCCTGGCATCGACCATCGCGGAAGGCATTTCCTTCCTCTTCTTCGTCGTCTGGGCCGCCTTCACAGCCGACCCGAAATACGGCCTGCAGAAGATTATCAAACCAGTCTGGAAGGAGCTCAGGCATATTTTCGCCACGGCCTCGTGGGTCATGGTGGAGTATGTGCTGAACGTCTCCGTGTGGCTGCTGTTCTTCCTCTTCATCGAGCACCTGGGCGAGGAGCAGCTGGCCATCGCCAACATCGTGCGCAGCATCTCCGAGGTGCCGTTCGTCTTCTCGGCGGCCTTCGCCTCCACGGCGGCGACGCTGGTGAGCAACATCATCGGCGAAGGCCATCCCGAGGGCGTGACGCAGGTGATCCGGCGCGTGGTCATGCTCTGCGCCGTCACCATGCTGCCGTTGCTGATTCTTTTCGCCCTGTTCCCGCACCTGATCATCGGCCTGTTCACCGATATCCCCAGCCTGGTCGGCGCCTCCGTTCCCACCCTGTGGGTGATGTGCGCCGCTACCGTCGTCACCCTGCCGTGGAACGTGTATCTGCAGTCGGTCGCGGGCACGGGAGACACGCGCGTCTGCCTCCGCTTCGACGTCGTGGCCCTGTGCATCTATGCCGTGTACTGCACCGTCATCATCGGCATCCTTCACTCAAGCATCGCCGTGTGCTGGACGGCCGACGCCATCTATTCGCTCTGCATCTGGGTCCAGTGCGCCGTGTACATCCACCGGAGAAAATGGCTCGACAAGACAATATGAATGCGGATGTCCCTTGCTTGTTTAATGTTTGTTTTTTATTTTTACCAAAAATTGGAGCAATATGAAACTCAACGATCCTTTTGTCATTACGATCAGCCGTGAAGTCGGCTCCGGTGGCGGCACCGTGGGCCGGAAGCTGGCGGAGAAACTCGGTGTAAACTACAGCGACAAGCGGCTCCTCAAGGAGCTGGAAGAGAAATTCAACCTGAACAGAGAAAGCATCGAGCATCTGAAGAAAAAGAAGAAGAACTGGTTCACGGATTTGTTCGATCAGGTTTCACCCTCCAACAAATCCTCCTTCAAGGTAGGTGGATATACCTTCTCCCGTGAATACAAGGAAGCCGTGACCTTGCAGGACCTCTTCGACGCCGAAAAGGAAATCCTCAACGCCTTTGCCGACGAGGGTTCCTGCGTCATCGCCGGCCGCTCTGCCTTCTTCGTGCTGAAGGATCGCCCCAACAAGGTGGACATCTTCATTACCGCCTCCAAGGAGCGTCGCATCGAGCGCATCATGGCCAAGCAGGGCATGACCCGCGAGGAGGCCATCAACCTGATGGAGGAAACGGACAAGGGCCGTGACAACTATATGCAGCGCTACACCGGCCTCAGCCGCTACGACATGCGCAACTACGACATCATCCTCGACATGGACTACCTGACCGAGGACGAGGCCGTGGAGAAGATCGTTGCTTTCATCGGCAGATAACGCCTTTTTTTCTCTCTTTGCTATTCCACGTTCACCATGAGTTCCAGCGTTTCGCTGGTCTCGTCAGTGAGCGTATAGGAAGCGGTAATCGTGTGTTTGCCGGATGTGAGCGACACCGACTTGGTGCCGGCGGCAATGGCGGTTCCCCATTCGAAACCATCCAGATTGATGGTGAATGCGCCCTTGCTGTCGGTCACGGCTTCAAAAGATTGGGAACGGGGCGATACTATCTGGAGGCTGAACCTGCCCGGCCCCGGCCGGCATCACCAAACTATCGACCTGAACTCAGCACGCTCCGATGCTGAGATGATTCCCGTTGCGTATTTACGGCAGAAGTCCGGAGAGGACGGCGTCAAGGTCCGGATGGCCTTCGTGGACCAGGATTTCCCCGGTCCGGCAGTCAATCAGGAAGACCTTCGGGATAAACTCGATGCAGTAATCCTTATAAACCTTGCTGTCGCTGCTGGCCAACACGTTGATCCAGGTCATTTCATTCTTCTCAACGAATGCTTTCCATTCGTTGGCTTTGGAATCCTGGGATATACTGAAGATCACCAGACCCTTGTCGTGGTACTTGGCATAGACCTCCTTCAGCGTGGGGAGGGATTTCACGCAATTCAAGCACCAGGTCGCCCAGAAATCCAGGATGACATAGCGGGTTTCCGGATTGTCAACGACGGCGCTCAGGCGGACGGGGATGTCGTCCACATTCGGATATTCCATGTCGATGTAATGCTGACCGACGAGGCTGACTTCCTCTTCTGCGGCTTGTTTCCTGCGTTCCGCCCTTTCCGCTTTGCGGACCAGGTTCTTTTTCAAGGTAGAGATATACTTCTTATAGGTCTTGGCCTGGTCCGGGGACAAATGGCCAAGGATTTCCTCCGCGCGATCGAGATCGTCGGGGAAAGCGTCCGCATGGACCAAGGCCAGGAGATTCGTCCGTTCATCCCGGATTGCCGCCTCCCAAAGAGTCTCCCGGGCATCAGGATCTGCAGTCAGAATCTGGTGGAAAGCATCATTCAGGGCCGTTCCTGTCGCGCCCGTACCCATGTCAAGTTCATCTTCGGCCCGGACATCGACGAGGATGGTGCCGGGGTCCAGGAAGAAATCTTTCAGCTGGCCCCCGTCATACGGATTGGCAAATACGTCCTCGGGATCACTGGCATACAGGTAAACGTGGGTCGGAGCCGAAATGCGGGGATGAAATTCGAAGACCCCATTTTCAACAGTCGTAGTGGAAATGGCCTTCCAGTTGTTCCATTCATCCAGCAATACGAGTTCCGCCCCGTCCTTGACACCTTGGACGGTGCCCTTGACGACACAGTCGATGCTGGAATTCTTGCAGGAAACAACGGTCAGCAGCACCATCGCCGCTACCAGGAAATCGTTCTTGAATACACTACTCATCTTCTTTTGTTTTTCCAAAGATAAACATTCTTCCGCAGATTCCGCCACGCCCCGTTTTTGGAAACTCTTGATTAAGAGGGAAATATGGTTTTACTTGCGGGCATATGCCCTCAAACAAAAATCCAACCGCCTGATAAACAAGCAGTTGGATTTACGCGTGCCTCGGATGGGACTCGAACCCATACGGCCGTTTCGGGCCAAGGGATTTTCTTGCCACTATGGCTTTCGCCACCATCTCTGTTTGTGGTCCGGACTATTCCTTCACCATGGATCCAGGATCTTTAGGTGTGTCGTGTCTAGTCTCTGCACCTTCCTCCCGCAGGAGGCTTGGCTCAAGATTACCATCGGCATTACCCGTTAAGGCTTCCTTGACTTTACGACATTCTACATCATTCTTTTCAGAACGCGCACTCAATTTTGCTCTTCCTCGATAATTATTTGTTAACGCATGACAGTTAGGGCATAACAAAAGGAGATTCTCTAACCGATTATCTCTGTATTGTCTCCGTTGACATGATGAATTTCCAAAGGTATCGGTTGTCCTTGCTAGGTCTCCAGACCACATTTTTCGCAGTGCCTTATACCCGTCGTTTTCTTGTAATGTTCCCGGAGTCTCCAAGAGCATTTGTACGACGAATTCATCACGAAAATCTCATGATCAGATACCTCTTTATTCGGCCTAAACTTAAGCCCAACGTTCCAACCTTGACCCGTAAAATGAGACACATCCATCTCATTCTCGGAGATAATACGATTGATTGTTCGGTAATTGCCTCCTATTGGTCTTAGTCCCAACTGTCGTAGTACCCCTGCGACCGATTTATTGTCAGCCACAGCTTTCCTAACGTCATCAACTGTATATCCAACTTTACTCACAATGGTAAAGTTAATATTAACTCTCGTGTTTTACAAATAATTATTTCAAAGAACTAGCATAAGTCCCTCGTGTCTACCATTCCACCACCAAGGCGTGGGTGCAAAGGTAGCTATTTTTCACAAACTACCAATGCGCCGGGAGATTCCGGGTCAAGCCCGGAATGACGCTTACGGACGCGGACCGGCGGGACGGCCGCCGCCGAAACCGAAAAAGCCGCGCTGTTCGGTCTGGGCGTTGGGGTCGATCGTCTTGGCGACGATCTCGGCAATCTTGCGGGCGCCCTGCTGGGTCGGGTGGATGCCGTCCTCCTGGTAGAGGGCCTCCTGGCCGGTGAAGGCCGTGTGGAGATCGATTACGTCAAGCTTGTTCTTCTTGGCTATCTGCTCGATGGCGGGAATCTCTTCCTCAACGATGAGCTTCTCCTGGATGGTCCAGCTGTCCTTGAGGGCCGGAATCGGCGTGCAGAGCAGGATGCGCGGCTTGGAAGGCAGAGCCTTGAGCGCGTCGATCATCTTCTGCAGGTCGGCGGTGAAGGCCTTCCGGTTCGTCCAGTTGTAAGACTTGGTGTCGTTCGTGCCGAGCTTGATCACCACCACGTCGGGCTGGAACGCAAGGGCGTCCGCCCAGGCGACTTCGTTCACGTACGGCAGGTCGCCGGTACTCATCACCGTGCGGGCGCTCACGCCGAGATTCTTCACGAAATAGCCGTCACCCAGCATCGTCTGCATCTGGGCGGGATAGCCGTTGACCGTGCGCAGGTCGAGGCCGTGGCCGTCGGTGATGCTGTCACCGATGCAGGCCACGCGGACGGCGTCCTGCTTCGGGGCCTTCAGGTTCGCCAGCCAGGAAGAGAGGTCGGAGACCATCTGGTCATGGTAGGCGAAGAACGGCATGTAGCCGTAGCCGTGGCCGCCGGTCGGATAGATGTGCAGCGAGCAGCTGTTGCCGGCATTGCGCATCGCGGTATAGTACGCAATGGCGTTCGGCACGGGCGGCACGAGGTTGTCGTCGCTCGAGAGCACGATGAAGGCCGGAGGCGTGATGTGGCTCTGGACCTGGTACTGGTTGCTGTAGAGCCGCACCAGCGCAGGATCGTTCTGGTTGTCGCCGAGCAGGCCGTCCAGCGAACCCTGATGCGTGCCGGGCCCCATCGTGATGACGGGATAGACCAGAATCTGGAAATCCGGACGCAGCTCGTACGGCGTGTGCGTGGCGATGGTGGACGCGAGGTGTCCGCCGGCGGAAGAGCCCATGATGCCGACGTCACGCGGGTTCAGCTTCCAGACCGCGGCGCTGTCGCGCACGATGCGCATGGCCGTCTCCACGTCCGTGATGGGAAGGGTCCGGTCTCCGTGGGGAATGCGGTAGTTCACGAGCATGAAGGCGATGCCGCGCTCGTTGAAGAACGGCGCCCAGGCCGATCCCTCATGGGTGTTGGACAACACGGCGTAGCCGCCGCCCGGACAGTCGACCACGGCACGGCCGCTCGGCTCCTGCGGCAGGTACACCACCATCTGGGCGGCTCCGTCCGGAGTCAGGTCCAGCGTAAACTGACGCGCCGGTTTGGCGAGTCCCTCAGGTTCGGCAGCCTGCCGCCCGAAGGGGAAGCCGCCCGGCTGCGCGCCGGCGGTCAGCGCGGCCGCCAGCAGCAAGGAAACGAACAGAATCTTTTTCATATCCGTAAAGTTAGAAATATTTCTTTTCCTGGCGGTTCAGCGCGATGAAAATGAACAACATCACGGAGAACGCCCACAACGACGACCCGCCGTAGCTGAGCAGCGGCAGCGGAATGCCGATCACCGGCATGAGACCAATTGTCATGCCAATATTGATGAACAAATGCATGAACAGGCACGCGGCCAGGCAGAAGCCGTAGATCCGCGTGAACGGCTCCCGGCTCCGCTCCGCATCGTTCATGATGCGCCAGATCAGCAGCACGTACAGCGCGATGACGATCAGGCAGCCCAGGAACCCCCACTCCTCGCCCACGGTGCAGAAGATGAAGTCCGTGCTCTGCTCCGGCACGAAGCCGTAGGTCGTCTGCGTTCCCTGCAGGAAACCCTTGCCCGCAAAGCCGCCGGAGCCGATGGCGATCATCGACTGGCGCACGTTGTAGCCCACGCCGGCCGGATCCTCCTTGAGCCCGAGCAGCACCTCGATACGCTTGCGCTGGTGGTCCTGCAGCACATGGTCGAAGACGAAGTCCGTCGCGAAAATGACCATCAGACCGGCTACGAAAGCCAGGAGCGTGCGGAACAGGGCGCGGCGGCGCAGTGAGCGCTCCTCGCGCCGGCTGGTGCGTAGCACCCAGAGGAAATAAACGAGACAGACGACCAGCAGCACGAGCGCGGACACCCAGGCGTGCGTGACGAGCGTCAGGATGAAGAGCAGGATGGACATGCCCAGCAGGAACAGCCACCAGCCCGACAGCCCTTCGCGATACAGCACGAAGATGAATCCCACGTACACCAGCGCGGAGCCGGTCTCGCTCTCCCCGAGAATCGCCAGCATCGGCAGACCGATGATCGACGCCACCGCCAGCAGATGCTTCCGGTTGGACATGCGGAACGACGGCTTGCCCATCACGGCCGCCAGGACCAGCGACGTGGTGATCTTGGATATCTCCGCCGGCTGGAACTTGACCGGCCCCAGTTCGAACCAGGAATGCGAGCCCTTGACGTCCTTGCTGACGAAGATGACCAGCACCAGCAGGAAGAAAACCACGATGTAGGCGTATGGAGAAAGCACCTCCCACAGGCGCGGGTTGATGACGAACAGGATCAGGAGGTCCAGCCCGAACGCCGTGAGCATCCAGATGGCCTGCTTGCCGCTGCGCGCGCTCCAGTCGAAGATGGTGGACGGCTCCGTGGAATGGATCGAGGCGTAGATGTTGAGCCAGCCGATGAGCACCAGCAGCAGATAGCCGCCGATGAGCCACCAGTCAATGGTCTTTCCGAGGCCCCGGTCGAAGGAGCGCGGTGTTCCGTCCACGTTCAGCATACTCAGAAGAATCGGGTGGTCATCATGCGGTCCTCCAGGTACTGCCGTTCCGGAGAAATCTCCCCCTTGAGGTATTTCTCCAGCATCAGCGAAGCCACCGGCAGCGCCCAGGTGGCACCGAAGCCGGCGTTCTCGACATACGCGGCCACGGCGATCTTGGGATCGTCCTTGGGCGCGAAACAGATGAAGACGGAATTGTCCTTGCCGTGCGGGTTCTGGGCCGTGCCGGTCTTGCCGCACACGTCCAGGCCCGGAATGCGGGCGCTGAAGGCGGTGCCGCCCGCCGAGCCGCCGCCGTTTACGGCCATGTACATACCTTTCACCGCCGTATGGAAATGCGACGTGTCCACCATCGTGTACTGGCGCTCCTTGAATTTGGCGTCGATCTCGACGCCCTCGGATTCCTTGACGATGTGGGGAATGTAGTAGTAGCCCCGGTTGGCCATCGTGGCCGCCAGGTTCGCGATCTGGAGCGGCGTAGCGCCGATCTCACCCTGCCCAATGGACAGGGAAATGATGGTCTGGAAGCGCCAGCGGCTCTCCCCGTACATCCGGTCATAGTAGTCGGAGGTCGGGATGTTGCCGCCCAGTTCGGACGGGAAATCGCTGCCCAGCTTGCGACCGAAACCGAAGCTCATCACGTACTCGCGCCAGGTGTCGAAGGCCTCCTTCGTGTTCTTGTAGGCCTTGTTGTCCAGGATGTTGCGGAAGACGTAGCAGAAATAGCCGTTGCAAGAGGTGGCGATGGCGCTCAGCAGGTTCAGCGGCGAGGCGTGGCCGTGGCAGCCGAGCCGCCGGTTGCCGCCGTAGGGGAAGCCATGGTTGCACGGATAGCTGTTCTCCGGCTTCAGGACGCCTTCCTGCAGGCCGATCAGGCCGTTGACCAGCTTGAACACGGAACCGGGCGGGTAGGACGCCATCACCGTGCGGTTGAACATCGGCTTGCGCGGATTCTTCGCGATCTCCGCGTAATGTTTGCCGATGTCACTGAGCACGTCCACGTCGATGCCCGGGCTGGACACCATCGCGAGGATCTCGCCGGTGGACGGCTCGATCGCGACGACGGAGCCCACCTTGCCTTCCATCAGGCGCTGGCCGTATTGCTGCAGGTGCGCGTCGATGGTGGATACGATGTCCTTGCCCGGCTCGGCCTCCTTGTCCTCCGCGCCGTCCGCGTAGGGCGACTGGACCCGGTTGCGCGAGTCGCGCAGGTAGATATGATAGCCTTTCACGCCGCGCAGCTTTTCCTCCATGGCGGCCTCCAGGCCGGTCTTGCCGACGTAGTCGCCGGAGCGGTAGTCCGGATGCTCCTTGATGAAGTCGGCGTCCACCTCGGAAATGTAGCCCAGCAGGTTGCCGCCCGCATTGAAGGGATACTGGCGCACGCTGCGCACCTCCGCCCGGAAGCCCGGGAAACGGTAGGCCTCCTCCACGAAGCGGATGTAGTTCTCCTGCGGAATATGCTTGAGGAACGAAAGCGTCTGGTAGCCGATGCGGGTGCGGTACTGGCGGTAGTAGGCCATGCGCTCGCGGATGAAATCCGCCTCGACGCCCAGCGCGCCGGCCAGCGCCAGCGTGTCGAAGGGCATCACGTCGCGCGGCGTCACCGTGATGTCGTAGCAGACCTCGTTGCCCACCAGAATCTCGCCGTTGCGGTCGTAGATGACCCCGCGGGGCGGGTAAATGTAATTGTAAACCAACGAGTTGTTTGACGCGTCCCGCTTGTACTTGTCGTTGACGATCTGGATATAGAACAGCTTCGCCAGCAGGATGGCGGCGACGGCCAGCAGACCGGCCACCAGGCGGTTCTTGCGGTTCATTTCCATTGTTCGTCGGAATTATCGAGCAACAGGTAGGCGACGGGCATCGACACGGCGGTGCTCGCCAGCAGCGAGAAGACGAATTTCAGCGTCCGGAAGCCCAGCGAATAGATCCCGGCGCTGTCCACCGTGATGTAGATGACCAGAAAGATTCCCGTCAGAAGAAGGATGCTCCAGAGGAATTTCAGCGCGCCCTGCCGCTGGAAGGAAAGCCGCTCCTCGCGGACGAAGAACTCCTGTCCGAACACGATGCGGATCACGCGGCGGCGGACGGCGGCCACGGGCACGAGCGCCAGGGAGGTCAGGCCCAGCTGGCCGTTCACGAGGAAATCCGCCACCAGACCCAGCACGAAGGCCAGGATCATCACCCGGACCGTCCCGTGCTCCGTGGGCAGGCAGAGCAGCATCGCCGGCAGGAAGACGATGAAGAGATAGGGTGTGAAATTGAAATAATTCCACAGCGCCGTCTGCGCGACGAACAGCACGATGAACTTCAGGGTGGATCCTCTCATCGCGCGTCCTCCACTTCGGCCTCCAGGGCCATGATCGTCGTCCTGTCCTTGTTCTCCACCACGGTCACGTAGCGGAGCTTGGAGAAATCCTGGAACAATTCCACGTCCACCTGGCGCGTAGAGCCGTCCACCAGCCGGCTGTCGCCCGTGATCCCGATCGGGATGTCCGGCGGGAAGATGGTCGAGAAGCCGCTCGTCCGCACGGTGTCGCCCGGGGCGACATCAAAGTGCGGCGGCAGGTCGCGCAAGATCGCGCGCCCGGAATGGCGTCCATCCCAGGAGAGCGGCGCCACGAGCTGGGAACGCCCGAGGCGGGCGCCGATGCTCATCTCGGGATTCATCAGCGTGAGGCCGTAGGAGAAATGCTTGTCCACGGCCTCCACGACCCCCACTACGCCCAGGTCGGAAATGATGCCGGACTGGGGATGGATGCCGTCTTCGGATCCCTTGTTGAGAATGATGTAGTTGTGCGTGCGGTTGCGGCTCATCTTCACCACGGTCGCGGGCGTGTAGCGGTAGGCCGCCGACTCCCGCGCCGCCATGCGGTCCAGTTCCGCCTGCTCCACCCCCAGGGCCTCGTAGACGCGCAGGCGCTCCTGCAGGCGGGCGTTCTCCGCCTGGAGTCCCCGGTTGAGCTCCTCCATCTGGAACTGGCTGCGCACCGTCTCGCCGCTGCCCCAAAGGAAGGCCATCGTGCGGTGCGACGCCCGGTTCAGCCAGATGTTCTGCAGCGTCGAACTGCTGTGCAGCAACACGAGCGCAGCAACCTCCAACAGGATGAAGGTTGCCGCGCTGAGTAGAAGGGAAGATGGCTTCTGACCGGGCATCCTATCGCATCAGGAAGGAATAGCGGTCGGTATGCTTGATGGCATCGCACGTGCCGCGCGCCACGGCGTGGAGCGGATCTTCGGCCACGTGGAACTGGATGTTGACTTTGTCCTGGAAACGCTTCGCCAGGCCGCGGAGCAGGGCGCCGCCGCCGGACAGGTAGATGCCGTTCTCCACGATGTCGGCGTAGAGCTCCGGCGGGGTGTTTTCCAGCACGTGCAGGATGGAAGCCTCGATCTTGGCGATGGACTTGTCGAGACAGTGGGCGATCTCCTGGTGGACGATCGTCGCCTCGACCGGGTGCGCCGTCATGAGGTTCGGTCCGCGGACGATGAACGGCTGCGGCTCTTCCTCGGCCGGGAGGTCGGGAATCACGGCGCCGACCGCCATTTTGATCTTCTCCGCCGTGATCTCACCCACGCGGATGTTGTGCTGCTGACGCAGGTAGTACTGGATGTCGCTCGTGAACACGTCGCCGGCCGTACGGATGCTGTCCTGGATGACCAGGCCGCCCAGGGAGATCACCGCGATCTCCGTGGTGCCGCCGCCGATATCGACGACCATGTTGCCCTGCGGAGCCTCGACGTTCAGGCCGATACCGAGCGCCGCCGCCATCGGCTCGAAGATGAGGTACACGTCCCGGCCGCCGGCGTGCTCCGTGGAGTCACGGACGGCGCGGATCTCCACTTCCGTGGAACCGGAAGGGATGCCGACCACCACCTTAAGGTTGGGGGTGAAGAGCTGCGAGCGGCGGCCGCCGGCCTGCTTGATGAAGCCGCGGATCATCATCTCCGCCGCATTGAAGTCGGCGATCACGCCGTCGCGCAGCGGGCGGACGGTCTTGACGCCGGGGCTGGTGCGCTCGTGCATCAATTTGGCCTGGGTGCCCAGGGCCACGCACTTGCCCGTATTGTTGTCTATGGCCACGATGCTGGGCTCGTCCAATACGATCTGGTCATTCTGGTAAATGACGGTATTGGCGGTGCCGAGGTCGATAGCCAACTCCTGATTCAGGAATGAAAAAGCCATATTGTTTCCGGTGTTTGTTTGAATTACAAATGTAAATAAAAATCCGTAAATTTGTGGAAGAAATCATCGTTTTATGCGCAGAAATATTTACGGAATTTTCGTGGCCGGCGGAAGCGGTACCCGCATGGGCGGAGAGGTGCCCAAACAGTTCCTTCCGCTGGATGGCCGCCCCATCCTCCAGTGCACCATCGAGCGCTTCCTGGAGGCGGAGCCGGACATGAAAATCATCACGGTGTTGCCCAAAGCGCACTTCCAGACCTGGAAGGATCTCTGCGCCATCCATTCCTTCCATTGCCCGCAGGTGCTCGTCGCCGGCGGGCTGACGCGTTTCCATTCCGTCCAGAACGCGCTCATGAAGGTGCCGGACGGCGCCATCGTCTCCATCCACGACGGCGTCCGCCCGCTCGTCAGCGCGGAGCTGGTGCGCCGCATGCTGGACCGCCTGCAGCGCGGGGAATGCCGCGCCCTGCTGCCCGTCGTGCCAGTCGTGGACACGCTCCGCTCCACCGACCCGGCCGTCCCGGACCCCGACCGCTCGCGCGTCGTGGCCGTGCAGACGCCGCAGATGTTCCGTTCGGAGGACATCAAGGCCGCGTACACGCAGGCCTACGACCTCGCCTTCACGGACGACGCTTCCGTCGCCGCGCGCAAAGAAATACCGCTCACCTTCGAGCAAGGCGAGCGGTTCAATCTCAAAATCACGACACCCGAGGACCTCGTCCTCGCGGAAGCGATCCTTACACGCCGTTAGCGTGGAAACTGGTGGTCTTGTAATCCTTGACCCACACTTCGCGTTCGAAGGACTGGTCGAGGGAGATCATCGTGTCCGTGGACTGGATGTACGGGATGCGCTGGATGGTGTTCAGCAGGATGCTCATCAGGTGCTCGTTGTCAAAGCAGTACACCTTCAGGAACAGGGCGGCCTTGCCGGTCACGAAGTGGCATTCCACGATCTCGGGAATGTGCTTGAGCGCGGCCACGACGTCCGGGTACTTGTTGTCTTCCGACAGGTTCACGCTGATGAAGGCGCAGACGTTGAGTCCCAGGGCGTTGGGCTTGACGACCATGCGGGAGCCGGTGATGACGCCGTTGCTCTCCATCTTGTGGACCCGCTGGTGGATGGCGGCTCCGGAGATGCCGCATTCCCGGGCGATTTCCAGGAAGGGCATGCGGGCGTTGTTGACCAAATAGGAAAGGATTTTCCTGTCGATCGCGTCAATCTGGTAGTTTGCCATATCTACTAACTATTATTATTTCCTGTATCTGCGGGCTTTGGGGGCGCTTTCCTGGGCGGGAGCGGCCTCAATGATCTTCCGGCAGGCCTCCTCGGTCAGCGCGGCGGCGTCTGTCCCGCGCGGGATGCGGAAGTTGCGGCCGTCATACTTGATGTACGGACCGTAGCGACCGTTGAGCACCTGGATGCCCGCCGCCTCGAAGTCCCGGATCACCGGGGTCGCCGACGCGCCCGAAACGGCATCCTGCACCAGCCGGACGCAGTCTTCCTGGCTGATCCGCAGCGGATCGACGCCGCGCGGCAGGGAGATGTTCTTGTCGCCGTATTTGATGTACGGGCCGAAGCGGCCCTTCAGCACCACGATGTCAACCCCTTCGTAGGTCCCGACCCGGCGCGGGAACTCCAGCAGCTTGAGCGCCTCTTCCAGCGTCAGCGTCTCGATGAGCTGGCCCTTCGCGAGGCTCGCGGACTGGCGGTCGTCGCCGTCTCCCTTCTGGACGTAGGCACCGAACTGGCCGAAACGCGCCACCACGTTCTTCCCGTCGGCGGGATCCGTGCCCAGCACGCGCTCCACGTGGGTGAACTGGCCGTCGTGCAGGGATGCGTCCACCTTCTTGTGGAACTCCCCGTAGAACGAAGCGATCACCTCGTTCCAGACCATCTTGCCTTCGGCGATGCGGTCGAAATCCTGCTCCACGTCAGCCGTGAAATCATAGTCCATGATGCGCGGGAAATTCTCCACGAGGTATTCCGACACCACCAGGCCGATCTCCTGCGGGATGAGCTTGCCGCGCTCCGCGCCGATGGTTTCGGACTTGGTGGAAGTGACGACCGTCGCTCCCTTGAGGGCGAGGTTCGTCACCGGAACCTTGCGGCCATCGACGTCTCCCTTGAAGATATAGCCACGGCCGGTGGTCAGCGTAGAGATGGTCGGCGCGTACGTGGACGGGCGGCCGATGCCGAGCTCCTCGAGTTTCTTGACCAGCGTGGCCTCGGAATAGCGGGCGGGGGCCTGCGTGTATTTGCATTCGGCCGCGATACCCTTTTCCGTCAGGGCGTCGCCGACGTTCATCGGAGGCAGGATGGTGTTCTCCTCCTGCGTCTCGTCGTCGCTGCCTTCTATATACAGCTTCAGGAAGCCGTCGAAGAGCACTTCCGTGGCCTGGATGCCGTACTGCTCGGGGCGCCGGTCGGACGCCACGCGGATGGAGGTGCCGAGCACCTTGGCCTCGGACATCTGCGACGCGACGGTGCGCTTCCAGATCAGCTCGTAGAGCTTCTTTTCCTGGGCCGTGCCCTCGATCTCCGTGTTGGCGATGAAGGTCGGGCGGATGGCTTCGTGCGCCTCCTGCGCGCCCTTGGAGTGCGTCTTGTACTGGCGCGGGTGGGAATATTCCGGGCCGAAATTGTCCAGGATGAACTGCTTGGCCGTGCCCAGCGCGAGGCCGGACAGGTTGGTGGAGTCCGTACGCATGTAGGTGATCAGACCGCGCTCGTAGAGCCCTTGCGCGAGGCGCATCGTCAGGCTTACGGGGTAGCGCAGCTTGCGGGCCGCCTCCTGCTGGAGCGTGGAGGTCGTGAACGGCGCCGCCGGGAAACGGACGGCGTCCTTCTTCTCCACGGAAGACACCACATAGGATGCGCCGATGCTGTCCTCCAGGAATTTCCGGGCCTGCTCCAGCGTCTCGAAGCGTGCGTCCAGCAGGCCTTTGACCTTGACGCCGCCCGCGAGGAACTGGGCTTCCACTCTATAATAAGGAGTAGGCTTGAAATCGATGATCTCCTTCTCGCGGTCCACGACCAGCCGGAGCGCCACGGACTGGACGCGGCCGGCAGACAGCCCCCGCTGGATCTTGCGCCAGAGGATCGGAGACAGCTCGAAGCCCACCAGGCGGTCCAGCACGCGGCGGGCCTGCTGCGCCTTGACGAGGTTGTCGTCAATGTCGCGCGGCGCCTCGATGGCATGCAGGATGGCGTCCTTGGTGATCTCGTGGAACACGATGCGGCGGGTGCGGGTGCGGTCCAGTTCCAGCGCCTCGACCAGGTGCCAGGAGATGGCCTCTCCCTCGCGGTCCTCATCGGAAGCCAGCCAGACCAGCGAAGCCGCCTCGGCGGCCTTCTTGAGCTCGGCCACCACCTTCTTCTTGGCGGCGGGTACGACGTATTCGGGCTTGAAGCCGTCCGCGACATCGACGCTGAGCTTCTTGTCCTGCAGGTCGCGGATGTGACCGAAGCTGGACTTTACCGTGAATTCCTTACCCAAATATTTCTGAATGGTCTTCGCCTTGGCCGGCGACTCGACGATAACTAAATTCCCCGCCATTTTCTTCTCTTTTCAGTTTCGAACTGCAAAGAAAAACAGAAACTCGGTAAAATTCAAAATATAATCGTTAATTTTGCGCTCGTTAAGTTGGGGTCATAATATAATTATGACAAATTTTTTGCCGATGAAAGAGACTACCAAGAAGAAGATTGTCAAGTGGTTCTGGATCCTGGTCGCGGCTCCGTTCGCGCTCGTGTTCCTGCTCCTGCTGCTGGTCGGCATCTTCGCGAAGATCCCTTCCTTCGAGGAGCTGGAGCACCCTGACAACAAGCTGGCTACCCAAGTCATTGCCGAGGACGGAGAGGTCCTCGCCACCTTCCATATCGAGAACCGCACCTACGTCAGCTACGACGAGCTTTCCCCGCACCTCGTGCACGCCGCCGTGTCCACGGAGGACGCCCGTTTCTACAAGCATTCCGGCATCGACATGAAGGGCCTCGCCCGCGTGCTCGTGAAGACCCTGCTCATGCGGGATTCCAGCCAGGGCGGCGGCAGTACCATCACCCAGCAGCTCGCCAAGACGCTCTACCCGCGCAACGAGATACACAACAAGCTCCAGATGGTCGTCATCAAGCTCAAGGAGTGGATCACCGCCGTCAAGATCGAGCGGGACTACACCAAGAACGAGATCGTGGACATGTACCTCAACTCCATCTTCTTCGGCAGCAGCGCGTACGGCGTCAAGGCCGCCGCGGAGACCTATTTCGCGAAGGAGCCGGCCGACCTCACGGTCGAAGAGGCCGCCCTGCTGGTGGGCATGGTCAACAAGCCCACCCGCTACAATCCCGTCCTCAACCCCGACCTCTCCCTGGAGCGTCGCAATTTCGTGATCGGCCAGATGGAGAAGAGCGGCTACCTGACCAGGGCGGAACGCGACTCCATCCGCCAGATTCCCATCACCCTCAACTTCCAGGTGCAGGACCACAACGCCGGCCGCGCGCCGTATTTCCGCGACATGCTGCGCCGCGACATGCAGGCCCAGCGCCCCAAGCGCTCCGACTACCAGTGGCCGGAGGACTTCACCCACGACTCCCTGCGCTGGCGCGACGACCCCATCTACGGATGGCTCAACAAGCACAAAAAGAGCGACGGCAGCTCCTACGACCTCGACCGGGACGGCCTGCGCATCTATACCACCATCAATTATAAGATGCAGCAGTACGCCGAGGAGGCCGTGGTCGAGCACATGGGCGGCAGCCTCCAGAAAGCTTTCGACCGCGAACTCAAGGGCAAGCGCAACCGCCCGTTCGCCAGCGACGTGACGCCCAAGATGGCCGAAACCCTGATGAACCAGGCCCGCCGCTGGAGCGACCGCTACCGCCTGCAGCACCGCGCCGGCAAGAGCGACGCCGAGATCATGGCCCAGTTCTCCAAGCCCGAGAAGATGCGTGTCTTCGCGTGGAACGCCAAGGGCTACATCGACACCACGATGACGCCGGACGACTCCATCCGCTACTACAAGAGCTTCCTGCGCTGCGGCTTCATGGCCATCGAGCCCAACTCCGGCTACATCCGCGCCTACGTGGGCGGCCCGAACTACCGCTACTTCAAGTATGACAACGTCCGGCAGGGCAAGCGCCAGGTCGGATCGACCATCAAGCCTTACCTTTATACATTGGCCATGCAGGAGGGCATGACCCCCTGCGACCGCATCGTGCTGCTCCCGCAGACCTTCGTCCTGCCGAACGGCGACGTATGGACGCCGCGAAGCACCGACAAGGCGGAGATGATCGGCCAGACCGTCAACCTGCGCTGGGGCCTCGCCCACAGCTCCAACAACGCCTCGGCCTTCCTGATGAAGGAGCTCGGCCCGGCCGCGCTGGTCCGCATGGTCCACCAGATGGGCGTCCAGACGCATCTCGACGAAGTGTATTCCCTGTGCGTCGGCGCGGCGGAAGTGCCGGTCTTCGACATGGTCGCCGCCTACAACACCTTCCCCTCCCACGGCACCTACATCACGCCCCAGTACGTCTATAAGATTACGGACAACGACGGGCGCGTGATCGACGAATTCACCAACCAGAAGCGCGACGCCATCTCCGAGCAGACGGCCTACCTGATGGTGGAGATGATGCGCGGCGTGGTCAACGAGGGCACGGGCAACCGCCTGCGCTCCGTCTATGGCCTGCGCGGCGAGATCGCCGGCAAGACCGGCACCACCAACGACAACTCCGACGGCTGGTTCATCGGCTACACGCCCAACATCACCGCCGGCGCCTGGGTGGGCGGCGAGGACCGCAATGTCCATTTCACCTCCACAGCCCTCGGCCAGGGCGCCAACGCCGCGCTCCCGATCTGGGGCATCTGGATGAAGAAATGTCTTGCGGACCCGAGCATCGGCTGGTCGATGGACGACGATCATTTCCAGGTTCCCTCCGGCGGCGCGCTGCAGTACAACTGCCTCACCGACGGCACCTTCCTCGGCGGCTACGGCGATGACTATGCCGGCCAGGACGGCGGGAACGGACGCAACCAGGAAGAAGACTACTATTTCAATTAAGATATGAGCAAGTACAAGACCATCGCCGTGGTGTACGGCAGCGACTCGTCCGAATGGGAGGTGTCCTGCCGCAGCGGCGAATTTGTCGCATCCCGCATCGACGGCAACGAATACGACGTTTATGAGATCTTCGCCCGCTTCGGCAAGTGGCAGCTCGTCGCCGCCAAGAAGCGCAACTCGATGCGCGTCACCTTCCCGGAGGGTTCCCGCCCCGAGATCGAGAAGAACGACTTTTCCGTCCAGGTCCTGGGCGAGCGGGTCAAGTTCGACTTCGCCTACATCGTGCAGCACGGCGCCCCGGGCGAGACCGGCCAGATCGAAGGCTATCTCGAGATGCTCGGCATCCCCTGCAGCACCTGCGATTCGAGCACTTGCTCCATCGTCTTCGACAAATACGCCTGCAAGTGCTATATCCGCGAGCTCGGGCTCGCGAAATGCGCCCCCGACGTCTTCATCCGCCATGGCATGGACCACGCGGAGGCGCAGGCCGAAGTGGCCCGCAAGCTGAAATTCCCCGTGTTCGTGAAGCCTACGCAGGGCGGCTCGAGCTTCGGCGTCACGCGTGTGACGCGGCCCGAAGACGTCGGCCCCGCCGTGCAGTTCGCCTTCAGCGAGAACCACACCGTGCTCATCGAGCAGGGCGAGAAAGGGCGCGAACTCACCTGCGCGGCCTATTTCGACGGCAAGGAAGTGCGTACGCTGCCGCTGATCGAGATCGTGACCGACAACGAGTATTTCGACTACGACGCCAAGTACAACGGCCACAGCCAGGAGATCTGCCCCGCCCCCGTCTCCGACGAGGTCAGCAAGCTCGTGCAGGAGACCACCGCCAAGATCTACTTCCGCCTGGGCTGCCGGGGCGTCGTCCGCATGGACTGGATCCTCGCCGAGGACGGCCTCTATTTCCTGGAGATCAACACCATCCCGGGTATGACGAGCGCCTCGCTCGTGCCGAAGATGGTCCGCACCGCCGGTCTGGACATGACCGCCTTCCTGGGCACCATCATCGAGAATTGCTAGTGCTGCTGTCCGATTTCATCCGCGACGGCGCCGCCCGCCTCGAGAACCTGTACCCTTCGCCTGAGGCGAGGGGTTTGGTTTTGATGCTCTGCCGCGAGCTGCTCGGCGTGACGAACTACACGCACGTCGTCGAGCCGCAGACGGTCGTGCCGGACGGGATGCTTCCGGAGCTGTCGGATGCGCTGGCGCGGCTGTGCGCCGGGGAGCCGATCCAGTATGTGCTCGGATTCACGGAGTTCTGCGACCGTCGCTTCGCCGTGGGGCCGGGAGTGCTGATCCCGCGGCCGGAGACGGAGCAGCTCGTCGCCGAGGCCGTCCGGACGCTGCGCGAAATGGATCTGGACCGTGCTCCGCGCGTGCTGGATCTCTGCACCGGCTCCGGCTGCATTGCCTGGAGCATCGCGCTCGAGATCCGCGACGCAGAGGTTATCGGCGTTGATTTGTCGGAAACGGCTTTGGGCTATGCTCGGCAGCAGTTTGGCGGCTTGACCGGCGAATCTCCCACCTTCCTGCAGGCAGACATCCTGGATACCGAGCAGGCGTTCACGGGCGGGCCGTTCGACCTGATCGTCAGCAATCCTCCGTATGTGATGGAACGGGAGCGGGCGCAGATGCGCCTCAACGTGCTCGACTGGGAGCCGGAGATGGCACTCTTCGTGCCGGACGACGACCCGCTTCGTTTTTATCGCGCCATCGCGCGCTGGGCGCAACGCTTCCTGCGGCCGGGCGGCGTCGGTCTCGTCGAAATCAACGAGGCCCTCGGCCCCGATACCGCCGCGGTCTTCAGCACCTCCGGGTATAAAAACGTACAAACTCTCCCCGATTTCTACAAAAAAATACGATTCGTTCGTTTCTGCTAGTGTTTTTCTGGCGCCGACAGGCAGCGCCCCAGCAAAACCGTGGCCGCCCGTGGCCTCGTGAACGGGAGGGGCCCAACCGGCAGGTTGGGAGGGATGAGCGAAGCGAAGTTTTGTCGGGGCGACTGCCTGCGGCGAAAGTTAAACGATTAATCGGAAAAGCAATCGGATAAATGTCCGTCACTTTGCAAGCAGAACCAAACTGTTTGCAAAATGAAACTCAATCGACTGACTTGCGGGCTGCTGTGCGCCCTTGCCTTCGCCTCCTGCGACGGGCAGAAAATCCAATTGGACATTCCCGAAGATGGACAGGAACTGTTTTCCCTGTCGGATGTCGCCAAGATCCTCTCCGACCTTCCGCTTGAGGCCGAACACCTCGACGAAGTTTATGACGCCGTAAGCGCCTCCTCCGGCCACGGCTATGACGAAGAATACCGCCTCACGGAACTCTTTACCGCGCCGGGCGCGGGCGTGGGCGACTCGCAGCAGACCCGTGCCACCAAGGCCGCCGGCTACCGGACGCCGCTGCGCGACCTGCTCACCGACTACCTGACCGGCAAATACGGCACCAAGGCCGGTGCCGCTGACGTGGAGCGTTACATCAACGCCCTCAGCGAGTCCGACATGCAGATCTACTGGCCCTATTCGGAGGAATGGGACGGCAAGAGCTTCCCCATCGTGACCTTCGACCCGGGCTACGGCGCCGAATCCAATTATGGCTATGAGGTCCGCATCGACGCCGGCGGCGCCCATGTCGTGGACTCCGTCATCGTGACCGAGCAGGTGGCGATGGAACGGCCCGTCTGGGTGATCAACCGCAACGGCGACGCGGCCTTCACGCCGCTGGAACTATTCGAGGAGCCGCTCACGAAAGCCGGCAAGGGCAAAGAGACCCCGGTCGGGAAAGAGTACATTTTGAGCATTAAGGATTTCAAGATGCTGCGCAACTACGATTCCTGGTTCGGCGGCGCCAGCGAGTTCTTCATCAAGACAGGCGCCGTGGACGGCTTCAAGGCCACCAAGGACGAAGACCTGAAGCAATACTCGCCCAGCCTGACGGACCTGATGATCGTCGTCAAGCGCAGCCAGGTGGGCCGGAAAATCCCCTTCAACGCCATCCTGCTGACGAATTTCACGGAACAGATGGAGAAAATCGCCTTCATGGTGATTGAAGACGACGGCGGCACGACCACCAGCTGGAAATGCAGCGCCGTGGTCAAGTACAATTCCAAACAATACGGCTTCGAACTGGAAATTCCCTACAAGGACAAGGACGACATCGTCTGGCGCGGCCAGCTGACCCGCAACTACTTCAAGGATCTCTTCGAGAAAGGCGGCGGCACTCTCACCGGCCGCCTCGGCGACGTCGAAGTTACCTTCGCCCTGGAATAAGGTGGACTACACCGTGACGGTCATTTCGCAGGCGGCGCAGTCGAAGTGGAAGGCGAGGCGGCGGCCGTTGTTCACCAGGAACAGCTCCTGCGGGGGCTTCGCGCCCTGGTATTTCGGGCAGAGGCCGAGCTCGTAGCGGACGCAGTACTTCGAGCGCATGAGCGTGGCGTCGGCGTCAGCAGGCTCGCCCCGTGAGGGCGAAAAAACTCGTCCTCGCTCCGCTGCGGAAACGCCCTCCCGGGGCAACCTGCTGCCCGCCTCCTGCACCGAATCCAAGTCTTCCGCGACGAGGCGGCGCATGGCGTTGAGGGTGGCGGCGCTGAGCAAGGGCAAATTGCCGCCGGGGGTCTCGACGAGGAGTTCTTCAACGGAGAAATGATAGACGCCGCTGCGCTTGCCCAGCTGCTCCCGCAGCATCGCCTCGGCGCGCTCGCGGTTCTCCGCCGTCTCCACGTCGGTGTGGAAGGGACTGAGCACCTCGCGACCGTCCTGCGTCACGGCGTGCAGCTCCAGGACGTATTTCCCGTGCACCCGCACGGAAAGACGCACCGGAATCTCCCGGCGGCAGATCTGCGTCTCGAGCGTCTTCTCGAACGCCGCGCTGATGTTGCGGTAGAGCGTCATACCCTCCCGGAGGTCAGGGACGTCCTTGCAGCGGACCTGCAGTCCTTCGCAGACGTCGCCGCGGAAGCCGGTCACCCCGTCGGCGGTCGCGAACGCGAAGCCGTCGCCGTTGCGCAGCTCCAGCCCCGCCCGGGCCGGCTTGACGGAGAATTCCATCGTGCGGGCCGCGGCGTTGCGGCGGATGCGGGAGACCGTGCCGACGGCCTCGCCCATCGACTTGGGCGCGTCCATCGAGGACCATTTGCCCCGCTTGCCGTCCAGGAAGAGCTCCGTGTAGCCGCGGTTGAAGGTCTTCCCGGTGTCAGGTGCGAAACCGCCCGTCACCACACCCCACGAAGCACGGCAATAGCGCTCGGGATACTTCGCCACCAGCGCGTCCAGCGCCAGGGAATAATCGCGCACCACGTTCTTGACATAGGAGGCGTTCTTGAGCCGCCCTTCAATCTTGAAGGAGGACACACCGGCGTCCGCCAGCTCCTCCAGCCGGGCTTTCAAGTTGAAATCCTTCAGCGACAGGACGGCCTTGTTGCGCAGCAGTACCCGGCCGTCCCCGTCCACGAGATCGTAGAGCGAGCGGCAGGCCTGGATGCATTCGCCGCGATCGGCGCTACGTCCGTCCAGGTACTCCGACAGGCGGCAGTCGCCGCTGTAACAGACGCAAAGCGCGCCGTGCACGAAGAACTCCACCTCACACTGTACGGCGGAGCAGATCTCGCGGATCTGCGCGAGTGAGAGCTCCCGCTCCAGAATGATGCGCTCGCAGCCCAGCGCTTCGAACGCGCGGGCGCGCTCGACATCCCGGATGGCGCACTGGGTGGAGGCGTGGATGGGGATGGTGACGTCGCCCCACGCGGCAATCCGGGGCTCCCGGATGATGAACGCGTCCGCTCCAGCCTCCTGGGCCCGGAGCATCTGCGCGTGGGCTTCGTCTTCTTCGCCCTCGCGCCACAAGGTGTTGTAGGTCACGAAGACCTTCACCCCGAACTGGTGGGCGTAGGTGCAGAGTTCGGCGATGTCCTCAAAACTGTTGCCCGCCGCCTTGCGCGCCCCGAAATCGGGGCCCGCGATATATACGGCATCGGCACCGCAGTCAATGGCTGCGATGCCGATTTCCTTATTCCTGGCGGGAGCCAGCAGCTCGAGGGCCCGCATTACTTGAGGGCGTCAAGCATCTTCTTGGCCTCGGCGCCGTACTTCGGATCACTGGTGGCCTTGTTGTAGAACTCCTTGGCCTTGGCGTTGTTCTTGGCCTGCTGGTACAGAGCGCCCAGCGTAAAGGCGATCTGGCCGGCGTTGTTGGCGCTCGGAGCGGCCTCCAGGTACTTCTCGAAGTACTTGATGGCATCGTTGTTCTTTCCGGCAAGCTGGGAAGCCTGGCCGGCGATCTGCCATGCCTGGGCGTTCTCGGTATAGTCGTTCACCTTGGCAGCGGCGGCCACGGCGTCAGCATATTTCTTGGCCTTCAGGTCGTTGGCAGCCTCTTTCAGGTAGAGGTTGCCGATCTGCTTCTTGGCGTTGGCTTCCTGGCCATTGGCGGCAGCCAGCTCGAAAGCGGCGATCGCCTCGGCGTTCTTGCCGGCGCCGACCAGCGCGGCACCCTTGTAGAAAGCGGCATTGCCATTGGTCGGATCCGCATCCAGGATCTCCTGGAAAGCAGCCGCAGCGGCATCGAACTCCTTGGCTTTATAGAGGTTGTTCGCCTTGGACATCTTGATCTGCGGGATCAGGGTCTTGGCCTCGTCGAGCACGTCGAGGGCCTCATATGCTTCGGCCACCTTCTCCACATCCACCAGCGCGGCGACCGCCTCGTCGAATTGGGACGCCTTCACGAGATCCTTGGCCATGGAAAGCTTCAGGTTGGGGATGATATTCTTGCAGTTCGCCGCAATCTCCTGGCCTTCGTCGCCAAGGGCTTCGGCAAGCTTGAGAGCTTCCTCAAAGGATTTCAGGGCACTTTCCTTGTTGACGGAGATCGCCTCCGCACCGGCATTGTAAAGCTCGGTCACCGCGGCCAGATCCTGGGCGAAGGCGGAACCGAGAGCGACAACAATTGTTGCAAGCGTAGCAATTACTTTTTTCATACTGCTATAGGTTTTATTAGTTTTCAAAGCGATTGGCTGCAAATGTAATCATTTTCTTTTTTACTTTTGCAATTGTTATGCGGAAGTTCTTCAAGCACATATCGTGCCTAACGCTCCTCCTGGTATCTTGTATGATGCACGGACAGGAGCTTCCGTCCCTTGGCACCGCTCCTGAGATTAAGCGCGGCAGCCTGCCCGACGGCATCCAGTTCTATCTGGTCACCAACCCTGAGCGGAAGGGCTATGCCGACTTCGCGCTGGTGCAGCGCGGGCGGCGGGACGCAGCGCAGGCACGCGACCTGCTCCGGGAGCTGCCGCATTTCGGGCGCCGCGCGCCCTACCGTTTCCTCGCCGACCACGGCATCGGCTATGATGCGCAGGGCTTCATCTCCCTGCCCGCGGACGCGGCGCTGTTCTCTTTTCACGACGTGCCCACCCACGACGAGAGCGTCGCGGACTCCACCCTGCTGATGCTCTTCGACATCGCGGCGGCCTACCGCAAGCCGCAGGCCGTCATCGTCTGCGGCGACATCGACGCCAAGAAGATCCAGGAGCGCATGGGGCTGCTGTCGATGATGGTTCCCGCGCTGGAGTACAATTTCCGTGGAGACGGCTACGCCTGGACGCCGCAGGACACCCTTTCGCTGCTCGTTTCGCAGCAGCCGGGCAAGAAGGCGGCCGCCATCAATGCCATCTACCGCGCCGAGCGGCTGCCCCGGCAGCTGATGAACACCCCGCAGCCGCTGGTTGCGCGGGCCTATGCCGAGCAGCTGGGCCGCATCGTCGGCCGGCGCCTGGAGCAGCGTTTCCGCGCAGCGGGCCTTCCCCTCGCTGATTTCAGCTACCGCTACGAGGACAGCGCGCAGGGGCCGGGAGACGAGCGCTACATCCTGACGGTCTGCACCGCCGCCAGCCAGCTGGACAGCGCCGTGCGCTGCTTCGCCTCCGTGCTGGCCGACCTGGACCGGGACGGCGCCGGCATGGACGAATTCCTCGAAGCGCGCGACCGGCAGATCGCGGACGCCCGCCGGGACGCAACGCGGCGCCTGCACAATGACGAATACCTCGAGCGCTGCGTCGCCTCTTATTTATATGGCGCCCACCTCGCCTCCGGCGAAATGCTGAGCGCCTTCATCGGTACGCGCCGCCTGGACGACGAGCGCGAGCTGGTGCTGTTCAACGGCTTCGCACGCGCCCTGCTGGACCCGGCACGCAACCTTACGCTGCGCCTCGACCTGCCCTGCCTTACACCCGACCGGCAGCAGCTGAAGCAGGCTTTTGCGGAAGCCTGGGCCGCGGCGGAAGACGACAGCGCCCCGGATGCGGCCGGACTGCCCAATCTTCTCTACGCCTCACGCATGCGGGTGCGCCTGAGCAACGAAGCGGCGGAACCCCTCTCGGGCGGCCGCCTCTGGACCTTCGCCAACGGCATCAAGGTCATCTTCAAGAAAATGAACACCCCGCGCGAGTTCCACTACGCGCTGCTGCTGCGCGGCGGCGTGGCGGACGTACCGGACCTGCGGGCGGGCGAGAGCGCCTTCGTCGGCGACATGCTCACGCTCAACCGCGTGGCCGGGATGAGCGCTGCGGAATTCCGCGAGCGGCTGGACGCGAGCGGCATCTCCCTGCAGGCCGCCGCCTCGCTGTCGGACCTGCGCATCACCGGACGCGCGCCTTCCGCGGAATTCTCCCGGCTCATGCAGACGCTGCTGGCGCTCGCGCATGACCGGAAACCGGACCCGGACGCGTTCGCAGCCTACAAGCTCGAAGAGGCGCTGCGGCTGGACCGCGAGGCCAGCTCGCCGCGCGACGTCAACGCGCAGATGGACAGTCTCCTGCGGCCGGATTACTTCTATCCGGAGCGCAAGCGGACGACCTGTCTGTCCGACGACCTTCCCGCGCGGGCGGAGCAGTATTTCGCCTCCCTCTTCAGGAAAGTCGGCGACGGCGTCCTCATGCTGGCGGGCGACCTCGACGAGGAGACGCTCAAGAAGGAGCTCCCCCGCATCCTGGATGCCTTCGGCACGGAGAAACGCTTCTCCACCCGACCGCGCGTGGAGAGCCGCTTCATCACCGGCAGCGTCTCCCGCACGGAGCAGGCTGCCGCGGGCGTGACCGGTGCCCGGGAAATCGGGGTGAACGTGGCCCGGTCCGCGGCCATACCGTTCAAGCTGGACAATTACCTCTCGTTCCAGGTGGCGTGCGCGCTGATCCGGCAGCAGCTGGCAGCCGCACTGGCCGACCACGGCGCGAGCGCGGAGCTGAGCGGGCACCTGGAACTCTTCCCGGACGAACGGGTGACCTTCTACGTCAACTGCCATCCCTGCCCCGAGAGCGGATTGCCGGCCGGCGTCAGCCCGGGCAGCCCGGCCGAGCTGCTGGACGCCGTGCGCAGCGTGACGCAGCGTCTGGACGCCATCCCCGTGACGGAGAGTGCCGTCCGCGCCGCCAGGGCCACCCTGCTCAAGGATCTTGAAAACCGCTACGCCGCCCCCGAAACCCTGATGGAGGACGTCCTGGTCCGCTACAGCGAGGGTAAGGACCTGGTCTCGGACTACAAGGCCGCCGTGCAGCGCGTGTCCGTGGCGGGCGTCAGGGAAATGCTGGAACTTCTCTCCGAAGGCGGAGAAGTCGAATACACGATTCAGTGATGGGAAAAGGACGTTTCGGAACAATCATCCAGATTGGGGACATCCTCGTGTCGGAGGACGTCGTGATGGAGTATTTCGCCTGTGATTATGCCGTGTGCCGCGGCGCCTGCTGCATCGTGGGCGACAGCGGCGCCCCGCTTGACGAGGCCGAACTGGAAGGTCTGGAGCGGGATTATCCCGCCTACAACGGCTTCATGACGGATGCGGGCCGCGCCGCCGTGGACGCGAAGGGCTTCTTCGAGGTGGACCGGGATGACGATATCGTCACGCCCCTGATGCCGCCGCTGCCCGATTCGCAGGACTGCCCCTGCGCCTTCTGCCATTTCGGCGCCGCCGGCGAATGCCTCTGCGCCATCGAAATGGCCGGGCGCGTCAAGCCCGCCTCCTGTTCGCTCTACCCCATCCGTGTCACCAAACTGACCGGCGGAGGTCTCGCGCTCAACGTCCACCATTGGGACGTCTGCAAGCCCGCCTTCGAGAAGGGGGCCCGCGAAGGAATCCGGGTTTATCAATTTCTGAAAAATCCCCTCACGAAGGTCTTCGGAGAGGATTTCTACGAGGCGCTCAGCGCCGCTTCTACGCACCTTCTCGACTAGCTTCGAGCATGGACACGATGCGCGCGAGGTCGCGCGTCAGGCCCTCCGCTTCATAGCCGCCGGCCGTCGGCGAAAGCGTGATGCGGTCTTCACCCATCTTGAGCACCCGCGACAGACCCGAGCGGCGCCGGAAGCTGATCGATCCTTCCTTTTCCGATTCCACCTTGTATCCCATCGCTTCCATTACGCGCACGAGATCGGGGCGGACTTCCTCCGGGGAGCCGGTAAGATGCGCCGTGCGCTTCGAGAAGCCGAAACGCGGGTAGATGAGCGCGAATGCCAGCATGATCAGGGCCATTTGCCAAAGTGAATCATAGCCGTTGATGAACATCTTGGAGAGGTCGGCCTCGACGAATCCCGTCAGCACCAGCGCCAGGATAATGAGCGTCAGGATGATGATCAGGAAGCAAAAATACTTCAGTGAGCGGATTAGATATTTCATAATGACAAAATTAGCATAAAAATTACTATTTTTGCTTGATTTTATAAAACTGCAAGAAAATGGAAAGAGAAGATCCTATCGAGAAACTGGAAAGAGAGCAGGCTGAAAAGAAGGCTAACGGTGGCCTGAAGGCCATCATGATCGTCCTGGCCGTCATCGCGCTCGCGCTTGCCGCCGCCCTCTATTATGTCTGGAGTTCCAAAGGCAAGCTCGTCGATGAGCTGAACGAGGAGAAGATCGACCTCACCGAGCAGATCCAGGCGCTGCAGAGCGACTATGAGAATCTCTCGTCCGAGTACGATTCCATCAACGCCCAGCTGGATTCCTCCCGCGAGGAGATCGCCCAGCTGCTGGACCGCGTCAAGAAGTCCGAGGCCACGGACCGCGCCAAGATCCGTCAGTATGAGAAGGAACTCGGCACCCTGCGCTCCATCATGCGTGGCTACATCAACCAGATCGACTCCCTCAATACGCTGAACCACAAGCTCGCCGAAGAGGCGGCGACCGCCCGCAAGGAGGCCGAACAGACCAAGCAGATCAACACCCAGCTGACCCAGCAGGTCGAGACCCTCACGAACCGCGTGACGGCCGGCTCCATCATCAAGGCCCACAATTTCGTGATGTATGCCTACAACAACAATGACAAGATCACGGACAAGGCCAACCGCGTGGCCCGCTTCCTCGTGAACCTCACGCTGGTCGAGAACGAGCTCGCCGAGCACGGCCCGGTGCGCGTCTATGTGCGCGTGACGGATCCTGACGGCAACCTCCTCTCCGACGGCCACGGCACCACCTTCACCTTCAACGGCGAGACGCTGGAGGCAACGGCTTCCCGCGAGGTGGATTATCAGGGCAAGGAGGTGGATCTGGGCATCTACGTCAACAACATCGGATCCTTCCAGAAGGGCGTCTATACCGTCAACGCCTACACGACGCAGGCGCAGCTCGGTCACGGAGAGCTGCTGCTCCGCTAAATGATCTATCTGCACGTCCCGTTCTGCAGAAGCTTCTGCACCTATTGCGATTTCTATTCGGAAATCGCCTGTCGGGAACGGGATGCGCAATTGTTTGAGCAGTACGCGTCTGCGGTCTGCGCCGAAGCGTCCCGGCGTCGGGACGAGATCGAGGCGACCCGCGATCTGAATACCCTCTACATCGGAGGCGGCACACCATCGGTGCTGCCTCTGGCGCTTTTGCGCCAGATGGCAGCAGCCGCTTCGCTAATGACGGGGGGCGTTCCCCCCGAACCCCCTGCGTCGCTTCGCTCCTGTCGGAGCGCCAGTCTCCATTCATCGGGGGGCGTTCCCCCCGAACCCCCTGCGTCGCTTCGCTCCGATACCTCGAGGCACCAGCCGTCATTCGCCGACGGAGGAAAAGCGGAGCCGGAATTGGTTTTTCGGCAAACCTGTCCGAAAAATAATTCCGGGCCGCCCGTCTGGAAGACTCCGTCCGTCGACTTCGATGAGTTCACGATCGAGGTGAATCCGGAGGATATCGTGGAGAAGGGGGAGGCGTATGTGCGGGGGCTGCTGGAGCTGGGGGTGAACCGCGTCAGCATGGGGGTGCAGAGCCTCGACGACGGGATTCTCCGCTGGATGAACCGGCGGCACGACGCGGCGCATGCCCGCCAGGCCTTCGAAATCCTGCGACGCGCCGGCGTGGAGAATGTCAGCGTGGATTTGATTTTCGGCCTCTCGCAGCTGTCGGAGGCCGTTCTAGCCGGGACGCTCCGCGAAATCGTCGCCTGGCGGCCGGAGCACGTCAGCGCCTATCAGCTCAGCATCGAGGAAGGCAGCGCGCTGGGGCGCATGGTGCGCGAGGGGCGCTATGTCGAGGCACCGCAGGAGCAGTGTGCGACGCAGTACCGGCTGCTCTGCGACGCGCTCCGCGACGCCGGATACAACCATTACGAAATCTCCAACTGGGCCTTCCCCGGCCGCGAAGCCGTCCACAACAGCGCCTACTGGTCCCGCCACCCCTACGTCGGTTTAGGTCCGGGAGCCCACTCGTTTGACGGCCACACCCGCTCCTGGAACGCAGCTACTCTCCGTCGAAGCGGCGAAGGCTACGAGCGGTTGTCGGCCGAAGAAGCATCTGAAGAAGAGATCATGCTGGGGTTGCGGACGGCGAAAGGAATTCCGGCGAAGCTGCCGGATGCGGCGAAAGCTGCGGAAATGCTGGCCGACGGGCGCCTGGTGCGGCTGCCTGACGGGCGCCTCCGCATTCCCGAAGATCACTGGTTCGTCAGCGACGACATCATCGCTGATCTCCTTTAAATCAGCACTACTGTGGGGGAAATCACCCACAGTAGCCGGGAGTGGAGGGGTTAATCGCCGACGGCGGCGAGGGTGGCGACGGAGATGCGGACCTGCGGGCCATACGCGCAGCGCAGGGCACGGTGGCAGGCGGCCAACGTAGCGCCGGTCGTGAACACGTCATCAATCAACAGGATATGTTGCGCCGCAGGGCGCACGGTGCCGCGCAGCGCGAAGGCGCCGGCCACGTTGGCGGCCTTGGCATCGCCGTGCAGATGTGTCTGGCTGCGGGTGCGGCGCCGCCGCTTCAGCAGCCGCTCGGCGCACGGCGCATCCAGCACCCGCGCCACCTCGCGGGCGATGACCGCCGCCTGGTTGTAGCCGCGCCGCCAGCGCCGCGTCCAGTGCAGCGGCACCGGCACCACCAGGTCCACGTCGGCATAGAGCGGCGAGGCAGCGAGACGCTCGCCGAGCAGCCGGGCCGCCCAGCGTCCCGTCCCGAAATCCCGGTGGTATTTGAGCGCCTGGGAGATTTTCTTGTAGCCGGACTCCGCCCGATAATGATATAGAGCCGCAGCATACGCATACGGCTCATACTCATCGACCTGAATCTTCGCGTTGAAGCGGTCGGCCATCGGATTGTGTCCGAGGGGGGCGTAGCGGGTCTCCGGCAGATCGGCCAGGCAGAGCATGCAGAGATGCTGCTCCTGCGGAATCAGGGGTCGTCCGCACACCACACACACCCTCGGCAGGACGAGGTCCAGCAACGCCGAGAGGGTGGCTTTCATAACTAGCAGTTCATCGCGCCGCAGCAGTGGATAACCTGGCCGCTGACATAGGAGGACAGGTCGCTGGCGAGGAAAAGCGCCACCTTGGCGACGTCTTCCGGCGTGCCGCCGCGCCGCAGCGGAATCTGCTTCACCCAGGCCTCGCGCACCTCCTCGGGGAGGGCGGCGGTCATGTCGGAGATGATGAAGCCCGGCGCGATGCAGTTGGCGCGGATGCCGCGGGGACCCATCTCCTTGGCGATGGATTTCGCCAGGCCGATCAGGCCCGCCTTCGACGCGGAATAGTTGCACTGGCCGGCGTTGCCGCTGACACCCACCACGGAGGACATGTTGATGATGCTGCCCCCGCGCTGGCGCGCCATGATGGGCGTGACGGCATGAATATAATTGTAGGCCGACTTGAGGTTGACGTTGATGACGGCGTCCCACTGGGCCTCCTCCATGCGGAGCATCAGGCCGTCGCGGGTGATACCGGCGTTGTTGACCAGGATGTCGATGTGGCCGAAGTCGGCGAGAATCTGCTCCACGGTCTCGTGGGTCTGGGCGAAATCGGCGGCGTTGGACGCGTAGGCGCGTACCTTGACGCCGAGGGCCTCCAGCTCCTTCACGGTCTCGTCGATGATCTTGATATCGGTGAATGCGATGTCAGCTCCTTCGGATGCGAACTGCAGGGCAATGGCCTTGCCGATGCCCCGGGATGCGCCCGTAATCAGGGCGACTTTTCCTTCCAGTAAACTCATTTCTATTTTCTATAGTTGTTCGTTTTGCATGATGGTTTCTATCTCGTCCGGGGCGATGGGCAGTCGTTTGGCGCCCAGCCGGCGCGCGCCGCCCTCCGTCACCAGGACGTCGTCTTCGAGGCGGATGCCGCCGAAGTCGTAGTATTCTTTCAACTTCGCGTAATTGACGCGGCCGCCGTCCGTGCCCTCGCGCTTCCACTGCTCGATGAGCGCAGGGATGAAGTAGATGCCCGGCTCGTCCGTGACCACGTGGCCCGGTTGCAGCACGCGCGCCATGCGCAGGCTGCCCAGACCGAGCTGCGGCGATCGCGTCTGGTCCGCATCGTAGCCGACCAGGTTCTCGCCCAGATCCTCCATGTCGTGCACGTCCAGGCCCATGTTGTGGCCCAGGCCATGCGGCATGAAGAGGCCGGCGATGCCGTCCGCGACCATGCCGTCGAGGTCGCCGCGCACGAGGTCCAGCTGCCGGAGGTTGTCCAGCATGTGGGCGGCCACGGCCAGATGGACGTCGCGGTACGCAACGCCCGGACGGGTCATGCTGAAGGCCAGCTCGTTGCACTCATAGACGGTCTGGTAGATGTCGCGCTGCTTCTGCGTGAAGCGGCCGGCGGTCGGGTAGGTGCGGGTGAAATCGGAAGCGTAGTGGTCGTTTGCCTCCACACCGGCGTCCACCACCATCAACTTGCCCGGCTCGACGGGCATCTCGTGGCTGTGGCAATGGAAGATCTCGCCGTGCTGCGTGAGGATGGTGGCGAAGCTCACGCCCCAGCCCTTGGCCAGCGCCAACCCCTCCATCTCGCCGACGATCTCCTGCTCGATGCGGCCCGGGCGGATGCCGCGGCGGGCGATGGTGTGCATCTCATAGCCGAGATTGCAGGCGGCGTCGATGGCCGCGATCTCGCGCGGCTCCTTGATGAGGCGCATTGCGATAACGGCGCGCACCAGCGCCTCCGAAGCCTTGGCGCAGCCGGCCTTGCCGGCGATCACGACCTCCTCCGGGGCGAGCCCGAGCAGCCGGGAGAGCAGCATCTGGTTGTAGTGGCGGGAAGCCGGCAGGAAATGGACCTGGCGGCCCTTCAGCGCCTTCGCGACGGCGTCATACGGAGCGGTGTTCGCCACGCCGACGCGGTCCGCCAGCGAGCGGACGGAGGGCATGGGACCCATCCAGATGATGTCGTCGATGCCGAAATCGTCCGCATAGAGGGTCTCCTCTCCGGTCTCCAGGTCGATGGTGGCCGCAAAGCGCGGCTCATCGATGCCGAAGTAGTAAATCCAGGTGCTGTCCTGGCGCCATTTGTAGCAGTTGTCCCCGTATTGGGCGGGAGATTCCACGTTGCCGAGGAAGAGGGCGACGCCCTTCTGTCCCTCCATGCGCTTCAGCAATTCCTTGCGACGCGCGATATAGACTTCCTTCTCAAACATAGTAAGGACAAAGATAGCAAAAATCTGCGGATCCTACCGCACGCGGAGGCGGTCGCCGAGGCGGAGGACGGATTTCTTCGTCAGGCCGTTCATCTCCAGCAGGGAGTCCACGGAGACGCCGAACTTCTTGGCGATCTTGGCGATGGTGTCACCCGCCCGGACGGTGTAGAATTCCGCCGAAGTGGCCTCTTCGCTGCGCCAGGTGCCGTCCGCGTTCAGGATGAAGTCGCGGTCGCCGCCCGGCTCGGCATATTTGCCGTCCGCGCCGACGAAAGCCCAGGTGCCGTCCGGGAAGAGCACCAGGCGGCGCTCCTGCACGGCATTGAGCACGGAATCACGCGCCGCGCCCGTCTTGCCGCCGAGCAACTCAAGCAGGCTGAAACGGCTCTTCTCCGCCTTCGCCTCCGGCGGGAAGTCCGGCAGGATGCGGCGCACGCCGATGAAACGCTGCGCGTAATACGGTTCGTCGATATGGGAGATGGTCACACCCGAATTGCAGGCGTGGATGAAGGTGAAGCTCTTGTTCAGGCTGTCCGCGGCGATGAAGATGCCCACGTGGCCGGGGCTCTTCTTGTTGGTGCGGCCGCCGAAGATGATGATGTCGCCCTTCTGGTAGTTCTCGATGCCGCCCTTGACCTCACGGCCGTCGTGCGCCTGGTCGGACGAGGTGCGGGACAGTTTGTAGCCGAATTTGTTGAAAACAAAGCAGGTGAAGCCCGTGCAGTCGAAACTCTCCGGGCCGTTGCCGCCATAGAGATAGGGCTTGCCCAGATGCCGGCCCGCCTCCTTGATGATGGCGTCGGCCACCTTGCGCGGGTTTTCCTTCGCGGCGTCGGGATGCTCCTGAGCCCACAGCGGGGCGCCGCACAGGAGGAGCGTCGCCAGCAGGAAAAAGCGGAACATCGTCTTCATACCGAAAACAAAGATAGTAAAAATCCTTATCTTTGTGTGTACTACATACATTGTGCCCTATGACCAAGACCCTTCTCTCCCGCATCGCAGCCGTCCTGGGCGGCGCCTGCCTGATCGGATTCGCCGCGAACGCGGCCAACCCGTACCTGCCCCTCTGGGAATACATCCCCGACGGCGAGCCCTACGTCTTCGAGGATCCGGACAATCCCGGGCAGTACCGCGTCTATGTCTATGGCTCCCACGACATCGAGATCAGCGCCTACTGCGGCCGCGACCAGGTCGTGTGGTCCGCCTCCGTGGACGACCTGCTGCACTGGCGCTATGGCGGCGTCATCTTCTCGTCGGTGTACGACGCGAACGGAAAACCGTTGAATCCTGACGGTAAGGGCGACATCCTCTACGCCCCCGACGTGGTCGAGAAAATCGGCCCCGACGGCAAGAAGACCTACTACCTCTACCCGAACACCCAGGCGGCGGGACGCAACTCCATGATCGCCCGCTCCGACCGGCCGGACGGCCCCTTCACCGTCTGCAACTGGGACCCGAAGGACCCGACCCGCACGGTCGGCACGCTGGGCTTCGACCCGGCGGCCTTCATCGACGACGACGGCCGCGTGTACGGCTACTGGGGCTTCCAGGAGTCCTGGGGCGCCGAGCTCGATCCGGAGACCATGTGCACGGTCAAGAAGGGCACGCAGCCCGTCAAGGACATGGTCTCGCACCTCAACCAGCCGGGCGAGTTCCGCTTCTTCGAAGCCTCTTCGATCCGCAAGATCAAGGATAAATACGTCTTCGTGTACAGCCGCTGGACGGCCGACGGCGACTTCGGCCTGCCGGAAGCCAACAACACCCTGGCCTGGGCCTGGAGCAACTCCCCGCTCGGACCCTGGACCTACGGCGGCACCGTCATCGACGCCCGCGGACGCGACATTGACGAGGACGGGAACCCCATCTACACAGCCGCTCCGGGCGGCAACACCCACGGCAGCATCTGCGAGATCAAGGGCCAGTGGTACATCTTCTACCACCGCCAGGCCGGCCTCGGCGGCTTCGACCGGCAGGCCATGGTGGCCCCGATCGAGGTGAAGGTCACGGAAGGCCCGGACGGCAAGGTGGAGATCTCCGAAGGGGAATACACCTCCGAGGGCTTCGAACTCGGCGGCCTCAACCCGCTGGAGCGCCATTCCGCAGGCATCGCCTGCTGGTTCACCGGCCCCCGGCCGGCGGAAAAGGACTACCTCGGCAACAAGTACTCCGGCTCCTACGTGCAGCCCTTCCGCCCCGCCTGGGACGGCGAATCGGACCCGTACGACCTCAGCATCAACCACAATCCGGTGGTGAACAACACCGCCGGCTCCGTCGTCGGCTACAAGTACTTCGATTTCGACAAGCTGTACCCGGCCCTAGCGATGCGCAGAAGCCCGCGCCTGGCGGCGAAGAAACTGCTCGTGCGCCTCATCCCGCAGGGCGTCAAGGGCCGTATCGTCATCATGGCGGACCACCCGCGCCACGGTATCCGCCTGGGGCAGATCAAGCTCAACGGCAGACAGCCGCAGGAACTCACCGAGCTCTGCGCCCGCGTGCCCAAGGCCGCGAAACTGCAGGGCAAGCACGCCCTCTATTTCGTCTTTGAATCGGATACGCCCGACCGGTCGCTTTGCGAACTGGAAGACTTCGTTTTCGCCCGCAGACGGCGCTAATTGTCACAAAGACACCAAAAAAGGGGATATTTTTAAAAAAGATTATTTATCTTTAACGCTTGTTAGTTAGTATTATCGTCTCTGCATATGAAACCTCTTGTCCTGCAAGGATGCGGCACGGCGCTGGTGACCCCGTTCACCGCGGACGGTGCCGTGGATTATGAAGCCTACGCCCGGATGGTCGACCGTCAGGTGGCCGCCGGCGTGCATTTCCTCGTCCCCCTCGCCACGACAGGCGAGACCCCGACCCTCTCCGCCGGGGAGAAAACCGCCATCTACCAGCTCGTCAAGGAGCACGCCAAGGGTCTGCCCCTGATGCCCGGCGTGGGCGTGAACAGCCTGCCCGACACCATCGGCAACATCCGGCTGCTCGAGCCCCTCGGCGCCGACGCGCTGCTCGTGGTGGTGCCTTACTACAACAAGCCGACCCAGCAGGGTCAGTATGAATATTTCAAGGCCGTGGCCGCGGAGACTTCGCTCCCGATCATCATCTACAACGTCCCGGGCCGCACCGGCGCCAACATGCTGCCCGACACGGTGATCCGCCTCGCGAACGAGGTGCCGAACATCCGGGGCATCAAGGAGGCCTCCGGCAACTACGACCAGGTCAGCGAAATCCTCCGTCGCGCGCCGGAAGGATTCACGGTCCTGAGCGGCGACGACGACATGACCCTCGCCTTCATGGCAACGGGTGCCCACGGCGTCATCTCCGTGGCATCCAACATCGCTCCGAAGGAGGTCACGCAGATGGTCGAGGCCATGCAGCGCGGCGAGCTGGAGAAGGCCCGCGCCCTGCACCACCGCCTCTTCCCGCTCTTCAAGGCCTGTTTCGTGGAGTCCAATCCGATCCCGGCCAAGGCGGCGCTGGAGCAGCTTGGCGTAATCGGCGGCACGGTACGCCTGCCGCTCGCCCCGGCCTCCGAGGCAACGCGTGCGCTGATGCAGAAAGTCATGGCAGAATTATGGAAGTAACGATAGAACAATTCGAACGCGTCCTGGCCGATCTCGAGGCCGGCCGCTTGCGCGTCGCCGAGAAGGTGAACGGTGCCTGGCAGGTCAACCGTGAGGTCAAGGAGGTGATCCTGGCGGGCTTCAAGCTCGGCAAGATCGCCGACATGTCCCAGGGGCAGTTCCCCTTCTTCGACAAGGACACCTACCCGGTGCGCAAGTTCTCCGCGGAGGACGGCGTGCGCATCGTGCCGGGCGGCACGAGCATACGGCGCGGCGCCTATGTGGCGCCCGGCGCCATCGTGATGCCCCCGGCCTACATCAACGTCGGCGCCTTCGTGGACAGCGGGACGATGGTGGACAGCCATGTGACCATCGGCTCCTGCGCCCAGGTCGGCAAGCACATCCACATCTCCGCCGCGACGCAGATCGGCGGCGTGCTGGAGCCTGCCGGCGCCCTGCCGACCATCATCGAGGACGGCGCCTTCGTGGGCGGCAACTGCGGCATCTATGAGGGCACCATCGTGGAGGAAGGGGCTGTCATCGCCTCCGGCGTGATCATCACCGCCTCCACGGCCATTTTCGACGCCACGACGGGCGAGTTCGTGCCGCGCAATGCGGACGGGCGCGTGGTCGTGCCGCGCGGCGCCGTGGTCGTGTCCGGCAGCAAGCCGCTGAAGCGCGGCCCGGGTGCCGGCAGCGGCGTGTCGCTCTATTGCCCGGTCATCGTCAAGTATCGCGACGAGAAGACGGCCGGATCCGTGGTGCTCGAAGACCTGCTCCGCTGATGTTTCAACTGCATAAATATTCCGGTGCGGGCAACGATTTCGTGGTGCTCGACGGGCGGACGGAGGACGTCTCCGCGTACCGCTCGCCCGCAACCATTTCCGCGATCTGCGGGAAATACGGGACCGACGGGCTGATGATCCTGACCGACGACGCGGATTACGATTTCCGGATGGAATATTATAATTCCGACGGCTCCGGCGGCATGATGTGCGGCAACGGAGGGCGCTGCATCGTGGCGTTCGCCGACGCGCTGGGCATCAAGCCCCGCGACGGGCAGACGTTTTATTTCCTCGCCGCCGACGGGCCCCATACGGGCGAGATCCTCGCCCGTGACGGCGCCTGCAAGACCGTCCGCATCCGGATGATCGACGTACGCGCCTTCCATCCCGCGCTGGACGGCTGGTTCCTGGACACGGGCACGCGCCATTTCGTGCGTTTCGTGCCGGACGTGGAGGCCGTCGACGTGGAGGAGGAGGGGCGCCGGGCGCGCTGGGACCATGCTTTTGCGCCGGTCGGCGCCAACGCGAATTTCGTGTCGGTCGATGCGGAGGGCGTGCTGCATGTGCGGACGTTCGAGAAGGGGGTCGAAGGCGAAACCCTCGCCTGCGGCACGGGAATCACGGCTTCTGCAATAGCCGCCTTCCTTCAAAGGAGTCATTCCGGGCTTGACCCGGAATCTCCCGTCCACTATGATATCCAGGCGCGGATTGCGCGGCTGAGCGTGGAGTTCGTGCCGAAACAAGATTGTTTCACTGAGGTTTACCTGACCGGGCCGGCGGAAGAAGTAGCACCGTCATTCCGGGCTTGACCCGGAATCTTTAAAAAATGGAATACAGTATGTTTTTCTCCGGCGATGTGGGTTCGTTTATGCGCTCCCCGGTGCGCGAGATCTTCAAGAAAGTGGATCTCGCAGCGATCTATTCTTTTGCCGGAGGCTATCCCGACGCAGCGACGTTCCCGATCGAAGACATCCGCCGCATCAGCGCGCAGGTGCTGGAGAAATACGGCGCCAAGGCGCTCCAGTACGGGGCGACGCAAGGCGTGCCGGAGCTACGGGAGGTGATCGCACGCCGCTACGGCGTGCCGGTGGAGAACGTCCAGATCACGACTTCGTCGCAGCAGGGCATCGACGTCTGCACGCGCGTGTTCGTCGATCCCGGCGACGTGGTCCTGACCACCGCCCCGACCTATCTCGGCGCGCTGCAGTCTTTCAAGTCCTACCGCGCGGACATCCGGACGCTGGATAATTTCGATTATTCGAAGCCGGTCAAGTTCTGCTACGTGATTCCGGATTTCCAGAATCCGAGCGGGGAGACGATGACGCTCGAAGAGCGCAAAAAGCTGGTCGCACTGGCGCGGGAGCGCGATTTCCTCATCGTCGAAGACAGTCCGTACCGCGAGCTGCGCTACAGCGGCGAGCCGGTGCCGACCCTCTATTCCCTCGCGCCGGAGCGGACGCTCCATCTGGGAAGCTTCTCCAAGATTTTCGCCCCCGGCTTCCGCCTGGGCTGGATGCTTGGGCCTGTCGAGCTGCTGGACCAGATCTATGTATGCAAGCAGTCGCTGGACCTCTGCCCGCCCATCCTGGACCAGTACATGGCCGCGGAGTTCATGGGCAGCGGGGCGCTCGACGCCAACCTGCAGAAGAGCATCGCGCTCTACCGCGCCAAGCGGGACAAGATGCTCGCGCTGCTGGAGCAATACATGCCGCAGGGTGTGTCCTGGACGCATCCGGAAGGGGGGCTGTTCCTCTTCCTGACCCTGCCGGAAGGCTTCGACACCGTGGCGCTCTACGACCGGGCGCTCTCCGCAGGCGTCGCCTATGTGGCGGGCTCGTTCTTCTATCCGGACGGCTCGCACCGCAACACGATGCGCCTCAACTTCTCCTTCCTCGACGCCTCCCGCATGGAGGCGGGGATCAAGCTTCTCGCTGAAGTAATCAACAAACAATAATCACCATGAAAAAGAGCTATTTACTGCTGGCCGTCCTGGCCCTTGCCGCCTGCCAGCCCAAACCGAACAAACCTTCCGATGCCCTTTCCTTCGGCCTTCTCGGCGACGTGAAAGAGGTGTATGTGACCCAGACCACGCTTTCCACCACGCAGGAAGAGATGGAGATTTCTGACGAACCCGGCGTGGAGCGTCTGGAGTTCACGTTCGACGCCAACGGCCGCATCACGCTGGACACCTTCGGCGACGTCTATGTGTATAACGAGAACGGCGCGTTCATCGCGGGGTGCAGCGACCAGACCGAGCTGGAGCGCGACGAGCTGGGCCGCCTCGTGCGCTACGACAACACGAACCTTGACTGGGACGAGTTCGAGGATCTCGACATCGAGCACTTCTTCACCTACACCTTCGGTTACGACGACCAGCACCGCGTCATTACCGAGGAAATCGGCGGCTGGGAATGGTTCGACACCTACCATTACACCTATGACGGCAAGAAGGTCTATCCGGCCAGCGCCACGCTCGACAGCGGCGTCGAGGGCTGGACGGAAGAGGGCACCATCAAGTTCGAATACACCGCTTTCGACGCCAAGGGCAACTGGACCGAGCGTATCCAGACCATCACCATCACGGGATATGAATTTGACGACGAGGAGAATGCGGAGACCTGGACCGACGTCATCAAGCAGAACCGCCGCTTCGTCTATTGGTCTGAATAAACAGCCTTCGCAGTGATGCCGGTCTCCCGCATACGGGCCGCCCTGCTGGCGGCGCTGCTCTTGCTGACGGCGGCCTGTTCACACGGGCCGTCGCTCCAGCAGCAGGCCTTGCAGCGCCTCAGCGCCCTGAGTCGCACCGCGGAGCTGGGGACGGTGGAGTACACCGTCCGCAAGGCCGTCCGCGCCCGCGACGAGGGCGAATGGTTCAAGATCGGCAACCGCCGCATCCTTTTCTCCTGTACCGCCTACATCAAGGCGGGCATCAACCTGGAACGCCTTCCGCTTGACAAGATCGTGGTGGACGAGGCGTCCCGTTCCATTTCGCTGGTCTTGCCGCATGCGACCGTCCTCTCCATCAACCTCCCGCCGGAGGAGATCCGCCTCGAATACGAGGACGTGACCGGCTTCCGCCAGAAGTTCGACGACCGGGAGCGCCAGGCCCTGCTGAAGCAGGGGGAACGCGACATCGTGCGGGATATTCCTTCGCTGGGCATCCTCGCCGAGGCGGAGGAGAATGCGTTGGAGTTTTTCCGCCCGATGCTGGAGCAGATGGGGTTCGAAAACATTCAGATCAGTTTCGAATGAGCAAACGTTTCCGCATACCGCTTCGCTACCTGCTGCCGCTCACGCTGCTGCTGGCCATCATTCTGGTGCTGCTGCTCGCGCCCCGGCGGGAGCGGCGTTCCCGCGAGCTGGAGATCGAGCGGACGGCCGCCGTCGTGGAGCAGGTGCGCAGCATCGGCGAGCTGTCGAGCGCCGGCTTCTATGAGGAACTGGTGCTGACCGACCGGGACGAGTCCTACCTCGGCGAGTTGAAGCGCGCCAGCGGTCTGGGCCGCCTGACGGGCAGCGGCGATTTCGTGATCATCTGCAAAGGGCGCGTGCGCGCCGGCTTCGACCTGACCAAGATCCAGGGGAGCGATTTTTCCTTCTCCGGCGACACCCTGCGGCTGATCCTGCCGCCCGTGGAGATCCTCGACGTCGTCCTCAACCCCGCCGACTACGAACTCTTCTCCGGCCACCGGACGCATGAGGAGACGACGGCCATCCTGCTCCAGGCGAAGCAGCGCCTGCAAGCCGACGCCGTCCGCGAAGGCATCCTCGACCAGGCAGAGCTCTCCGCCGAAAGCCACCTCCGCCGCCTCCTCTCCGCCATGGGCTACCGCGAGGTCCTCATCACCTTCAGCAAAGAATATCCCCTCCGGCCGCGGGAATAATTCTTTTTTGCAAATTCAAAATTTGTTGTATCTTTGCAGTCCCAAACGAGGCTTTAGCTCAGTTGGTTCAGAGCGCTTGCTTGACAGGCAAGAGGTCAGCAGTTCAAATCTGCTAAGCCTCACTCCTTTAAATCAGACACTTACAGAGATGTGGGTGTCTTTCTTTTTTATCGGGGGCGTGAAAAAGGCGTGATTTCAACGTGTTTTAACCCCGATTTAACCCTTTTCAAAGCAACTCGACCAGGGTATATAACCGTAGTGAAGTCACTATAAGATTTCCTTCTTCACGAGTACCATCTTGTCTCCCTGTTTCCGGTAATGGACACGAATGCTGTCGGTGAAGTCAACCTTGTAGTCTATATGGGTGCTGTCCGTGAGAGCAAACGAGCCATCCTTCTGCCGGCGATACTTTAGGTGATTGCTTCCGAGGATGACACCATAGTACTCATGCTGCGTAATGGATCTCTCGGAAGCATTGAATGTCGACATATCGCAAACAGCATAAAAAGGCACATCATCTCGCTCTGTTCCATCCTGCTCGTAGACATGATAGCCATTGGTCCCTCTAATCCCAATGAGCGGTTCCCTAATCAGCAGCTCCTTCTGGCCATCGAAGTCCACATCTGAACAAAAAATGGTACAGACATCGGATATCATCTCTCCGGCAGGTAATGGAGTCGGTTTAATCATAACCGTCTGGCCAGGCAGAAATGTTGTTTCGTAATCGAAGTGATCCTCAGAGAAATCATCGATTTCCACAGTGAATTCGGTGTTTCCTTTCTTGAAATGGAGTTCTGCCGGGCCATAGTGCTTCAACCTATCTCCATCTGCTTCAGGATATATATCCACCGTGACTTCAAACCCGTTTATGGGCTGTGTATACACGATGTGGACGACAGCCTCTTCTTCCGGCTCTCGTTCTGCAGGAGTGATCTTGGCATTCCGATCCTCTACTGGAGCCTCATAGGTTGAAAGATCTACGTGCTCTGGAGAGTTTCGCAGCTCTTCTAGATCATTGGGTATATAACCGAGTTCAGCAGGGCTGGGAGGATTGTTGTTTTTGCAGCCAACCAGGAGCACCAAAGCAAGTATGAGAGATCGTTTCATTATATGGCAAATACTTCTTTCCAGGTCATTTCTTTCTTCCGCAATTTACGAATGATCCGGCATATAACGATGATTAAATAGATTGTAAATGGCTGCACGAAAAACAGTATCTTACGATTGAGCGAAAAGAAGAATAGCGAGGAGTGATCAAACAATCCAGAAAGAGATCCACAGAAACAGATAAAAGCGGCAATTCCAACGATCCAACGGAACCATTTCTGTCCGCCAAGCCATTGAGCGGCATTCGACAAAGAGAACTCTGCTGCGAAGAAAACCGGGAGAAGCGCGGCTAACGGAATCATGTTCGTCGTCACAACCATTAGAAGAACCGCCATATCCTCAAACTGCGGCTTCATGCAAAATGGATACACCCGCCCCCAGTACAACTCAAACGCACCATAAAACAGGGCTGTGATTACGAGCAACATGAAGGATTTGATTCCCTCCTTATCGCGACGGTCATACAGATAGTCCTGAGGCAGAAGGAATCCAGACAGTATGAGAAAATACCAAAGGAATCGAATCTCGCTCCAACCGAGATTGTTCACCGTATGCCGGGAGAAGTAGAAGGACACGGCAGCAAGAACGATAGCAACAGCCAGCACCCACCACTTTACCTTACCGCAGATATGCCGAACAAGCATTCCTGCCCAAAAGCATAGCATTGGAATGGCCAGTGCGGAAACGAATTTAAAACCCTTGATCGGGAGTGCTCCATCTGGGGAATGAAAGAAATGTCCGGCAATCATCAGCAGACACGCTCCTCCTGCCAAAACAAATGATGCGTTCTTAAAGTAGTTCTTATCCATTTTGATATTCTATTATTCTGCGAAAAACAAGATGTTCTGTTTCGGAATCGTCCTTAATATCGGCGTTACGAAGTACCCAATTCCCGTATTCATCATCAGAGAACTTAAAGATCATAATGTGGCCCCCCGCGCCCTGATGCATAACAACCCGCTCCTTATCATCATAGACGCTTTTACAGTACGGCTCGCCCACACTGTTATCCTCATAATAGGCCACGGTTGCTTTCTCAAGGAGAACACCCTCTTCCGAATAGGCATAGTTTGTTTTCAGGAGCATTTCCCGCTTCTCTCCATAAATCCGCTCCTCGACGATATTGCCTTTGTCGTCGTAATCTTCCTCTAGGTAAGAGCGTTCTTCGGAACCGTCCCAATGTTTTGTTATGCGTTCATGTTCACATAACCGTCCAAGGGCTTTCCAAGAAAACCACATCTCCTCGGATTCTCCATCATCATAGTACTCACTCCCTTCAACGGTATCGTCCGGGCATATGCAATAATGCTCCCCGTTGAAAAGCTCACATTGCTCCCAGGTTGACTTCAAATGGTACAAATCTCCCTCCGGGGTATATTCTCTTATTGTGGTCCTGGTGCCAAGACTTCTTTTCTCTCTTTCTTCACACAGCCTCCCTTCGGAATCATATGTGTAGGTTGTCCATATGTCAGAATGCCACTTGCGTATCAATCGCCCCTTTTGATCATAGAATTCCTCACAATGCAAAGAGCCTGAATCGAACTCTCCCAATTCCGGATCCATGTGATGGACATACACCTTTATATGTGAGAATAGCTTGGTCATTTTTAACTATGAGAGCAAGGTCGATGTCTTTTGCTGAGATGGACTCGCTCATAGATCTCTCTGCCTATGTTATAATAGGATGACCCGTCTTTCCTTAATATTCACGAGGACATTCACGCCGATTTTTCCCATGACATCATCTATGAGATAACCAAGATTTCGCGCCATCATATTGTAAAAAGTCTCTTTTGACACGCCTTTATTTGCTAAAGCTTGCGCAAGGGCCGCATCCTCAAGTCGAAATGTGACAATATCCATCATGTCAACAAAAGAATAGATAAACTGTTTTTTATTATCTTCCGACATGCTTTCCCAAACGCCCTTTGACAGTTGGGCATTTCGCATCATATCTACGCTTAAATTCAATTCTTCGACCAATCCGGAAATCCGCAAGTTGCCGTCAATTCGCCAAACCGGATCATCTCTGAAAATAATAACGGCTTCCTTGTATAAAGCACAGGCCTGTATTTTTTCATTTAAGGAATAGTTCTTAAAGTAGTCAAAAAAACCTCTCATATAATAACTATAATTGATGAATACCCTTTCGTGGAAAAGACGCGTGGTAGATGGCTGCTCGGATAGTTTTATCTATCTTGAAACAAAGCATCTATTTCTAGCTTCAGGCTCTTCATGGCAACAATGTCGTGTTTGGACTTTTGGAGTTTTTGAAAAAGAATTTGAGCTTTTTCTTTTTTTTCGTCATCCAAAAATACGTCGGGATGACATTTCACTTTTAACTCATCATACAATGGTTTGCTATTGAACATGCTGTCAATAATATTATCCATCTCCTTATTATTCCGTGCATTACGGTTCTTGTTAAAAGAAAAAAGGCCCATAAGATTACTCAATTTGCATTATACCCATTAATCTCCAATCTTTAACCAGGTTCCCTTCAGGACTATAGATTTCCAATGTATCAAAGCCCAGAGTAACTAGTTTTCTCATGAGCGTTGCGTTTGAGGAAATTGTGGCACCGACGGCCTCAATTTCTTCTCGCGTCAAGAAGCGACCGGAAACAGTTCTTATTCTAAAACCGGAAAACAGAAAACTTGACATATTGTGTCGATAGGCCCTATTCCCTCGCGAAATATCCGCTTTCATATAAACAGGAACATTCCCAAAGATAAAGGCATCCTTTGCGGCTCGGTTAAAGTCGTTGATGCATCTTTGCTTTTCACTGAGTTCGGAAAACCACGCTATGATTCGATTCCACCACATAGGTTAAGTGTTGTCTTCAATGAGTTTATATGAGTCAAAGAAATGCCTGGTCTTGTCATATTCGGCAGACAGGTTATCAATCAATCTTTTCGCTCGAGCGGCGAATTCATTATCAGGGAACCATCCATTCTTGTATGTCATATAGGCATCCAGGGCAGAAGCAAGTACGGCCTTAACTTCTACAAACAGCTGCTCAATCCTCTGTCTTTCTCCTCGTTTTGCAACAATCACAGTGTTTTGAGGGGATGCGGGCAGAAAATCCACAAGTTGTTGAAAGTGGAAGTTGCTATAAAAGTCCCGATTGAGCCTCTCGTAATATGCCTCGAGAGCTTCACATTGTTGTAGTAACCTCTCCTTTGTACCCATATTTGTCTGAGAAAAATTGTCCAGCGGCAGCACTAACAACGAAATCTGGCTCAACTTTCCATATAACATCACGAATTACACAGTTTATACCGACGTGAATATTATACCATTCTTTTACTTCTGGGAGCTGCTTCAGTTCCATAAGTGAACTGATGAACTTTTTTCTATTTGCAAAGGACATTCTATCCCATACGAACTTAGAAATTTGGCAATTCTTCACCATATCTTCTCCTAAGTTAAGATTAGTAATATATGCAAGAACATAAACTACGGCCTGAGGATGCTTCGGGGCGCTCCCCATCATTTTCGCAATGACATACGGTGCGTTGGTCATTGTGTTTGTTTTGATCTGGTTGATAGTCTCTTTATACAAAGCGCATATCACCATTTTTTCTTCAATAGAGCAATCATCAAACATAATAATCGCGATTATTTACCCTGCTCCTAAGATGTGGTTAGTAAAAAGAAAGTGTGGAGCATTTTTCGTTTATCTGCTTCGAGGTTCTGGAAGACCTTGCACCAAATAAACAATACCCCACACCCGTTATGGCGATGTGCCGGAAAGGCACGATGCACCAAAACAAGGTGATGAACGGATTGCTTTACCCTTGATGCAGTGAAATTTTCCAGATTTCGAAGCAAGGATAAAAGCGAAAACACTTTCATCAATATGTCTTGTCCCCGGAGGGACAGTTACAAATATATGAAAAGTATTCCATTCATTGATGGGGTATTGCGAAGAAAAGTTGCGGGTGTGGTGGATGAAAAAGGTCGGCCCTTTTCAGAACCGACCACTCATCTAAACGAACAGCGTGTACAGCGGATAGCCTGGAGCAGCATACGAGCAACGGGCAACTCTGATAGCTATTGCTACCCGGTGCCGATAAGGAAGAGTATTGGCACTAATCCGGGTTTTAAATCTATCTGGATAATATTCTTGGTTTTCAGGAAATAATCCCTATCTTTGCACTGAGTGACAGAGAACGGCTGTCGAATTCAGCCGATTGTAATGTACATAGAGCATTGTTTCCCGTGAGGGTAATGATGCTCTTTTTGTCTCTAAAGGCGGACGATGTAGCCAATCGGCGGAAGGCCGCAGTTGACCTTCTGTCTGAACACTCTATCACTCAACATGCACATTACAATCAATGTTCTATTTGGCTCGGAGGCACAAGGTGCCAAGGCCAAACCCGTCCGCGTTCGCGCCCACTGGCGCGTCCGTAACGGCAAAAAGCATTATGTGAGAGCTCACTATCGACGTCGATAGTGTAGCCTGATCAGTCTGCGAAGGCTGGTGCTGAATGTCCGTCCGCCTATGGAGCATTGCTCCCGGAAGCCATCCGCAAGGGTGGCTTCTTGTTTTATTTGGCGGAAGTGCAGGTAGACGGGCGTATAGGAGGGGAAGGATCAGCGGGGCCCGGCAAGGGCAGCGGTGCGGCTGAGGAGGGACGACGAAGACGCAGGACGGCGTGTGTCTGACGACTGTTAGACGACTCCGCAGGAGGCGGCTAAAAAGGAGGAGTTAGCCGTCCAGCAACCGCGACGGAAAGCCCCGCCCTTCCCCGACGTACGCCCGGCTGCCTGCAGCTCCCGCCAAATAATTCCGAGGGTTGGAGATCCCCGATCAGGTCGGGGATGACGAGAAGCGGTTGGAGATTCGCCGGTCAAGCCGGCGAATGACGAAATGGAAGCCGGCGAATGACGGGGAATTGCTGGGGAATGCGTATCTTTGGGTCGAAATGATTGTTAATTGCCCCGTTTTATGTCTTCTGTAGAGAAACCCGCGCCGAGCGAGAAGGACCTGGAGTATGCGGCTGAATTGAGAGAGCTGATTCACCAGAAAGTCCTGGAAAAGGTCCAGTCGATCGATCCCGGGATTGATACGGTCGTGGATCCTTATCCAGTGGAGTCTTACTTCCAATGGAGTTGGGAGTATCCGGGAGCATGGTATCTCGTCGTGGCAATTCCGGAAGGGTTTAAAAGCCGCAAGGCCTTTATCGATTTCCTCGTCAGGAAAACGATCGAGCAGCGGTAGATTCGCCGGTCAAGCCGGCGAATGACGGGGAATCAAGCCGGCGAATGACGAGACTATCTCAGGACGGCTTCGAAGGTGCAGTCGCCGGAGTCGTCATGGCCCGTGAGGGTCTGGGAGTTGGCGCTCGGGGTCAGCGTGAACGTGCGCGGACGGGGGGTCGGATACTTGGCCTGGGCGTCCCGGACGGTACGCTTGTTCCAATAGGTATCACCGGCGATACCCGCATAAGAACGGGACTCCTCGACATGGGCGACGATCTGCTTGTTGTCGTTGATATAGTAGGAGCCGCTGCGGGTGCAGGTGACGCGGGCGCCGACCTGCTTGGAGTTATACTTGTTCACCGTGAAGCTGCTGGATCCCGAAATCGTTCCTTTGCCGGACTCGTCCGGCGCGGTGAATTCTATCTCAATGCCTTTGCCACCCCTGGCGCTCTTCTCGACATATTTATACTGCTTGAACGCGGCACGGAGGCCGTCCAGGCAGGCAGCCAGCTCCTCCGCCTGCTTCTTGTGCTCGGCCAGGCTCGCGGCGACTTCGGAAGCGTGGATGCCGTTGGGAAGCGTGGTCAGATACTTCTCTTCCGCCTGCGTCTTGGCCAGGATGCTCGAAGCGCGACCGATGGCCGCATACAACGTCGAATCCTCTTCCATGCGCTTGAACGCGGCATAGTAGCGGCCCGTCACTTTGTCGTTCATGGAATTCGCATGCGTGAGAGCGAACTCACGAAGAGCAGCCAGACTGTTCTTGGCAATGGCCTCGTCCAAGGCCTTTTCCTGTTCTGATTTGCACCCGGCCAGCAGGAGGCAGGCCAGCATGGCAATGAATACTGTCTTTTTCATATGGTTAATAATTTTAATGATTACAAAATCAGGTCTTTGAATTCATGCACGCCGGTCAGGCCCTCGGTCATGAGGGCGGCGACGACGGCGCCCTCGGCGAAGCCCTGGCGGGAGAACGCCTCGTGCGTGAAGGTCAGCTTGTCCACCTCGGAAAGGAACTCGGCCGTGTGGGTGCCGGGCACCTCGCCGATGCGCTGGGCGTCGATCTGCGGCTTCTCGCCGAGCGTCTGCTCGATGATGAGGCCGATGCTCTTGGCCGTGCCGCTGGGCGCATCCAGCTTGTGGATGTGGTGAATCTCCTCCACGTGCGGGGTGTAGCCCTGACCCTTCAGGACGACGCAGGCACGCTCCACGGCGGCGAAGAAGGCGTTGACGCCGATGGAGAAGTTGGAGGCCCAGATCATCGGAGTACCGGCCTGCTCGAAAGCGGCGAACACCTCGGCGCAGATGTCGTTCCAGCCGGTGGTGCCGACCACGACGGCCTTGAAATTGGCGGCGAGGGTCTTATAGTTGTTCCGGAAGGCTTCCGGGGTCGTGAAATCGATGCAGACGCATTCCTTCGCCACTTCCTTCGGGATGGCGCAGACGTCTTCGGAGGCGCACACGAGCTCGATGCCGCGGCGCTGCAGGGCGGCTTCGACCATGTGGCCCATCTTGCCGTATCCGCTAATGATAACTTTCATAGATCTTGACGTAATTGTTGATGGCTTGTTCGAAATCGGCGAGGGACAGGAACTCGTCGTCGCGGTGCGCGACGGTGATCGAGCCCGGCCCGCAGATGATCTTGTGCGTGAAATCGCCCAGATGCGGCGCGTCGCTGCCGAAGGCGACCGGCTTGGTCGGGAAGCCCGGCAGCGTGTAATAATGCGCCGGCGCGTCCCCGCCGAACTCCTCCACCTGCAGGGTGTCGGAAGCATGCGTGCGCATCCAGTCCACCACCGACGCGTCGGAAGCGAAGGTGGTGCGGAAATACAGCCGGCAGCTCAGCTCCGGGCTGAGGATGTTCTGCGCGTTGTCGCTGCGCAGCATGCCGACGTTCCAGGTGGTCGCACCGAGCTCCGGATCCTCCGGGAAACCCGCTCCGCGCAGCTCGTTCATGAAGTCCACGAAGAGCTCCACGGCGCTCTGCCCATGCTCCGGATAGCCGGAATGGAACGCCTTGCCGGTAAAGGTCAGATTGAAGCGCTTGGTGCCCTTGGAGGCGCTCACCATGCAGTTGTCCGTGGGCTCGCCCACGACCAGCAGCGGCGCCTGGAAACCCAACTTGGAGAAGGCCTTGGCGCCCCACGAACCCGTCTCCTCCCCACTCACGATGAGCAGCGCGAAATCCTTCTCGCCGGCTTCCGCCAGGCGCTGACAGGCCCGGTACATGGCATAAAACTGCCCCTTGGCGTCGCAGGTCCCGCGGCCCAGCACCCGGTCCTCCAGGAAAGTCGGCGGGATGTAGGGCGGGACGGTGTCCATGTGGGAGCAGAAGACCACGCGGGGCGTCTCGCTCCAACGGAGCAGGACGTTCAGCGTGCCGTCGCCGACCTCGAAGGTCTGCACGAACGGCGCCTTCAGGTTCCGGGCGAGCCACTGCCCCAGCTCCCGCTCCTGCCCGGAAGTGGAATCGAAGGACAATATTTGACGAAACAGGTCCATACGCTACATCAGGATGTCTTTGATGATACCGGTGGCGGCCAGGCGGACGCCCTCGCCCGCGCCCTTGATCACGAGCGGGGCGGAATACTCGCTGCGGACCACGGTCACGTTCTCCGTGCCGCTGATCCAGTAGAAGGGGCTCTCGGGACCGACGCGCTGCGTCTTGATCTCCGCCCGGTAGCCGTGGCGCGCAGACGGATCGCGCCGCAGCGACGCCACGAAACGCTGGCGCTGTCCGGCCGCGTCCAGTTCCGCCTCGCGGGCGATGAACTGCGGCTCGTACTCCGCCAGCTTGCGGTAGAACTCGTCCAGCGGGCAGTCGAAGAACTCCGGGCCGAGCATCGGCACAATCTCCACGTCGTCCGCCTCGAGCGGCACGCCGGCCTCGCGGGCGAGGATGAGCAGCTTGCGCAGCATGTCCTTGCCGCCCAGGTCAGTGCGGGGATCGGCTTCGGTCAGGCCCTCGTCCTGCGCGCGGCGCAGCAGCGTGGCAAGGCTGTCGCGCTTGGCGCCGTCGTAGCCCGTAATGACGTAGTTCAGGGTGCAGGAGACCACTGCCTCGATGGCCTCGATACCGTCGCTGCAATTGGCGTCGCTGGCGATGGATTCGAGGATCGGGAGGGAGTTGCCCACCGTGGTGTCATAGCGGAAAAAAGCACCGTTCTGGCGGGCCTCCGCCTTGAGGGCGGCGTACTGCACGAAAGGCAGCGCCAAGGAGCGGCGGTTGGAAGTGACGATGCTGAGGCCGCCTCGGAACAGCTCGGCGTAGCGCTGATGCAGCTGCTCGTCGTTGGTGCAGTCCACGAACACGGCGCCGCGCGGCGCGCAGGCAAGCACGGCGTCGATGAAGGCACCGTCCGCCGCATTCTCGCCCTTCCCCAGCCGGGCCTCGGCCTCCTCGGGACGGATGCCCCGCAGATCGACGGCATAGCGACGGCTGTTGGACAGGCCCATGATGCGGATGGAGCGGGCGCGCCGGGTCGCGATGCGGTCGGCGCTCAGGCCGATCAGGCGCACCAGTTCGTGGCCCACGGCCCCGTAGCCCGCGATGAAGACCGGGATCACGGTCACCGCGCGGGACTCGAAGAATTCATGATGGATGGCGCCCACGGCCGCCTGTTCGACGGTCGGACGGACGCGGATGAAGAAGACGTCGCCCTCGCCCGTCACCTCGCCCAGCGGCTGGATGCCAGCCTCGGACAGCGCGGCGCGGATGCGTCCGGCAGCCGAGGCGCGAGAGGGGATCGCTTCACCGACCAGGCAGACCACCGCCTCGCCCTTGTCGGCAAGCGTGCGGCTGGTCACGCCCATCCACTCGCCCTCCTTCACGGCCGGACGGCCGGAAACGAGCGTGCCGGGATGGCGCGGGTCGAATGTGTTGCGGATAGAGAAGGCGATGCCCGCCTCCATGGCCGGCTTGACGGTGGGAGCGTAGAGCACCTTGGCACCGTTCTCGGCGAGGGCCAGGGCGGCCTTGTAGGAAATGTCGGGGATGCTCACGGCGGCCGGGACCACCTTGGGGTTGGCGGTCATCATGCCGGGCACGTCGGTCCAGATCTCGAGCACGGAAGCCTTGGCGCCCGCGGCGAAGAGGGCGGCACTGTAGTCGGAGCCGCCGCGGCCCAGCGTGGTCACGCGACCGTCGCCGTCGGAAGCGATGAAGCCCGGCGCCACGAAGAGCTGCGCTTCCGGCGCCGCCTGCACGGCGGCCAGGATGTTGGCGTAGGTCAGGCCCTCGGCCACCACGCCGCCGAGCGTACGCACCAGCTGACGGGAATCCAGCCACTGCGTGGGCACGTCCTCGCAGGCGAACTTGCGCGCCAGGATGCGCGTGGAAAAGAGTTCGCCGTAGGTCACGCAGGCGTCCGGCTCCGCAGCGGCCAGTTCTTCGAAGAGGCCGTCCAGTTCGGTCAGCATTTCCCGGCGCTCGGCGCCGGTGAAGAGGCGCTGCGCGATGGCATGGTGCCTGCGGCGCAGGACGTCGATCTGCTGCGCCTTCGCCGCCGGGTCTCTTTCCTGCCCGATGGCGATCAGCGCGTCCGTACAGCCGCTGATGGCGGAGCTGACCAGGATGGTCCGGTCGCGCGCCACGGCGGCCTGCACGATGTCGATGACCTGGGACATGCGGGTGGCGTCCGCTACCGAACTGCCGCCGAACTTGAGTACCTGCATAGGATCTTATTTACGTTCAATATGGGCTCCGAGCGCATTCAGGCGGCCTTCGATGTCCTCGTAGCCGCGGTCGATCTGCTCGATGTTGTCTATGGTGGAAGTGCCTTTGGCGGACATGGCCGCCAGCAGCATTGCGATACCGGCACGGATATCCGGGGAGGTCATCCGCCCGGCGCGGAGGTTGATCTTGTGGTCGTGGCCGATGACCACGGCGCGGTGCGGGTCGCAGAGGATGATCTGCGCGCCCATGTCGATCAGCTTGTCCACGAAGAACAGGCGGCTCTCGAACATCTTCTGGTGGATGAGGACGCTGCCCTTGCACTGCGTGGCCACGACCAGCAGCACGCTCAGCAGGTCCGGGGTCATGCCCGGCCAGGGCGCGTCGGCGATGGTCATGATGGAGCCGTCGATGAAGGATTCGATCTCGTAGCTTTCCTGAGCGGGGACGAAGATGTCGTCGCCGCGCTGCTCGAGCTTCACGCCAAGACGGCGGAAGTGCTCCGGAATGATGCCCAGGTTGGCCCAGGACACGTTCTTGATGGTGAGCTCGCTCTGCGTGATGGCAGCCATGCCGATGAAGGAGCCGACCTCGATCATGTCCGGCAGGATGGTGTGGGAGGCGCCGTGCAAGGCCTCCACGCCATGGATGGTGAGCAGGTTCGAGCCGACGCCCTCGATCCGCGCGCCCATGGCCGAGAGCAGCTTGCAGAGCTGCTGCACGTAAGGTTCGCAGGCGGCGTTGTAGATGGTGGTCGTACCCTTCGCGAGGGTCGCGGCCATCACGATGTTGGCCGTACCGGTCACGGAGGCCTCGTCCAGCAGCATGTAGCAGCCCTTCATCGTGCGGCCCGAGGAGAGGTTGTAGGCCCGCTTGGCGGTGTCGTAGGCGCATTTCGCGCCCAGGCGCATGAAGCCCTCGATGTGCGTGTCCACGCGGCGCCGGCCGATCTTGTCGCCGCCCGGCTTGGGGAAGAAGGCGTTGCCGAAACGCGCGAGGAGCGGACCCACGACGAGCACCGAACCCCGCAGCTGGGCGCATTTCTTCACGAATTCCGCGCTGCGGATGTAGAATTCGTTGACGTGGTTCGCCGTGAAGGTGTACTCCCCTTTGGCATGGCGCTCCACGCTCACGCCCATCCCGCGCAGCAGGTCGATGAGGTTCTTGACATCCAGGATCTCCGGGACGTTGGTGAGGGTGACCGGCTCCGGGGTGAGGAGGACGGCGCTGATCACCTCCAGGGCCTCGTTCTTCGCGCCCTGAGGGTAGATCTCGCCGCTGAGGCGGTGTCCGCCTTCGATGACAAAACTGCTCATATATGCTCTACTTCCGGATGCAGGGTGACGCCGAAGCGTTCCCGCACCCCGTTGATGATGCGTTGTTCGAGCGCGAGGACCTCCTGCGGGGAGGCCGCGCCGCTGGCGTTGACGATGACGAGCGGCTGCTTCTCATACACGGCCGCGCCGCCTTCGACGGCGCCCTTGAAGCCGCACTGGTCGATCATCCAGGCCGCCGGCACCTTGACGCTGCCGTCCGGCAGGTCGAAATGCGGCGCACTCCCGTCCGGGGAGATGCGCGCGAAATCCTCCCGGCTCACGACGGGATTCTTGAAGAAGCTGCCGGCGCTTCCGAGCTCCTCCGGATCGGGCAGCTTCTGCCGCCGGATGCGCACGATCGCGTCGCGCACCGCCTGCGGCGTGAGATGGCCGATCGGGTCGGCCGCACCGTCATTCCTGGCTTGACCGGGAATCCCGAGGGCCTCCCGAACGCCCTTGTACTCGAGGCGCGGACTGTGCTTGCGCGTGAGGCGGAAGAGCACGCTCGTGATGACGTAACGGCCCTTGGCCTCCGGCTGCTTGAACAGGGAGTCGCGGTAGCCGTAGCGGCATTCCTCGCGGGAAAACTTCACTTTCTTCCGCTCCTGCAGGTCGAAGGCCACGACGCCGGAAATGATGTCCTTCACCTCCACGCCGTAGGCGCCGATGTTCTGCACGGCGGCCGCCCCCACTTCGCCCGGGATGAGCGAAAGGTTCTCCGCGCCCCAGAGGCCGTGGCGGCAGGCTTCCTCGACGAAATGGTCCCAGACCACCCCCGCGCCGACCATGACCGGCACCTCGTCGAGGCCCATGTCGATGTATTTGATGAACTCGATGTTCGAGTGCAGGACCGTGCCCGGGAAATCCCCGGTGAAGAGGAGGTTGCTTCCGGCGCCGATGTGCAGCAGCGGCTTCGGCAGGCGGTCGAAATTCAGCCCCTCCAGCTCCTTGACGGTCTCGTACTCGACATAGCACGCGCAGGACACCTTCATGCGGAAGGTATTCTGCGCGAGCAAATCGTAGTTCAACTGTATCCTCACGGCTGCGGTTCTACGTAGGTGGAAGACAGGAAGAGTTCCTCCATCTGCGCGTCGTCGATCCGGGACGGGGAGTCGATCATCACGTCGCGGCCCTGGTTGTTCTTCGGGAACGCGATGTAGTCGCGGATCGTCTCCTGCCCGCCGAAGAGGGCGCAGACGCGGTCGAAGCCGAACGCCAGGCCGCCGTGGGGCGGGGCGCCGAACTTGAAGGCGTTGATGATGAAGCCGAACTTGTATTCGGCGTCCTCCTTGCTGATGCCGAGCACCTCGAACATCCGCTCCTGCATCGCGGCCTCGTGGATCCGGATGGATCCGCCGCCGAGCTCGGTGCCGTTGAGCACGAAGTCATAGGCATTGGCGCAGACGCGCTCCAGGTCCTCCTTCTTGTCGGAGTAGAACCACTGCTCGTGCTCCGGCTTGGGAGCCGTGAACGGGTGGTGCATCGCGTAGAAGCGCTGGTCTTCGTCGCTCCACTCCAGGAGCGGGAAATCGACAATCCACAGCGGGGCGAAGACTTTCGGGTCGCGCAGGCCCAGCCGGTTCCCCATCTCGATGCGGAGCACACCCAGCTGCGTCTGCGTCTTGCGCTTGGGGCCGCAGAGGACCAGCACCAGGTCGCCGGGCTTGGCTTCGCACTTCTCTGCGACGGCCTGCAGCTGCTCCGGCGTGTAGAATTTGTCCACGCTGGACTTGACGCTGCCGTCGGGGTTGCACTTGATATAGACCAGGCCCTTGGCGCCCACCTGCGGGCGCTTGACCCATTCGGTCAGCTCGTCGAGCTGCTTGCGGGTGTACTCGGCGCAGCCCGGGACGGCGATGCCGCCGACGTATTGCGCGCCGCCGAAGACGCTGAAGCCGCAGCCCTGCACGAGGGGCGTGATCTCGCGGATCTTCATCCCGAAGCGGATGTCCGGCTTGTCGGAGCCATAGTCATCCATCGCGTCATACCAGCTCATGCGCGGCAGCGGATCGGGAATGTCCACGCCGAGGGCGTTCTTGAACATCTGGCGCATCATACCCTCGAAGGTGTTCAGCACGTCTTCCTGCTCCACGAAGCTCATCTCGCAGTCGATTTGCGTGAACTCCGGCTGGCGGTCGGCGCGCAGGTCTTCGTCGCGGAAGCAGCGCACAATCTGGAAGTAGCGGTCGTAGCCCGCGACCATCAGCAGCTGCTTGAAGGTCTGGGGACTCTGCGGCAGGGCGTAGAACTGGCCCGGGTTCATGCGGGAAGGCACGACGAAATCGCGCGCACCCTCCG
>JAFXUS010000031.1 GCA_017535125.1 Bacteroidales bacterium | reverse complement strand
GACAACTGGACGCGAATCGCCTTCTCCTTGGTGCGCTTGCTTTCGCGATTTTCGAGGTATACTGTAACTGGCATAATCAGTCTAAGTTTAAAATCTACGCATAAAGTTACGCATAAAATTTTGAAAATCCAAATATACTTCTATTTACTATTCTTTCGCTAAGGTGGCTATAATCAAATACTTATAAAACTATTTTTGAATATTATTGTTCTTGAAAATGGAGTCCTATGCTCCACAAAACGAAACGGACGGCTTGCAGCTGTCCGTTTTTCGTTTTGCGGAGCACGCCCCGCTTCCCGATATAATTGACCTCCCGGGAGCACCAGAGCCCTTCTCCGCTCCCGGCACGCACCTATTGCACAAAATACAGGAGGCCAAATGACCTCCTGCTAGACTTGCCCCAAGACTACGTGGCGGAATTACTTCATGAGCGAGGGACTCGCGGGCGGGGACTTTTGCGCGACTCGATTACCCATCCGTATCACGGTTTTATAATCTCGTTTCAAAGGTAAAGTCTATTTCATTAAACACAAATAGATTTATGCCAAGACCAATTAAAGAGACACCCATCTTGTACGATGAGAATGCTTACCGTTTCGAACTAGCAGCGAAGAATGTAGTTCCAATTCCCGAGGAAGAACAAGAAGAAATGTGGGCCAATTATCATGAACTTCGTCAAAAATGCTCTATCTAACAAACAGATTGCTATTGATGCATAATTATCCTTATCTTTGTATGTACTAACCACTGATTACCATGTCTTTTGCCAAGAAATGCATCATAACCCTGGAGGCGCTTGTCCTTGGCGCATGCGCCAAGGAAGGACAGTCCACCACAAATCCGCTTCCTTTGCCGGAAGATATGGAAGCGAATAAAAGTGGTATGAGCTTTATGGCATCACCCGCAACGACAACCTCTATCTTCCCACGGAGCTCAGAACCTATATCTGGTAAGCCGGCCGGAGTTAGCTAATAATCTGATTTGTATGGATTTCTTCACTTCCCTTGCAGAGAGTTTCACCAATAACCTGATTGCCGAGCAGCGCTACCGGATGATCCTGGACGGCTTGCAGGTCACGTTAATCATCACCCTGTGCGCCGCCGTACTCGGCACCCTGCTGGGCGGGCTGGTGTGCTGGATGCGCATGAGCCGCCGCCAGTGGCTGCAGAAAGTGGCCAAGGTGTATATCGACATCATGCGCGGCACGCCCGTGCTGGTGGTGCTCATGCTGATGTATTATGTAATCATGGCGCCGATGGAAGCCACGGGTATCGTGGTGGCCATCGTCACCTTCGGCATGAACGCCGCCGCCTACATCGGCGAAATGCTGCGCACCGCCATCCAGGGCATTGACAAAGGGCAGACGGAGGCGGGCCTGGCGCTGGGCTACACGCCCACGCAGACCTTCATCAGGATCGTGCTGCCACAGGTAGTCAAGGCTGTCATGCCCGTCTATCAAGGAGAGGTAATCAGCCTGCTTAAGGGCACCAGCATCGTGGGCTACATTGCCGTGACCGACATGACCCGGGCGTCGGATCTTATCCGTTCCCGCACCTTCGACGCCTTCTTCCCCCTGCTCCTCACGGCCCTCATCTATTTCTTCATGGCATGGCTTGTCGGGCGGCTCTTGACCGCACTGACCAAGAAAGAGCGCATGAAAGCGCTTGCGGCAGCCGCCATGCTGCTCATCGGAGGGACGGTGTGCTACGTGCCGGAACTGCTCTCCTCCGAGAAGAAAGCCGACGTGGCCGAAGTGCCTGCCGTATTCCAGGCCCTGAACGGGAAGCGCGTATGCGTTGTCCTCGGCAGCATTCAAGATATTGCCGTGTCGGAGATGTCACCCGGCGCTGACATACAACGCGTATCGGGCATGCCCAATATGTTCATGACACTTGAAAGCGGAAAATCGGATATCATCGTCGCCGAGAACCTCCTTATAACTTTTGACAAAGACCTTGCAGCCAAGGTGGACACGGTAGGAGCCGGCATTCCCCCGATTCCGCTGGGCGCCATCTTCCGTTTGGAGAACACGGAGCTGCAGCAGGATTTCAACAACTTCCTCTCCGATATACGCGCAGACGGCACCTATCAAGAAATCTACGATCGCTGGCGAAATGGCGAAGATATATCCACGCACCCTCAGCCCGTACAGCGCGGTACGGGAAGAACCTTGACCGTGGCTGTTGCACCGGATACCGCTCCGTTCAACTTCATCAGTTCGGGCGCGCCTGCGGGCCTGGAGATCGATTTTCTCACGGAGTGGGCCAATCGGCGCAATTGGAAGCTGGAGTACCTTACCATGGAATTCTCCTCCCTGATCCCTGCCATACAGACCGGCAAGGCAGATCTGGCGATGGGCGTCATCAGCGCTACCGACGAGCGCAAGAAACAGGTTCTCTTCTCTGATGGCTACCTGGCCTCACATATTGTGTTTATGACGCGCAAAGGGGAAGCGGGCATCCTCACCGACCCGTCCGGACCGTCAGCGGACCAGGCCGACGAAGGCCGGCGGCCGTGGGCCCTCATCATCTTCCTCATCCTCGGCGGCTGCATAGGGCTCTTCGGCATAGGGTTCTCCTTGCGCCGGAAGCACCTCGCAAAGCAGGCGGCGGCCTTCCGCTCATCATCCCAGCCCGACGGCGCTCCCGTCATCCGCATCGCGCACATGAAAAAGAATTATGGCGCGCTGAAGGTGCTGAAGGACATCAATACCGACGTGCACCGCGGGGAGGTCATCTCCATCATCGGTCCCTCGGGAACGGGCAAGAGCACACTGCTTCGCGCACTCAACCTGCTGGATCCGCCTTCCGACGGAGAAATTCTCTTTGACGGGAATAATATCCTCGCCAAAGGCTATCCCGTCCATTTGATGCGTCAGAAAATGGGCATGGTGTTCCAGAGCTTCAACCTCTTCGCGCATAAGACCGTGCTGGAAAACGTCACGCTTGCGCCTTGCCAGCTGCTCCATGAAGATCCGGAGAAAGCGCGCGAAAACGGCATGGCGCTCCTGCGCAAGGTGGGACTCGCCGAGAAGTCCGACGTCTATCCTGACAGCCTCTCCGGCGGCCAGAAACAGCGTGTGGCCATCGCCCGCGCCCTGGCCATGAAGCCGGAAGTGATTCTTTTCGACGAACCCACGTCCGCCCTGGATCCCACGATGGTGGGAGAAGTGCTCAGCGTCATCCGCCAGCTGGCAAACGAAGGTCTGACCATGCTCATCGTCACCCACGAGATGAAGTTCGCCCACGATGTGAGCACACGCATCTTCTTCATGTATGACGGCTTCATCCACGAGGACGGCACGCCGCAGCAGATCTTCGAAGCGCCGGTCCACAGCGCCACCAAGGCCTTCATCCAGCGCATCCGCAAGGAGGTATTCGAGATTGACGGCCCGGACTTCGACTTCCTGGGCATGCAGTCGTCCATCGGCGCATTCTGCTACAAATACGGCATCACCGGAAAGCAGGAAGCGGCGCAGCGGCTGTGCACGCTGATGCTCGACGACGTGATGGCCGCCTATCGGCCCATCACCGTCCGCATCACCCACAGCGAGCAGTCCGGCGTCACCGCCCTGGATTTCATGGTGGAGCAAATGCAGGCATCGCCCTTGAGCGAGGAGCAGCGCAACTCGCTGGCCGGGCAATGCCAACAGCTTGTGGAAGAGCCCACTGAGCGGGGCTTCCGCGTAAAACTGATTATCTGACAGCCGCTTCCGCTAGTCCACCGACTTGTCGATGATGAAGCGGACAATCTTGCGGGAGGTATTCTTCTGGAACTCGACGTTGCGGAGCTTGACCCGCTTGATGAGCTTGTAGGGCGGCAGCTTGGCGTTGAGTTTCTTGATCTGCTCCTCGAAGTAGGCCTGGGGATCCTGGATGCCCATCGCCTTGACGGCGTCGGCGTCCGGGAAGATCTCGGCCACGATGGTCTCCTTGTCCTTGTTCAGGCGGCTCTCGCCGGCGTAAACCACGACTTCCGCCACGCCCGTGATCTTCTGGATGTCAGCCTCCAGCTCCTCGGGATAGACGTTCTTGCCGTTGGACAGGATGATGAGGTTCTTCTTGCGGCCGGTGATGTAGATCCAGCCTTCGTCGTCCAGGCGGCCGTAGTCGCCGGTGTGGAAGAAGCCGTCCTTGTCGAAGACCTCCGCCGTCGCCTCGGGGTTGTTGAAGTAGCCCAGCATGACGTTGGGTCCCTTGACGCAGATCTCCCCTTCGCCGTTGGCGTCCGGGTCGTCGATCCTGACACGGAGGTCGAAGATCGGAAGGCCCACGCTGCCTGCCTTCTGATAGAGGTTGCGGTTGCAGGAAATCAGCGGCGCGCATTCGGTGATGCCGTAGCCGTTCATGATGGTGATACCGATGGCATCAAAGGTACGGATGATCTCCTCGTCCAGCTTCGCGCCGCCGCAGATGATCATCTCCAGTTTGCCGCCAAACGGCTCCAGCACGCTCTTGAAGAGCTTGCGGCGCACGTCGATGCCGACCTTGCGGAGGCCATTGCTGACGGCCATCATCGTCTTCAGCAGGCCAGTCTTGCCGCTCTTGCGCGCCCCGTCCCAGATCTTCTTGTGCATCACCTCCAGGAAAGCCGGCACGAGGATCAGGTGGGTGGGCTGCTGCTCACGGATCTCGTCGCTCACATGCTTCAGGCCGCTGGAGATATAGACCTCAATGCCTTGGGCGAGATGCCCCACGTAGTTGACCGTGGAGCCGAAGGTATGGTGCGGCGGGAGGACGTGCAGCGTCTTGGATGTCAGCGCGAAATTATACATGCCCAGCGTCATGTCCTGGCCGATGTTCGTCTGCGAGAGCATGACGCCTTTCCCCTTGCCCGTGGTGCCCGAAGTGTAGACGATGGACGCCAGGCGTCGGGGGTCGAGCTCATAGTCGTAGTAGGCGTTGTTCCCGGCGGCATACAGTGCGTTGCCCTCGTCTTCGAGCTGTTTCAGCGAGAATACTTCCCTGCCCGGGAAAACGGCATCCGGATCCGGCTCGACCAGCGCGAGCGTCTTGACCGAGGGGCACGCCCCGCCGGACAGCAGGGCGTCGCACTTGGCCCGGGCGGCCTTGCCGACGATTGCCGCAACGCATCCGGTCGCGTCCATGATGCCCGCAATATCCTCGGGGGCCAGATCCTTGTCGACGGGCACGACCACCGAGCCGATGGCCATGATGGCGAAGAAAGAGCAGCACCAGCCGTAGGAATTCTCGCCGATCAGTGCAATGTTCTTTTCCCGCAACCCCTTGGCGATCAAGGCCGTGCCGAGGTTCCGAACATCGTCGCGCCACTCCGGGAAACTGACCCGGATCACTTCGGTGTCAGATGGATGTATTTTGTACGACAGCGCCGTCCTGTCAGGGAAGTTCGTCGCGGCTTCCTCCACAATGGAGCGCATGTCATCGATGAACGTCGTATTATAGACGGGATAGTTTTTATGCAAGTTCATTTCAGGTTAACTGGTTTTAGTCACTTAACTCGTCTCTACCGCAGCACCTGCGTGAAAACGGGATCCTTGCCGTCCTCGGCGAGGACATAGACCTTGATCGAGCCGCCGCGGTCCTGCGCGGTGAAGAGGTACTCCTTGCCGCCGGACACGGCGCGCTCAGCCACCTCGGCCGCCTTGGCGCGGATCATCGGATAGGTGCCGACCGCCGCGTCGAAGATGGCGGATTCCTCCTCGGAGACCGCGTGCGGAGCGGGGAATTCCGCCCGCTTCTCATATTTTCCGGCCAGGAAGCCGCTCTCCTTCAGGAAACGGTCGATCTCCGCGGGAGCGGCCTCGACGCGCGCGGTGCGGACGCCATAGCCCGGCAGGACCTCCGCATCGGGGAGCTTCTCGCAAATGGCCTTCGAACTGGTGTCCAGGCCGCCGCTGCCGAAGGTGCAGAACGGGACGATCTTCCGGCCGCTGAAGTCCTCGGTCCTCAGGAGCGTCTCGATCGGATTGGCGTAGGTGCCGAACCAGACCGGGTAGCCCAGGAAGATGACGTCGTAATCCTGAAGGTTCGAAGCAAGGGACTGAATGGCCGGGTAGTTGTCTTCCGCCATCTCCTTCTGGCCGCGCGCGATGGTCGCGTTGAAATCGGGATCGTACGGATCCACCACGACAATTTCTTCGATATCGGCGCCCAGCGCCTGCTGGATCGCCTCGGCGACCATCTTCGTGGTGCCGGTCTCGGAATAATACAGCACAAGGGCCTTGGAAGTCGCCTTCTGGCCGCAGGAAACGGCGAATAATACCATAACTGCCACGATTAAAATACGTTTCATGATATCGGTTATTTAGTTATCAACTTTTCTGATGCAGTCTTACAAAGTTACATCATTTTTCCTATTTTTGTACCTGTGATTGACTGATAAACGAATGACGAAAGACATTTATCTGGCTGCCGGCTGTTTCTGGGGCGCTGAGCATTACCTCAAACGCGTCCGCGGGGTCGTCAAGACCGAAACCGGTTATGCCAACGGCAATATCGCCTACCCCACCTACCGGGAAGTATATACCGACAAGACCGGCTATGCCGAGGCCGTCCACGTGGTCTATGACCCCGACGTGCTCGGGCTGGACCGTCTGATCCAGGTATATTTCAAGGCCATCGACCCCACCAGCCTCAACAAGCAGGGCGAGGACGAGGGCACGCGCTACCGCACCGGGATCTACTACAGCGACCCGGCCGACCTGCCCGCCATCCAGCGGATCTACGACCGCGTGGCCGGCGAAATCAAGGCGCCGCTGGCCGTGGAGGTCAAGCCGCTCAAGAATTTCTACCGCGCCGAAGCGGAGCACCAGGACTACCTGGACAAGCATCCGGACGGCTATTGCCACATTCCCCTGGCCCTGATGGAGTTCGCGCGCACGGCCAACGAGCCCGCGGGCGACACCGATTAATCTTATCCCGGACATGACGGCAGCCCGGACATACATTCAGGTTCTCCTGCCGGTCAAGCTCCGGTGGATTCCCACCTATGGCGCTCCCGTGCCGCTGGAGCCGGGTCGGCGCGTGTGCGTCGAGCTTGGGCGTCGGCGCTACGACGGCGTGGTCTGGCGTGCGCTCGAGCGGCCCGACCTGCCGCCGGAGCGGATCCAGGACATCGTGGCCGTGCAGGACGAGCTGCCTGCCGTCACCGCGGAGGAGCTCCGTTTCTGGGAATTCCTGTCCGAATACTATCTCTGCACCCTCGGAGAGGTCTATAAGGCGGCCTACCCGCTGCTCAAGTTGCGCAGCGAGCAGACGGCCGCCGACATCCTCGCCCGCCTGCGCGAGCGCCTGGCCAAAAAGGAGCAGCAACTCGCCGGACGCCACGGGGAACGCGTCAGCGCGCGCCTGGCGGCCGAACGCGACGCGCTGCTCGCGGATATTACGGGGTATGAACGGGAAGATTCGCCGGTCAAGCCGGCGAATGACGAAGGGGGGCCGTCGAATGACGGGGGGAAGCCTACAGTACTGACGGCACCCGGTCGGCGGGACGATTACCTCCCCGCCCTGCGGGAAACGCTGGCCACCGGCCGCCAGGCCCTGGTCCTGACGCCCGAAATCGCCTTCTGCGACCGCCTGGAGGCGTTGCTCTCGCCGGAATTCGGCCAGCAGCTGCTGGTCTTCCATTCCGGCAGGACACCCGTTCAGCGCCGCGCCGTCGCCGAACGGCTGCGCAGCGGCGCGCCCGCCGTCATCCTCGGCACCCGTTCCGCCCTCTTCCTCCCCTACCGGTTGCTCGGGCTCGTCGTCGTGGACGAGGAGCAGGACCCCGCCTACAAGCAGACGGAGCCCGCGCCGCGCTACCATGGCCGGGATGCAGCCATCGCCCTCGCAGGCATCCACGGTGCACGCGTCCTGCTCGGCGCCGCCGTCCCCTCGCTGGAGACCCTCCTCAACGTCCGTCTCGGGAAATATGTCCTGGACGGTTCTTCCCGTCATTCGCCGACCCTGGAATTCCGTCATTCGCCGACCCAGATCGGCGAATCTCCCGCCGAGGTCATCGACCTGGCCGCCGAGCGGCGCAAGAACGGCATCGTCGGGACCTTCTCCCGCAAACTGATCGAAGCCGTCCGGGAAACGGAAGGCCCCGTCCTGCTGCTGCGCGGCTGGGAGAAGCCCGAGCCGCTGCAGGAGGAGATCGACGCGCTGTTCCCGGAGCGGGACGTCCGCGTCCGGACCCTGAACGCGCTGAAGCGCGAAGGGGCTGACGGCGCGGCCCTGATCGCCGTGCTGCAGGCCGATGCACTGGTGTCCCGCGATGATTTCCGCGCGGACGAGCGCGCCGCGCAGATCGTGGGCACGCTCTGCCAGTTCGCCCCGCGCGTCATCGTGCAGACGGCCGTGCCCGCCCGTTTCGACGGCACCCGCAGCGCCGACGCCCTGCTCGACGAGCGGCGCCAGTTCGGCTTCCCGCCCTACACCCGGCTTGTCGAAATCCGGCGCCAGGGCAGCGGAGAGGTGCTCGACCGCCATTTTCTCCCCCGCGACCGCAGCCTCGCCGCCCGCAAGGCCGCCCTCCTGGACACCCTCCCCGCCGGCACCTACCCCGACGTCGATCCCGTCGACTAAATAGGAAAAGGTTCCGGAGGCCGACCGAGGGGGTCTGGGGGACCCATCCCCCAGTAAAAAAAAGATCCCGGTCGCCTGGCGATCGGGATTTTTCAACCTATTGTGACGCAGAAAATTATTTCTTGCGGCTCTTGTATCGCTGATAGAACATATCAACACGACCGGCGCTGTCGACAATCTTCATCTTGCCGGTGTAGAAAGGGTGAGACGTGTTGGAAATCTCAAGCTTTACGAGGGGGTACTCGACACCGTCAATGGTGATGTTCTCCTTGCTGGTAGCGCAGGAGCGGGTGATGAACACGTCCTCGTTTGACATATCCTTGAAAGCTACAAGACGGTAGGTTTCGGGATGGATTCCTTTTTTCATTACACTAGTGTTTTTGAATCGAGGCGCAAAGATAAGAATTATTTTCGTAATTTTGCAAACTATGACATTGATAAAATCCATTTCCGGCATCCGCGGTACGATCGGCGGTGCCCCCGGCGAGGCCCTGACCCCCGTCGATATCGTCAAATTCACCTATGCATACTGCGCCTGCCTGAAGGAGCGGAAGCCCGCTCCCAACAGCGGAAAGCGCTATAAAGTGGTCGTCGGCCGCGACGCGCGCATCAGCGGCGCCATGGTCGAGCAGCTCGTCTGCGGGACGCTGGTCGCCTGCGGCGTGGACGTCGTGAAGTGCGGCTTCGCCTCCACCCCGACCACGGAGCTGGCCGTCACGTTCGCGAACGCGGACGGCGGCATCATCCTGACCGCCAGCCACAACCCGCGCCAGTGGAACGCCCTCAAGCTCCTCAACGAGCACGGCGAGTTCCTGACGGCCGCCGAAGGCCAGGCCATCCTGGACCTCGCGGAGAGCGGGAAGTTCGACTTCGCCGAAGTGGACGAGCTCGGCAGCATCGTGGAGCATGACTTCACCGACGAGCACATCGAGGCCGTCCTGGCCCTGGAGGCCGTGGACGCCGAAGCCATCCGCAAGGCCGGATTCAAGGTGGTGCTGGACGCCATCAACTCCGTCGGCGGCATCATCATGCCGCGCCTGCTGGAGCGCCTCGGCGTGGAGTGCATCACCCTCAACGGCGAGCCGACGGGCGATTTCGCCCACAACCCCGAGCCACTGCCGAAGAACCTCGTGGAGCTCAGCGACACGGTGGTCCGCGAGAAAGCGGACCTGGGCATCAGCGTCGATCCCGACGTGGACCGCCTCGCCTTCATCTGCGAGGACGGCAAGCCCTTCGTCGAAGAATATACCCTCGTGGCCGTCGCGGACTACCTGCTGGAGCGGGCCGAAAAAGCCGGCGTGATGCCGCGCAACACGGTTTCCAACCTCAGCTCCAGCCGCGCGCTGCGCGACGTGACCGAGGCCCACGGCGGCACCTACTACGCCGCAGCGGTGGGTGAGGTCAACGTGACCACCAAGATGCACGCCGTGAACGCGCTGATCGGCGGCGAAGGCAACGGCGGCGTGATCTATCCCGCGAGCCATTGCGGCCGCGACGCCATGGTGGGCGTGGCGCTCTTCCTCAGCCACCTGGCCCACAAGGGTCTGAGCGTGAGCGCCTACAAGGCCACGCTGCCGCCGTACTTCATCGCCAAGAACCGCATCGACCTGAGCGACACGGCCCTGATCGACCGCATCCTGGACGCGATGAAGGAGCAGTTCAAGAACGAAAAAGTGAACACCATCGACGGCGTCAAGATCGACTTCGAGGCGCGCAAGCAGTGGGTCCACCTCCGCAAATCCAACACCGAGCCCATCATCCGCATCTACTCCGAGGCGCAGACCGAGGAGGAGGCGCAACGGCTCGGCGAGGAAGTCATCGCACTCGCACACCGCATCATCGGCGCATAGACCATGTTCTCCTTCCGCACCACCCCGATCGACGAGCAGCTCGACAGGAGCCTGCGCGAGGGACGGGTCGCCTGCTTCTGCACGCAGAACTGCTGGGACCCGCACCGCGGGCGCTACCTGTATGACATTTTCCGCGAACGCGGGAACCTCGAGCGCATCTTCAGCCCGCGCGATACCGAGCTGACGCCCGACACCAACCACATCGACTTCTCCGCCGACGAGCTGGAAGGGCTGGATGCCGTGGTGGTGGAGATCCAGGACGTCGGCACGCGCTACTTCAACTACACGCGCGACGTGATGCGGCTGCTGTCGATGTGCGCCCGGATGGACGAAAGCCCGTCCATCTTCGTGATCGACCACATCAACCCGGCCGGCCGCGTGGTCGAAGGGACCATGCCCGCCGTGGAGTCCGACATCTGGACGCCCAAGGTGGCGCACCGGCACGGTCTCACGCTGGGCGAGCTCTGCCACCTCTGGTGCAGTGAGATCGGAGCGAAATTCCCCCTGCACATCATCTCCGCCTTCGTATCCGACGTCGGCAAGGACCTGCTTCCCTGGACCATTGCGCCGGCCTCCGACATCCCGGGCATGTTCACCTGCGAGATGTACCCCGGCGGCGGCCTGTGGAACAATACCTCCATCACGCCCGCCATCGGCACGGCCCGGCCGTACGAGTATTTCGGCGCACCCTTCATCAAGAGCGGCGACGTCCGCTTCCTGCCCACGCCGCCCGGCGTGATGATGCGCCCCTGTTCCTTCACCCCGGCCGCCGGCCGCTATGCCGGCGAGCGCTGCTACGGCTATCAGATCATGCTCCAGCCGGGCGCGCAGTATCATTCGCTGCTGCACACGCTCCAGCTGATGCACTTCCTGTCGGAACGCTATTCGCAGTTCGAGCTCTTCGACTCGCTCTTCGTGAAGGTGGCGGATCCGGTGATCGAGGAATACCTGCGCGGGCGCCTGACCTTCGACGTGGTGCAGGAGCACGTCAAGCTTGAGGAGCAGAAGTGGATACGGAAGGCCAAGCGTTACGTCCTCTACGCCGACGCGCCCTACCGGATGAAATAAGCAAAAAGGCCTCTGTCGATGGACAGAGGCCTTTTTGGTACTGGGTAGGAGAATCGAACTCCTATTGCGAGATTGAGAATCTCGAGTACTAACCGTTATACGAACCCAGCAGTTGGGAGTGCAAAGGTACGCATATTTTTTTATTCTCCAAATTATTTTTTACTCCACCGTCAATTCAAAGGGAGCGAGGGGCAGGCCGGCGACGCTGTGGAGGTTGCCGGGAGCGAAGTCACCCCAGCCGTAGCGGACCGTGCGGGGCTCCGGAACGGCCTCGCTGCGTACCATCAGCCAGCCGCCAAAGGCGCGGGCTTCCTCCACCGGATGGAAGACGCCGTCCTCACCGGCGACCTCCAGCCCTTCGATACCGCGCCAGCGGTCCAGCCCGTCCTGGCAGTCCGTCAACTCGACGCTTACCGTGCCGGGCTGCGCCCAGGGGCCGGCCGCCATGCGGGTGGCGCGGACCGCCTCCGGCGAATCGCAGGCCACGCGCTCATAGCCGTAGTCCCGGTGCAGGGCCAGGTAGGCCAGGCGCTCCCCCACCTGCCGCTTCTGCGCGGGATGGATCTGGTCCCACTCGTAAGGATAGACCAGGTCGTTGGTCACGACGATGCCGGCGTTCGGGATCTGCTTCGCGGCCTGATGCTGGGAAAAGCGCAGCCGGGCGCCGTCGAAGCCGTCCCCGCCGTAGATGTACGGCGCGATCTCCACTTCGTAGAACGGGATGCGGGCGTCCGTATCGTTCCACGCCGCGCGCCAGATTTCCACCATGCGGGCCAGGCGGTCGGCATAGGTATCGTGCTTGCCGACGTTCGAGCAGCCCTGATACCAGATGATGCCGCGGATGGTATAACCCTTGATCGGGCAGATCATCGCGTTGTACATCATGTACGGGCTGAGGTAGTCGGCCTGCAGCGCCTCGATGGAAGCGCGGTCGGAAGCGATGTCGGGATAGGTCTTCACCACCTCCTCCGGCAGCCAGCTCTCCACCATGGAGCCGCCGAAGGCGCTGAAAATGATGCCGACAGGGATATCCAGCACCTCATTGACCTTGCGGGCGAAGAAGAATGCCGTGGCGCTCATTTCCGCGACCGTGGATGCATCGGCACGCCACCATTCCCCCTCAATCTCGGCCACCGGCTCGAAGCTGCGGGTGCGCGGCACCTTGAACATACGCACGCGGTCGCGCAGGGGCGCAGCCGTCAGCACGTCCGCCGCGCCCTCCACCGGGCAGGCGGAGAAGCCGCGGATCGGCATTTCCATGTTGCTCTGACCGGAAGCCAGCCACACCTCGCCGATCAGCACGTCGCGGATGACGAGCTGGTCGGAGCCGGATTTCACCGTCAGAGTGCGGAGCTCGTACGAGGCCGCCGGCGTCTGCACGGCGAGTTCCCAGAAGCCGTCCGCATCCGCCCGGGCGGTGTATTTCTTCCTGTCCCAGGACGGGACGACCGTCACCTTGCTGCCAGGATCCGCCTTGCCCCAGACCTTCGCGAGGGACTGCTGCTGAAGGACCATGCCGTCGCTGCACGGCTGACGGAGCGCCAAGCTGGCGGACGCGCTCAGGCACAGGGCCAGCGCCGCCACGACCATCAATAACTTTCTCATATTCTTTCGATTAATTCCATGCACATGCGCCCGTTGTGGTACGGGCATTTCCAGAAGCCGGCGCGGTCGTCCGTGACGTTCGGCGTTCCATCCGCGCGCACGCTCCAATACCATTCCCCGTCCGGGCAGACGAGCTCCCGGCAGATGAAATCCCAGCTGTCCAGCGCCCGCTCGGCCCAGGCCGGGTCGCCGTCGCGCTGGAAACGGTTCCAGCAGCCGACCACGGTCTCCGCCTGCACCCACCAGTGGCGGTCGGCGTCGCGCCGTCCCGTGGCAGGGTCGAATTCGTAGATCATCCCCTGCCCGGCCGTCCATCCTTCGAGCGAAGCGGCAGCAATGCGCCGGCAGGCCGCGGAGGTCCGGGCGGACAGGTCCGGGTCGTCCAGCAGGTCGGCCGCCTCTTCCAGCAGCCAGGACGCTTCGATGTCGTGCCCGTAGGAAACCAGGTCCGACTGGGAACGCCACTGCGTGTCGAAAAACAGGCCCAGGTGGCCGTCGGGACGGACAATCCGGTCCAGGAAGATATTCACCAGCCCCGCCAGCCGCTCCCGCAGCCCTGCGTCCTTCCAGACGCGGTAGAGTGCGGTGTAGCCCTCGAGGACGTGCAGGTGCGTATTCATCGTGAAAGCGTCATTGCGGTCCTTCTCCGACAAGCGCATGTCCGCGATGGGCTGCCAGTCGCGCGTGCAGGCCTCCAGATAGCCGTCGCCGGAGAAGCTGTGCGCCTCGATGTCGCGGAAGAGCCGCACCGCCAGGTCCAGCGCCTTCCGGTCGCCGCCGGCCCGATGGTACTCGGCCAGACCGTAAATCGCGAATGCGATGGCGTAGAACTGCTTCTTGTCGTCCAGCGGCTTGCCGGAAGCATCCAGGCTCCAGAACACGCCGCCCAGGTTCCGGTCCACGAAACGGTCGCGGATCTCCCGGTAGGCATGCAGCGCCGCGGCGCGATACGCCGGCCGGCCCGTAATCCGCCATGCGGCGGAAAAAGTCCACAGCAGGCGCGCGTTGAGCACGGCCCCGCGGGGCGCGTCCGGCAACAGACGGCCTTCGCCGTCGATGCGGCCGTACCAGCCCCGCGCCGGATCGTGCATACGGTCCAGCCAGAACGGAAGGATATCCCCCGTCAGCTCGCGTTCAAGCGCTGTTTTGAATGCCGGAAAGTCCATGAATTGGCTTAGTTTGCTCAAAGATAAACATTTGTATCTTTCCCGGGAACGTCGGGAACAACGATGCAAAATAATTGATAAAAAAGTATCATTTTCGAAAGATTATCCTATATTTGCGAAAAAGCACCAGATATGTCCACCGTTTTATCCGAGATCACCGGTCTCTCCCAGCGCGACTGCTTCTACATCGTGGAGCGGCACAAGAAAGTATTCGACTATCCGCTGCACCAGCACCGCGAATTCGAGCTGAATTTCGTCCAGAACGGGCAGGGCGTGCGCCGCATCGTGGGCGACAACGTGGAGGAGATCGGGACACTGGACCTTGTCCTGATCGCCGGCGAAAACCTGGAACACGTCTGGGAGCAGGGCAACTGCCACGCGGAGGACATCCGCGAAATCACCATCCAGTTCTCGTCCGAGCTGTTCAGCAACGACCTGTTGAACAAGAACCAGTTCGCCAGCATCCAGAAAATGCTCGAGAAGGCCGCGCACGGGGTTTCCTTCCCCTTCGAGGTCATCATGAAAGTCTATCACCGGCTCGACACCCTGGCCACGGAACCCGACTCCTTCCAGCAGTTCATCAACTGCCTGCAGCTCCTCTATGAACTCTCGGAATCCGACTATAAGATCCTGGCCAGCAGCTCGTTCGCACATGCGCCCAGGGACCGGGAGAGCCGCCGCATCCTGAAGGTCAAGGAGTACATCAACGCACACTACGCCGAGACCCTGACCCTCGAGATGATGGCGGACCTGGTGAGCATGAGTCCCAGCTCCTTCAGCCGCTTCTTCAAGCAGCACACCAACCGGACCTTCTCCACCTACCTGATCGACATCCGCCTGGGCCACGCCGCCCGCGCCCTGGTGGACACTTCGCAGAACATTTCCGAGATCTGCTACGCCTGCGGATTCAACAACCTGTCCAATTTCAACCGCATCTTCAAGGCCAAGCGCGGCGTCTCCCCGCGCGATTTCCGCCAGATCTACAAGAAAAAGAAAGTAATAGTTTGAGCATTTTCTTTGCGATATTTGACAAATAAGTACTTGTTTCACGCGCGACAACTACATAATTTTGCTGTCGATATCACACAACCACACGCGCGTGAGACCGACGAAACTGGCCAAAATTCTATTAACCACCTTACTGTCAGCAGTTTGCATTGTCAGCTGTCGGCAGTCAGCCGCTTTCTATGCGGTGGAAGAAGGCCGTATCGTCCTGAACGGAGAACCCCAATACTACATCGGCACCAACGTCTGGTACGCTTCCGAGCTGGCCGTCAGCGACCCGCAGCGCCTTTCTGCAGAGCTGGACGCCCTGCACGGACTCGGTCTCGACAATCTCCGCATCCTCGCCACCGACGAGAACTTCGAAGGCCTGGACATTGTCCTCCGGGAGCTGCAGCAGCGCGGCATGAGCGCCGTCCTCTTCCTCAACAATGCCTGGGAATGGAGCCTGGACGGCTACCGCTCCTGGCTGGAGAAGGCCGGAGCCGGCCGCCAGCCGCACCCCGCCGTCGAGGGCTACGGCGTCTATATGTCCTCCATGTGGGCGTTCGCGTCCAATCCCGGGGCCGTCGCCCTGTTCCAGGAGCACGTCCGCCGGGTGGTCGAGCGCTACAAGGACTCCCCCGCCGTCTTCGCCTGGCAGATCTGCAACGAGCCGCGTCCCTTCACCCACGACCCGGCCCGGATCGAAGACTTCATCGCCTACGTCCAGGGCACGGCCCGGCTCATCAAGAGCATCGACCCGAACCATATGGTCAGCACCGGCAACGAAGGCGCCATGGGCTCCAACGACGACATTGAGCTCTTCACCCGCCTGAACGACTGCCCCGACATCGACTACATTACCATCCATATCTGGCCCTACAACTGGAGCTGGGCTCCGGAAGAGGCACTTATGGGGGGGTCGGCTGACGCCGCCCTGGAGGCCGCCCTGCGCAAGACCGCGGCCTACGTCGATGCCCACCTCGAGCGCGCCTACGACCTGCGGAAGCCCCTCGTGATCGAGGAATTCGGCTTCCCGCGCGACGGCTTCGACTGGCACAACGACAGCAGCACGGCGCTGCGCGACCGCTACTATGCCTATATATTCGGACGCGTGCTCGCCTCCGCCCGCGAAGCCGGCCGCCTCGCGGGCTGCAACTTCTGGAGCTGGAGCGGCTTCGCTGAGCAGAATCCCGACCACCAGTTCTGGCAGGAAGGCGACGCGCTCGCCGGCGATCCGCCGCAGGAAGCCCAGGGCCTCAACGGCGTGTACCTCTCCGACGAGAGCACCATCACCGTCATCCGCAGCTACGCCGACTCGCTCGCCCGCACCGTGACCCTCTGGGCCCCGGATCCGGAGAGCTGGATGTTCTACGGCAACGGCCCGCACACCCTGCGCGTCCGCGCCGCTTCCCGTACCGCCGGCAGCCGCGAGGTCTCCCTCGCGCTGGTGCGCGACCTCGACCTCATGGGCTCGCAGGACACCATCCTGCTCGCCGCCCGGACCGCACAGGTCCGTCCCGGAAAGCCCGCCACCCTGAATTTCAAGCTGGACTGCGAGCCCGGATTCTACCAGGTCCGCCTCGGCGACCACCAGCGCTTCAACATCGGCTTCAACCCCGAGCAGATCCAGAGCCCCCAGGACAAGCAGCCGGACTTCGACGCTTTCTGGGAGCAGACCCTCGCCGAACTCGCCTCCGTCCCGATGGACGCGAAGCTGGAGCTCGTCCCCGAGCATTCCGACAGCCACCGCAACACCTACCGCGTCAGCTTCAAGTCCCTGGGCGGCGCCACGGCGGGCGGCATCCTCTGCGTACCCGCAGCCCCCGGGAAGTATCCCGTCATGCTGGAGCTCATGGGCTACGGCGCGGAGCCGTACTGGTACGACCCCGCCGCCGAGCCGGAGCAGATCCAGTTCCTCGTGAGCGTGCGCGCGCAGGGAATATTCAAGGACGCGGAAGCCCGCTGGATCGACCGCGGGCTGGACAGCAAGGAGCATTTCTACTACCGCGGCGCCTTCTGCGACGTGGTCCGTGCCATCGATTTCGTCTGCTCGCTGGAGCAGACCGACCCGACGCGCATCTACGCCTGGGGCGACAGCCAGGGCGGCGCCTTCACCTGGATCGCCGGCAGCCTGGACCACCGCGTGTGCGCCATCGCGCCGAGCGTCCCCTTCCTGAGCGACTATCCCGACTACGCCCGTATCGTCTGGTGGCCGGTTCACGAGGTCTTCCAGGCCGCGGACGCCGCCGGCATCAGCCGGGAGGAACTCTTCCGGACGCTCTCCTACTTCGACGTCAAGAATTTCACGGACCGCGTGGAGTGCCCCGTCTTCATGGCCTTCGGCCTGCAGGACCCCACCTGTCCGCCCCATACCAACTTCGCCGGATACAACCAGGTCCGTGCACCCAAGCAGTTCCACTTCGAGCCGCTTTGCGGCCACGCCATGTGGAAGGAGCGCCGCTGGCAGCGGATCCGGACGGAATTCGTTCAGCAATACATCCAAACTATTTAATTTAACTCTATACTAATTATAACTAATGATGAAAAAGAAAAGACTATCTCAGCTGTTCGGCATCCTGGCGCTTCTGCTCCTGATGCCCGGACATTCCTTCGCCCAGAACGTGCGTATAGAAGGCACGGTGCTGGACGAACACGGAGAGGGGCTGATCGGCGCCGGCGTGGTCGTACAAGGGACCAACAACGGCACCGTCACCGACCTGGACGGTAATTTCGTACTCCCGTCCGTTCCCCGTGGCGCCACGCTCGAGATTTCCTGCATCGGCTACACGACCCAGGAAGTCCAGGCGACCGGCCAGCGTCTGACCATCACCATGGCTCCTGATGCCCTGGCCCTGGAAGACGCCGTGGTCGTGGCGTATGGCCAACAGAAGAAGGTGACCATCACCGGTGCGGTGTCCGCCGTAAGCGGTGAAGGCCTCCTGAAGGCGCCTGTCGCCAACGTGGCCAACGCCCTGCAGGGTAACCTCCCCGGCGTTTCCGCCGTGCAGGCATCCGGTATGCCGGGTGCCGACGAACCGGTCATCCGCATTCGTGGCGTCGGCTCGCTCAACAGCGCCGACCCGCTCGTGCTGGTGGACGGCGTCGAGCGTTCCTTCTCGCAGTTGGACGCCAATGAAATCGAGAGTATCTCCGTCCTGAAGGACGCTTCCGCTACGGCCGTCTTCGGTGTGCGCGGCGCCAACGGCGTCATTCTCGTCACCACCAAGCGCGGTACGACGGGCAAGGCTTCGGTTTCCGCCACCATCAACGCCGCCGTGCAGACGATCTCGAAGTTCATCGACTTCGCCGATTCTTACACCTACGGCAAGATGTGGAACTATACCGCGATCACCGATGCTCTCCCGATGAACCAGTGGCCCGGCAGTGCCACCATCGCCGACTACACCCCGTACGCCGATACCGGTATCCGTTTCAGCCAGGATGTCATGGAGCATTTCCGCAAGAACGACATGCCCACCACCTTCCCGAACACGGACTGGATCAAGTACATCATGAACGACGCCGCCTGGCAGGAACAGGCCAACGTGAACGTCAACGGCGGTACCGAGAAGGTTCGCTACTTCGTTTCCGCCGGCTTCCTGAACCAGGATTCCCTGTTCAAGACCTTCTCGGACAACAAGAACGAGACCTTCAACTTCAAGCGTCTGAACTACCGCGCGAACCTCGATATCGACGTGACCAAGCGCAGCCAGATCTCCATCACCCTGGGCGGCCGCATGCAGGACCGCAACACCATGGGTAGCGGCGAAGGCTTCCTCTTCCGTTATCTGCAGGGCGCCACGCCGTATGCCGGTATCGGTATCGACGCTGAGGGCCGCCACATCGTTTCGGACAATACGATCGTCGGTCCGTACGACCGCGACGCGCTCGACAACTACTACAACCTCGGATACGTGAACGAGAGCACCAACGCCCTCAACTTCGATATCCAGTATAAACTCAACATGGACTTCCTGACCAAGGGCCTCAGCTTCAAGGTCAAGGCATCCTACAACTCCGAGTACACCGCCCGGAAGAACCGCCAGAACGGTTACGGTACGGGTCTGCGCTACGTGGCCACCCTCGACGGGGCCGGCAACGAGGTCCTCCGCAAGGAGAACATCACCTGGCCGATTCCCTACAGCGAGAGCAAGTGGGGCAGCCGCAACTGGTACGCCGAGGCGAGCTTCGACTATGCCCGCCGCTTCGGCAAGCACAACTTGACCGCCCTGGTGCTCTACAACCAGAGCAAGACCTACTATCCGTGGGATTCCGACGGCAGCATCTACCAGTCCATCCCGAAGGGTTACGTCGGTCTCGTCGGCCGTATCACCTATGACTACGACACCAAGTACCTCCTCGACCTCAACATCGGTTACAACGGTTCCGAGAACTTCGCCCCCGACAAGCGTTACGGCGTCTTCCCGTCCGTCTCCGTGGGTTGGATTCCGTCCGCCGAGCCTTGGTGGGAGCCGGTCAAGAACGTGATCAGCTACCTGAAGATCCGCGGATCCTGGGGTCTCGTCGGTAACGACAACACCAACGGCGCCCGCTTCCTCTACCTGCCGGGTGCCTGGCAGTTCTACACCGGCAGCATGACGGTGAACCCGCAGAACCGCGGCGCCAACTTCGGCACCAGCGGCAACTGGCTGCAGGCTGTCAAGGAGCTCACCTCCGGCAACCCGAACGTGACCTGGGAAACCGCCAGCAAGATCAACGTCGGTGTGGACGCCGGCTTCTTCCGGGATCGTCTCCACGCCTACGTGGACTTCTTCTGGGAGGACCGCAAGGACATCCTCGTGTCCAACGCCAACACGCTGCCCGCCGTCACGTCCCTGCCTTCCAGCTACGTGAACCAGGGTCGCGTGAAGAACCACGGTTTCGAAGTCACCCTCAACTGGGAGCAGCAGATCGGCGATTTCCGCTACTCCATCTCCCCGAACTTCGCCTTTGCCCGCAACCAGGTCATCGAGATGCTCGAGGTCCCGCCGATGTATGATTACCTGCGCCGCACCGGCCTCCCGGTCGGCCAGCGTTTCGGCTACGATCTCTTCGAGTTCTACCAGCCCGGTACGGAGGAGCGCTATAAAGCGGCCTACGGCGCCGACATGCCCGACCAGGGCGTGGCGCTCAAGTATGGCGACAGCGTCTATGTGGACCTGAACGGTGACGGCGTCATCGACGCCAACGACCAGAAGGCGCTCGGCTACACCGACACGCCGGAGATCACCTTCTCCATCAACGCTTCCTTCCACTGGAAGGGTCTCGACTTCTCCATGCTGTGGACGGGCGCCGACCATGTGAACCGCCAGCTGAACGGCTACTTCCGCGACCAGTTCGGTTCCACCAACACCTCGGCCCTCGCCCAGTGGGTGGCGGACAATTCCTGGACGGAAGACAACGCCAACGCCATCCTGCCGCGTATTTCCTTCACGAACCGCGTGCACAACAACCATGATTCCCAGGCGTGGCTGGTTGATTCCAAGTACATCCGTCTGAAGAACGTCGAAATCGGCTACACCTTCAACAAGGCGAATAAGCTTCCGTTCTTCAACTACATCCGGGTCTATCTCTCCGGCCAGAACCTCCTGACCTTCTCCCGCTTCGACGGCAACGACCCCGAAGCCCCCGGACAGGGTATCGACTTTGGAGTGCGTTACCCGATGACCCGCGTGTTCAACATCGGCGCACAGTTCAACTTCTAATGCAGCTACGATCATGAAAAAGATATCCAACATTTTACTTGCGCTGGGCATCGGAGCCGCAATGACTCTTTCTTCCTGTGTCGACCGCTTCGCCATCGGCGACGCCTTCCTGGAGAAGGCGCCGGGCGTCGATGTCAACATGGAGACGGTGTTCTCGAGCGCTGAATACACCCGCAACTTCCTCTGGAGTGCGTACGGACAGCTCTACTGCACCTACACCTCCGGAAATATGATGAACGGCGCGCCCATCGACGTGCTTTCCGACTCCTATCATTGCTACGTCTCCTGGGGCGGTCCCAAACAGAGCTACTATCCCGGTATGCTGACTGAAGATGCCCAGGATACCGAAGACGGCAACTTCCAGGGCAAGTTCTCCTATTCCACGAAGGGCGGCCTGAATTCCGATGCCGGCGGCCGCGTGTCCATCTACGAGACCGTCCGCAAATGCTGGCAGCTGATCGAGAACATCGAGAACGTTCCCGACATGTCCGCCGACGAGAAGAGCCGTCTGCGCGGCGAGGCCTACACCATCATGGCCAGCCGTTATTTCGACGCTTTCCGCAACTTCGGCGGTCTCTGCCTCGTCCGCAAGGCCTACGGCGTGGGCGAAGAGTTCACGACCGGCCGCTCTACGGCCAAGGAGACCGTGGCGTTCATCGACTCCCTCATCGTGTGCGCCATCAAGGAGCCCGGCTTCATCTGGAATATCCCCGACGCCGATCTGGGCCAGTGGTCCGGCCGGCTCACCCGCGCTTCCGCCAAGGCCCTCCGCGCCAAGGTGTGGATGTTCGCCGCTTCCCCGCTGTTCAACAATGCGGAACCGTACATGCAGTATGATCCGGCCAAGACGACCGAATTCACGAACATCGAGCATGTCTGGTTCGGAGGATATGACGCATCCCTCTGGAACAAGTGTCTGGAAGTCTGCGACGATTTCTTCAACGACAATGCCGCCAATGGCAATTATTATCAGCTCGTTCAGCCTGCAACGCAGAACGAAGCCGGCTACCGCGAGGCCTACCGCATCGCCTACCGCTACCGCAACGGTTACACGAAGAACGGCATTATCAACCGCGAGAAGCTCTTCGACGCCCATCCGACGCAGTTGCTGTCCAGCTCCGTCCGCGACGGCAACGTGACGAACGGTTGGGGTTGGGGTTGGGCCGGTTTCGCCCTTGACTGTATGCGTCAGGGCGGCCAGGTACCTACCAACGAACTGATGGAGTGCTTCGGCATGCAGGACGGCCGCAACTTCCCGTATGCAAACATCTACGGCGCCGGCAACAACCCGGACGGCATCGACATGTTCGCCGACCGCGACCCGCGTCTGTATGAGACAATCCTCGTTCCCCAGCGCTCGCTGCCTGCCGGATTCGACTACGCAGGTATGAGCTACATGGATTCCTGGGTCGGTGGCTTCCTCGAGAAGAACAGCAACGTCAACAACACCGACGACGTGGCCTCCGGCTACAGCAAGTTCAAGTGGCTGCTCGATTACTGGGGCGGAAGCCGCTATGACGACGCTTTCATCGGCGTGCCTTACATCCGTCTGGCCGAGATGTACCTGATCCGTGCGGAAGCCCGGGCGGAAACCGGCAACCTGTCCGGCGCACTCGACGACCTCCACGTCGTCCGCAGCCGTGTCGGCCTGGGCCGCCTCGAGGACATGAACCCCGACCTGAACCTGAAGACCAACAAGGACAACCTCATCGAGGAAATCCTGCGTGAGCGCAACTGCGAGATCGGCGCCGAGTGCGGCGACCGCCTCTACGACATGGTGCGCCGCAAGCGTCAGGACCTCTTCACCAAGACGCTTCACGAGATCAAGATTTATCGTCTCGACGCCAATGGCAACCGCCTCACCGAAGGCGACCAGCAGTATAAGGTTGGTGATCCCTGGCCGAAGTTCGAGTATGAGAAACCGGCCATCGTCAACGGTGCCCGCCGCTGGTGGGAGCCCGGCTTCTGGACCAACAAGTGGTACCTCGACCCGGTGTCCCGTATTGAGATTCAGAAGGGTTATGGTCTTTCCCAGAATCCTGGTTGGTGATAATTTGAAACAAGCACGATTATGAAATTACGTAATATACTCATTTACGGTCTGCTGGGATTCTGCGCTGTTCCTGTGACGGCGAACGCCCAAATCGAACTGAGTGACAAGAAGTCGCAGAAGATTGATTTAGGCCAGGGCGTCGAGAGCACGGAATTCCTGACCACGGCGGCGACCTATACCATCACCGCCGAAGAGCTCAGCCGTACCTCGGCCATCAGCCTGGCTGACGCGCTTTATGGCAAACTCCTGGGTCTCACCGCTCTCCAGAACACCGGTTTCAAGGGAGAGGAAGGCCGGGGTGCTTCCTTCAACATCCGCGGCGCCCAGACCACGGGCGAGACGGACATCCTCATCCTCGTTGACGGGCTCGAGCGTCCGATCGACCGCCTGACGGTGGAAGAAGTGGAGAGCGTGACCGTCCTCCGCGACGCTGCCGCCGTGGCGCTCTATGGCCACGAAGCCATCAACGGCGTGCTCCTCGTCAAGACCAAGCGCGGTCAGGCCGACAGCGGCTTCAACGTCAAGGCCGGCGCTGCCTTCAAGGTCCAGTTCGATCCGGAGAGCGCGAAAATGGTCAACGCCTACGATTATGCGAACGCGCTGAACATCGCCCGCATGAACGACGGCAACGCCATCGCCTACACGGAAGAAGAAATGCAGAATTTCAAGAACGGAGCCAACCCGTACGTCTATCCGAACGTCAACTGGAAGGACGAGGTCTTCAAGAACACCGCCCATGAGACGAACGCTTTCGTCTCCATGTACGGCGGCGCTGACAACGTCCAGTATTATACCCAGCTGGCCTATACCGACGCCAAGGGTCTCTACCGGAATGCCAACCAGGGCGACTGGAACTCCCAGCTCATGTACTCCAAGGTGAACATCCGGGCCAACGTGGACTTCCAGGTCACGAAGACCACCCGCGTCAAGACGAACGTCCTCGCCCTCTTCATGGAGACCAACGGCGTTCCGAACATCAGTTCCAACGACGCCTGGTGGCATCTGTACAAGGTGCCCGCGCTGGCCTTCCCGGTCAAGACCTATTTCGGCAACTGGGGCGGCAGCCAGGCTTACGGTGACAACAACCTCGTCGCCAAGGCGACCGGTACGGGCTTCACCAAGACGCATCAGCGCCAGATCTGGGCCGACCTGACCCTGGAGCAGGACCTCGACTTCATTCTCAACGGACTGAAGTTCTACGTCGGCGGTTCCTATGACAATTCCTCCAACACCATCGAGAACCGTACGAAGGGTTATCAGTACGGCTGGAACTGGTATGACGCGAACAACGAAATGTGGGAGACGATCATGGGTACGGTGGAAGACAAGCTCGTGTTCAACCACTGGGTCGATTCCCAGTGGCGCATCGGAACAGTCAAGGCCGGTTTCAAGTATGCCACCACCTTCGCCAACGGCGACAACTTCGCCGCGAATGCCGGCTACAACATGAAGAGCGAGACCCGCGACAACCGGAGCAACACCTGGTACCGCGCCAACTGGAACCTCGCCCTGCATTACGACCACGCCGAGAAGTTCATGGTGGACCTCGTCCTCGCGGCCAACGGTTCCAACCGTTCCTACCCGGCCAAGTGGGCGTTCTCCCCGACCCTGGCGCTCGGCTGGATCTACGCCAACAACCCGGCTACCGGACTCTACGGCAAGCTCCGCGCTTCCGCCGGCGTCCAGCATACCGACTACGTCCCGCAGGCCGGCCTGTGGCTCGCCAACTGGGCCAATTCCCACGGCCAGTTCTGGTACGGAACCAAGTTCAGCAGCTCCTGGGGTGCGTTCCTGACGCAGTTCCCGACCACCGACTTCCAGCAGGAGACCGCCTATAAGGGCAACATCGGCACGGATATCCGGATTGCGAACTGCCTCGACCTTACCCTCGACGGATTCTATCAGCAGCGCCGCAACATCCTCGTCAGCGCCGCCTCGCTCAACTCCGACGTGGTGGGTATCCAGTCCGCCTACGACGACAAGGGCGTCGTCGCCAGCTACGGCGTGGAGGCCGGTCTCCGCTTTGCGAAGACCTTCTCCGACGGCTTCAGCCTCTTCTTCGGCGGCAACGTGTCCTACGTGAAGAGCCAGATCCTCGAGTGGATCGAGACCCCGGCCTATCCGAACCTGTCCGTCATCGGCACGCCCGCCGATGCCGCCCGCGGCCTCGTGGCCCTCGGTTTCTTCCAGAACCAGGCCGAGATCGACGCCAGCCCCAAGCAGGAGTTCGGCCAGGTCAAGGTCGGTGACATCAAGTACAAGGATGTCAACGGCGACGGCTTCATCAACGAGAACGACATGGTGGCCATGGACTACGGTTCCGCCTTCCCTGCGCTGAACTACGGTTTCAACCTGGGCTTCGAATACCAGGGCATCGGAATCAACCTCAGCTTCCAGGGTGCGGCCGGACAGACCAAGAACCTCCGCGAGGTGGACGGTGTCTGGGGTGCGCTTTCGAACAACCGCAACCTGTCCCGCGAGTACTACGACAACTGCTTCGACCGGGCCGGCGCCAACGCGCTGTATCCGCGCCT
>JAFXUS010000030.1 GCA_017535125.1 Bacteroidales bacterium | reverse complement strand
GAGTCCCTCGGCGAGCGCATCCTGGGCCGTACTTCCGTCCACGACATCTTCAACCCGCTGACCGGCGAGCTCATCATCAAGGCCGGCGAGGAGATCCGCGAGAAGGAAGCCGACCTGATCGACTCCCTGCCGATTGAGCAGGTGGAGATCCGTTCGGTGCTCACCTGCGAGAGCCGCAAGGGCGTCTGCGCCAAGTGCTACGGACGCAACCTCGCGACCAGCCGCATGGTCGAGAAGGGCGAAGTGGTCGGCGTCATCGCCGCCCAGTCCATCGGTGAGCCGGGTACGCAGCTGACCCTCCGTACCTTCCACGTCGGTGGTACCGCTTCTTCCTCCGCTGCCGACTCCACCATCGAGTCCAAATACAACGGCGTCCTCAAGTTCGAGGAGCTCCGTACGATCGAGCGCGTCAAGGAAGACGGCACCGTCGAGAACGTGGTCGTGAGCCGCATGGCCGAACTCCGCATCCTCGACGAGAACACCGGCATCACCTTCTCCCAGTACGATGTGCCCTACGGCGCCGTGCTGTACAAGAAGGACGGTGACAAGGTGGTCAAGGGCGACCTGATCTGCGAGTGGGATGCCTACAACGCTACGACCATCGTAGAGACCGCCGGTACGGTGCGTTTCGAGAATATGATCGAGGGCTCCACCTTCCAGAAGGACGCCGCCGACGAGTTCTCCATCAGCACCGACAAGGTCATCATCGAGTCCAAGGACAAGACCAAGAGCCCGGTCATGCACATCGTGGCCGAGGACGGCAAGACCATCCTTCGCTCCCTGAACCTGCCGGTCGGCGCTCACATCATGGCCGAGAACGGCAGCACCGTCAAGGTGGGTGACGTCATCATGAAGATCCCGCGCGCCATCGGCAAGGCCAGTGATATCACCGGCGGTCTGCCGCGTGTCACCGAGCTCTTCGAGGCCCGCAACCCGTCCAACCCCGCCATCCTCTCCGAGATCAACGGTGAGGTCAAGCTGGGCAGCGTGAAGCGCGGTAACCGTGAGATCACCATCACCAACAAGTCCGGCGCCAAGAAGTCCTACCTCGTGCCGCTGACCAAGCAGATCCTCGTGCAGGACAACGACTATGTCCGCGCAGGCTTCCCGCTGTCCGACGGCGGCGTGTCCCCGAGCGACATCCTGTCCATCCTCGGACCGGTCAAGGCTCAGGAGTACATCGTCAACGAGGTCCAGGCCGTGTACCGCCTCCAGGGTGTGAAGATCAACGACAAGCACTTCGAGATCATCGTCCGTCAGATGATGCGCAAGGTCGAGATCACCTTCCCGGGCGACACCGAGTTCCTCGCCGAGGAAATGGTCGACAAGTGGCGTTTCATGGACGTCAATGACAAGATCTACGGCAAACTCGTGGTCCTCGATGCCGGCGGCTCGCAGAAATACGAGCAGGGCGACATCATCGGTGCCCGTGAGATGCGCAGCGAGAACGCCTCGCTGGAGCGTCAGGGTCTGCCGCTGCTGGTCACGCGTCCGACGCAGCCCGCGACGGCCCGCCTGATCCTCCAGGGTATCACCCGCGCTGCCCTCAAGACCGACAGCTTCATCTCCGCGGCCTCCTTCCAGGAGACGACGAAGGTGCTCAGCGAGGCCGCCATCCGCGGCCGTGTCGACCACCTCGAGGGCCTCAAGGAGAACGTGATCTGTGGTCACCTGATCCCGGCCGGTACCGGCTTGAGCAACTACCAGGATATCATCGTCGGCCGCAAGGACGAGATGACCCAGGAGTTGAACGAGCTGTAAGATTTGATCGAATGTTTCGAGGGGCCGGCCGATTTGACCGGCCCTTTTTATAAAAAACCGTCATATAGTCATTCCGGGCTTGACCCGGAATCTCTAACCATTATGGAAGAACTGCTGACCCGCCTGATCGCCCTGATGCGCCGTACCGTCTTTCCCGAATACCTCGGGCAGGAAGACCGCGCGCTGGACCTGATGCGCATCCGCAACGTCGTCCGGAACATCTCCGATGACAAGAAGGCCGACGCCTTCATGGAGCGCATTCCCGAGATCTCCCGCCTCCTCCACACCGACGTGGAGGCCATCGCGGAGAACGACCCCGCCGTCGAAGACCGCACGGAAGTCGTGCTCTGCTACCCCAGCATCCGGGTGATGCTCCACTACCGCACGGCGCATGAACTGCTGCTGCTCGAAATCCCCGTAGCCCCGCGCCTCCTCACGGAGATGGCCCATTCGGCCACCGGCATCGACATCCATCCGGGTGCGCAGATCGGCGAATACTTCGCCATCGACCACGGCACGGGCGTCGTCATCGGAGCGACTTCCATCATCGGCAATCACGTAATGCTCTACCAGGGCGTGACGCTGGGCGCCAAGAACTTCAAATACGACTCCGACGGTCGCCCGATCGACCTTCCGCGCCATCCGGTGCTGGAAGACAACGTCACGGTCTATGCCAACACGACCATCCTCGGGCGTGTGACCATCGGCCACGACACCGTCGTCGGCGGTAACGTCTGGCTCACCCACGACGTCCCGCCCCGCTCGCGCATCCTCCAGTCCCGCGCGACCGAGCAGCCGCTGTTTACAGATGGAGCTGGCATTTAGCCAGCTCCATCTGCATTTATGTCATCTAAATTTAGCGCTCGAAGAGCGTCGTGGAGAGGTAGCGCTCGCCCGTGTCGGGCAGCAGGGCCACGATGAGTTTGCCCTTGTATTCGGGCTGCTTCGCGAGGGCGTAGGCGGCGCTGAACGCGGCGCCGGAGGAGATACCGACCAGCAGGCCGAGCCTGTCGGCAAGCAGGCGGGCGCCGGCGAAAGCGTCGTCGTCGGTAACGGTGAGCACGCTGTCGACATATTCCTTAAGGAAAGTCTGCGGGACGAAGCCTGCGCCGATGCCCTGAATCTTATGCTTGCCGGGAACGCCGGTGGTGATCACGGCGGAGGAGGCGGGCTCCACGCCGAAGATCTTGACGCCCGGTTTGTGCGCTTTCAAACCCTTGCCGGTGCCGCTAACGGTACCGCCCGTGCCGATGCCGGCCACGAAGACGTCCACCTGGCCGTCGGTGTCGCGCCAGATCTCCTGCGCGGTGGTCCGCTCATGGGCGGCCGGGTTGGCCGGGTTGACGAACTGGCCGAGGATCACGGCGCCGGGGGTGTTGTCGCGGATCTGCTCCGCCTTGGCGATGGCGCCCTTCATGCCCTCCGCGCCGGGAGTGAGCTCGATGACGGCGCCGAAGGCCTTCAGGAGGTTGCGGCGCTCGACGCTCATCGTGTCGGGCATGGTGAGAATGGTCTTGTATCCTTTGGCGCGGGCCACCCAGGCCAGGCCGATGCCGGTATTGCCGCTGGTGGGTTCCACGATGGTGGCGCCGGGTTTCAGGACGCCGCTCCGTTCGGCGTCCTCGATCATGGCGAGGGCGATGCGGTCCTTGACGCTGCCCCCGGGGTTGTTCTTTTCAAGCTTGAGCGCGATGCGCGCCTGCTGGCCTTCCAGGCCGCTGACCTCGAGGAGCGGGGTGTTGCCGATGAGGTCGGTGAGGTTCTGATATATCATAACACCGTAAATTTAATCATTTTTTTTGCTGCATCAGCAGACTGCCCCTTGCGGGCAAAAGAAATCGTCCTCGCTTCGCTGCGGAAATGCCCGCGCGAGGCAGTCCGCTGCCTGCAGCCGATTAGCTGAGAGCTTGTTCTATATCGTCGATGATGTCATCTATGTGCTCGACGCCGATGGACAGGCGGATGGTGGTGGGGGTGATGTGCTGCTCGGCGAGTTCTTCCGGACTCAGCTGCGAGTGCGTGGTGGTGTACGGGTGGATCACCAGGCTCTTGACGTCGGCCACGTTGGCCAGCAGGGAGAAGATCTTGAGGCGGTCGATGAAGCGCCAGGCGTCTTCCTGCGTGCCCTTGATCTCGAAGGTGAAGATGGAACCTGCCCCGTTCGGGAAATAGCGACAGTACAGGGCGTGGTCGTGGTGGTCCGGCAGCGCCGGATGGTTGACTTTCGCCACCTTGGGGTGCTTGGAGAGGTATTCGACCACCTTGAGGGCGTTCTGCGTGTGGCGCTCGATGCGCAGCGGCAGGGACTCGACGCCCTGCAGCAGGATCCAGGCGTTGAAGGGGCTGATGGCAGCGCCGGTGTCGCGAAGGATCACGGCCCTGATGCGCGTCACGAAGGCCGCCGGGCCGGCCACGTCGGCGAAAATGGCGCCGTGGTAGCTGGGATCGGGTTTCGCGAGCGTCGGATACTTGTCGGCGTTCGCCTTCCAGTCGAACTTGCCGCCATCGACGATCACGCCGCCCAGCGAGCTGCCGTGGCCGCCGATGAACTTGGTCGCGGAATGGACCACGATGTCGGCGCCGTGCTCGAGCGGACGGATGAGGATGGGGGCGAAGGTGTTGTCCACGATGAAGACGATGTTGTGCTTGTGGGCGACCGCCGCGATACCCTCGAAGTCTGCGACATCCGAGTTCGGATTGCCAAAGGTCTCAGCGTATATAACCTTGGTATTGGGCCGGATGGCGGCTTCGAGGGCCGACAGGTCATTTACATTGATAATGGTATGTTCAATCCCCTGGGTGGAAAGGGTATGGGTGATCAGGTTGTAGGAACCGCCGTAGAGGTTGTCCGCGGCGATGATGTGGTCGCCGTTCTGCAGCACGTTCTGCAGGGCGTAGGTGATGGCGGCGGCACCGGAAGCGACGGCCAGGCCGGCCACGCCGCCCTCGAGCGCGGCCACGCGCTCTTCGAAGACGGACTGCGTAGAGTTCGTCAGGCGGCCGTAGATATTACCCGCATCGCGCAGGCCGAAACGGTCGGCTGCGTGCTGGGAGTTGCGGAAGACGTAGGAAGTGGTCTGATAAATGGGAACCGCGCGGGAGTCGGATGCGGGATCGGGGGTCTCCTGGCCAACATGGATGGCCAGCGTCTCAACGTGTAATTTCTGCGTGCTCATATTCGTTTTGTTTTTGTCGTTTCTGTTGCAAAGGTCGGGGTTATGGAAATAATCTCCAAAGACTTTGTAAAAATTGGATAATATTTCTATTTTTGCAGAAATACCTTATCAAAATATCCAACAAGACGCGTTTATCGCCGATTAGACAGAACAAAAATCTTTTGAACCCTATGAGCGGACTGGACGCCACCGATTTAGCCATCCTGCGCATCCTCCAGGAGGATGCAGCCCTGACCAACAAACAGGTTGCCGCACGCGTACACCTTTCCCCCACGCCCGTGTTCGAGCGCATCAAGCGCCTGCGCGAGCAGGGTTATATCAAGGGCTACGTGGCCGTGCTGGACGCGGAGAAGCTCGACTGCTCCTTCATCGCCTTCTGCTACATCAAGATGAAGCAGCACACCTACGAGAACGCCAGCCGCCTGATGGAGGCCGTGCAGGGCATGGAGGAAGTCGGTGAATGTTACAATATATCAGGAGATTACGACTTCCTGCTGAAGGTCTATGTGTCCAGCATGAAGGAGTACCAGCAGTTCGTCCTGAGGATCCTGGGCGAACTCGACTGCATCGGCGGCCTGAACAGTTCCTTCGTCATGGGGGAGGTCAAGAACACCCACGCCGTCCCGGTGCGGTAATCCGAAAAATGTGTATCTTTACCCGCACAAAGTAGTTGTTACCCGATGAAGCCGTTCCCTTCGCTAGAGATAGTTCCGCCCATCAAGGGCATCACCAAGGCCGAGCTCCTAGACAGCATCCGTCCGTTCATGGAGTTCGGTCCGCGTTATATCAACGTGACCTGCCACCGCGATGAATACGAGTTCCGGCCGGAGGCGGACGGCAGCTTCAGCCGCCACCTGCTGCGCAAACGCATCAGCCAGACGGCCGTCTGCGCAGCCGTGCAGGCTGCCTTCCCCGACGTGGAGGTGGTTCCGCACCTGATCTGCGGCGGCGCCAGCGCCGACCTCATCGAGTCGCAGCTGCAGGACTTCAAATTCATGGGAATCCGCAACATCCTCGTACTCCGCGGCGACGCCGCCCTGGGCGAGAAGCGTTTCACGCCCGAGCGGGACGGCTACGCGCACGCCGAGGAACTGGTCGCGGCCATCCGTCGCTTCGAGGCGGCGAACGGCGGCGAGCGCATCTTCACGCTCGGCGTGGCCGGTTATCCCGAAAAGCATTTCGAGTCCCCCAACCTCGAAACGGACATCGAGTTCCTCAAGCGCAAGGTGGACGCGGGGGCCGACCAGATCATCACCCAGCTCTTCTTCGACAACGCCGTCTTCTATGATTTCGTGGCGCGCTGCCGCGCCGCGGGCATCACCGTCCCCATCGTTCCCGGCATCAAGCCGCTCAGCTCCGCCCGCCAGGTGGACCTGCTGCCGGAGAGCTTCTCCATCGACATCCCGGTCGAGCTGACCGACGAGGTGAAGGCGCACCCAGATGCCGCCTACGAGATCGGCCAGCAGTGGTGCAAGGCACAGTGCCGCGACCTGCTCGCGCACGGCGTCGAGGAGATCCACTTCTACACCATGGGGCGCAGCGACAACGTCATCAACGTCCTCAGGGACTGCTTCTAGCATGGACGCGTTGAAGCAGGCGTTCGCCGAGAGGATCCTGATCCTGGACGGGGCGATGGGCACGATGCTCCAGCGCCACGGCCTCAGCGGCAACAACGAAACCTTCAACCTCTCCCATCCGGACGTCGTCCGGGACATCCACCGCGCCTACATCGACGCCGGCGCGGACATCATTGAGACCAATACCTTCAGCGCCAACCGCATCTCGCAGGCGGACTACGGCTGTTCCGCGCAGGCGCGGGAATTCGCCCGGGAGGGCGCCCGCATCGCACGCAGCGCCGCGGACGCCGCGCCGCGAAAGGTCTGGGTGGCCGGTTCGCTCGGCCCGACCGGCAAATCGCTGACCCTCCCCCAGGACCTCGGCAACCCCGCGTGGCGCGCCGTTTCCTTCGACGAGATGACATCCGCCTACGAGGAGCAGATCCGCGGCCTGCTGGAAGGCGGCGTGGACGCGCTGCTGCTGGAGACCTGCTTCGACGCCCTCAACACCAAGGCCGCCCTCTACGCCATCAGCGGCATCCCGGAGGCAGCCGCACTGCCGCTGCTGATCTCCGTGTCCGTGAGCGACCGCAGCGGACGCACCCTGACCGGACAGACCCTGGAGGCCTTTTTCCGGGCGGTCCGGCACGCCCGGCCGCTCTGCTTCGGCCTCAACTGCTCGCTCGGCGCCGTGGACCTCGCGCCGCTCGTGGCCGATGTGGCCGCGTGGGCGGACTGCGCCGTGAGCTGCTACCCCAACGCCGGCCTGCCCAACGAACTGGGCGCCTACGACGAAGCCCCCGCTACGACGGCCGCCGCCCTGCGGAAAATGGCGCAGGACTCTCTCGTAAACCTCGTCGGCGGCTGCTGCGGCACCACGCCCGAGCACATCGCCGCCATCGCGGAAGCTGTGCGTGGAATTGCGCCGCGGGCCATCCCCGCACCGGATCCGCGTCCCTATGTCAGCGGCCTGGAGAGCGTCTGCCTGGACGTGCGGCAGAGCCGCTTCACCAACATCGGCGAGCGCACCAACGTGGCCGGCTCGCGCAAATTCGCGAAACTCATCGCCGCAGGCGATTACGATACCGCCCTGCAGGTGGCCGCCGGCCAGATCGAGGGCGGCGCCGCCGTGATTGACATCAACATGGACGACGCCATGCTCGACGCCCCCGTCGAGATGGAGCGCTTCGTGCGCCACATCGCCGGCGACCCGGCCGTCTCCAAGGCGGCGCTGATGATCGACTCCTCCCACTGGGAGGCCATCATGGCAGGACTCAAGAACGCCCAGGGCCGCTGCATCGTCAACTCCATCTCCCTGAAGGAGGGAGAGGAGGTCTTTCTGCAGAAGGCCCGAGAAATCCGCCGCCTGGGCGCATCGGTGGTCATCATGGCCTTCGACGAACGGGGCCAGGCGACGACCTTCGACCGCAAGATCGAGATCTGCGCCCGCGCTTTCCGGCTGCTCACGGAGCAGGCGGGATTCCTGCCGCAGGACATCATTTTCGACGTCAACGTCCTGTCCGTCGGCACGGGCATCGCGGAGCACGCCCGCTACGGGTTGGACTTCATCGAGGCCGTCCGCTGGGTCAAGACGAATTTGCCGGGGGCGCTGACCTCCGGCGGAATCTCCAATCTGTCCTTCGCCTTCCGCGGCAACAACACCGTCCGCGAGGCGATGCACGCCGCCTTCCTCTACCATGCTGTCGCAGCGGGGCTGGACATGGGCATCGTCAACCCCGGGATGCTGCGTGTCTATGACAACATCGAGCCAGGGCTCCTGCGCGCCGTCGAGGACGTGATCCTGGACCGGGATGCCGAAGCCACGGAGCGGCTGATCGAGCTGGCGCAGGGGATTATGGAGAACGAGCAGAAAAGCCCGGGGAATCCTACTTGGTCCCCTGAAAAAAGAGGGGACCAGACAGAAAATGCCGGGGAATCCTGCCAGGTCACCACGGACGAGCGGCTGGCCAAGGCGCTCGTCGCCGGCACCACCATCCCCGAGACCGACCTGCTGGAAGCCCTTCGTGAAAAAGGCCGCGCGGTCGACGTCATCGAAGGGCCGCTAATGGACGGCATGGCGCGGGTCGGCGAGCGTTTCGCCGCCGGTAAGATGTTCCTCCCGCAGGTGGTCAAGTCCGCCAAGGTGATGCGCGACGCCGTGGCCATCCTGCAACCCTATATGGAAGAAGCCGCCGGCGGAGCGGCCGCCAAGCCCAGGATCCTGCTGGCCACCGTCCAGGGCGATGTCCACGACATCGGCAAGAACATCCTGGGCATCGTGCTGCGCTGCAACGGATTTGAGGTCGAGGACCTCGGTGTGATGGTCCCCCGCGAGACCATCCTGGACCGCGCCGCGGCATGGGGCGCCGACATCATCGGCGTCAGCGGGCTCATCACCCCGTCGCTCTTCCAGATGGAGGAGCTCTGCCGGGAGATGAGCGCCCGAGGGCTCTCCACACCGCTGCTCGTCGGCGGCGCCACCACCTCCGCCCTGCACACCGCCGTCAAACTGGCCCCGCTCTACGGACACGTCTTCTACGCTCCCGACGCGTCTGCCAGCGCCGTGCTCGCCGGTCGGCTGATGTCCGACCGCGCCGCCACAGAAACCGAAGAGCATCGGAAGCAGGAGGAAATGAGGGAACTGCGTAACCGCAGTTCCGCAGCCAAAAAGACGGGGGAAGAATCCCCCGAAACCCCCTCAGTCGCCTTCGGCTCCGAGCCCAGCCGCACCGCTTTCCTAGCCAAGAGTTACCTCCATGGCGCCTTCTTCGCGGACATCCCCGTGCGGGAACTCAGCATCGCCGAAGTGCTTCCCTACTTCGACTGGCCCCTGTTTTACGCCATCTGGGGCGTCCGCAACCAGAACAAGGACGACGAGCAGGTCGTTCAACTCAGCGCCGACGCCATCGAGCGGCTGGAGGCGCTGAAGCGCGACGGCGGCTGTGTCATACGCATCGCCGCCCGTTTCGACGCCTGCCACGTGGAGAACGACGTCATCGTCGCACCGGAGTGGCGGCTGCCGATGTTGCGTCAGGAAGGCGCCGACGGCCGTTCGCTCGCGGACTTCGTAGCGCCGGCCGCGTATGGTTTCGACAGCCCCGTCGGCATGTTTGCCGTCTCGGTTGCCGAGACGGCAAACAGTCGCTCCGCTATGACGGGGGAAGGTTCCCCCGACACCCCCTCGGTCGCCTACGGCTCCGATCTTCGCCATCCGTCAGGATGTAATTGCGAGGCGTGCCGAATGGATTATGACTCGCTGCTGGAGCGCTCCCTGCGGCTGACGCTCGCCGAGGCAGCGTCTGGCTGGCTGGACGCCGAGCTGGAGAAGCAGTTGCCGAAGGGCTCCCCGGTCAAGATCGTCAAGCCCGCGGCGGGCTACGCCTCCTGCCCGGACCACAGCCTCAAGCGCGACATCCTCGCGCTGCTGCCCGGCGCGGAGCAGTTGGACATCCGGCTCACGGAATCCTGCGCCATGATCCCCGACGCCAGCATCTGCGGTCTCGTCTTCGCGCATCCCCAGGCCACCTACCCGGAGATCCGCCACCTCTCCCCCGCCGCCGTCGATGCATACGCCACCCTCCGGGGCTTCTCCCCGGAAGAAAAACGCCGTTTTCTCGGAACCTTGCTATAATCTTCGGAAAACCGGAATGGCCTCCAGATCGACGGGGACCTCGACGGAACAACCGCCCTCGTAGCGGGTACCGTTCCGGATATCCTCCCAACCGCCCTCATTGACCGGCAGATAGACCGGCCAGATGGAGACGCCGCCGGCCGTGACGGGGCAGACAAGATAGTCCGGCCCGAACATCCATTCGCCGTCCTGCTTCAAAGCCTGCTCATCCTGCGGAAAGTCGAAGATCAGCGGACGCATCAGCGTGTAGTCCTCCGTCCAGACGCGTTCCGCCTGCTCCAGGACATACGGGAGCAGGGCCTCGCGCTGGGCGACGGCGGCCTTGAAGCGACGCTCCGTCTCCGGGCTGTATTCCCAGGGCTCCGTGCGGCTCTGGTAGCCGTGCACGCGCATAAAGGGCAGCCAGACGGACGTCTGGATCCAGCGTATCATCCGCTCCTGGTAGTCGGGATCCTCATATTGGTTGCCGGGGCGGAAGAAGCCGCCGGCGTCGTAGGTCCACCAGGGCAGGCCGGCGGCCATCTGGCCCAGGCCGCCAGCAATCTGGCGGCGGAGCGTTCCCCAGTCGTTGCCCACGTCGCCGCTCCAGGTCACGGCGCCGTAGCGCTGGATGCCCGGGAAGGCGCTGCGCGTCAGGATGACCGGCAGTCGGTCGGGCTGGTCGCGGCGCAGACCCTCGTAGACGGTCTTGATCACCTTCAGCGGATAGACGTTGCGGTAGAACTCGCCGGGGATCTGGTCGGGGCCGATGCGGCGACCCTTCAGGTCATCGTTCTCCGGCTCGGTGGCGTCCTGCCACCAGGCGTCGATGCCGACCGGGAGCAGTTTGGCGCTGAAGTTCTGCCAGTAGAAGGCAGCCGCTTCCGGCTGGAAGAAATCGATCCATTCCGTGTCGCCGATGTAGTAGCCCTGCGCAGCCGCTTCCTTGCCCAGCTCAGAGTCGCGACCGATGCGCGACCACACGGACAGCATCAGGTGCTGGTCCAGGGCGTGCAGTTCGTCCGTCATCGCCTTGGGGTCGGGGTATTTGTCCTCATCGAACTGCATCGCATTCCAGCCGTACTTGCCCCACCACTGCCAGTCCTGCACGACGGTGCCGGTGGGGATGCCTTCCTTGTGGAGCCGGCGGGCGACAGTCAGCAGTTCGTCCTGCGTGTCGAAGCGTTCGCGGCAGTGGATGTAGCGGAAGATCCAGTCCGGCAGTACCGGGACGTGCCCGGCGAGGCTGCGGAAGCTGCGCATCACCGCATCCGCGCCGCCCGCGAAGACGACGTAGTCAAGTCCGGACGCCACCGGCGAAGAGAAGGTGGTCTCGTCGGAGACGCTGCGCCAGAAGACGGTCGGCGCATCGCCGAAGGTGCCCTGCACCTCGAGGGTATGCTTCCCGGCGGAGAGCTGCGCCCGGACGGCGGCGGTCGGCGGGAGCCAGGTATTGGAGATGTCGATCAGCGCTTCCCCGTCCACGGCCAGGAATTGCCGGCGGGCCATCTCGCGGCCCACGTCGAGCAGCAGGGCGTATTCTCCGTCCGACGGCAGATCGATCTCACCGGTAAAGGTCCGGAAAAAGCGGAGTTCGCGGCGGTTGCCGGCCGTGCCGGTGGCATTGACCGTGACCGAGCCGCCGGCTTCTTCCTGCTGGGTCAGCGTGACGCTGTGGTCTGCGGGATTGAAATCCGTCAGGCCGTAGTTGTGCCAGAGCAGGCCCCAGCCGCGGCTGGACAGGATCATCGGCAGGGAGATCTGCGTGTTTACCTGCGTCAGGCGACGCGTCAGCCCGCGGATGTCCAGGTAGCCGTCCTGGAACTGCCCGGTGCCGTAGAGGTGCTCGCCAGCCGGGGAATCGAAGGTCTGACTGACCACGAAGCAGGCTTCGCCCTGCACCTCGGACGGCTCAACGCTCCGGGCCTTCTCTTCCAGCAGCAGGCGCCCCTCCGCATCCGTGAAACGCAGGGTCTGCGTGGCGGCGCGGTACTCGGCAACGAGACGCGGCAACCGGATGGTGACGTCGCCGTCGTGGCGCTCGACGCTGTATTTCGGCGCCTTGACGCGCTCCGTGAGAATGAGTTCTTCCAGCGCAGGCGCGCCGTCAGGGGTCAGCTGGACGCGGAGAGCGTCCTCGGCGAGGGGCTGCAGGCACAGCGTGCCCTGCGGCGTGTCGATACGGACGGTCCCCGGCTGGCAGGCCGCCAGCAGGAGTCCCAGTAGGAGGAGGGGCAATCGTTTCATATATCGTTGGCTTCAGTCCAGAGGAAAACCTTGTCGCCGCGACGGAGTTTGCCGTCGGGGCAGAGATCGAGGGGGACCCGCACGGAGCAGCGGCTGCCTTTCGGCGCCAGTTCCACCGGGTCGAATTCCAGGCGGATGTCATCCGCGTCGAACTCGACGACACCGCTGGTGGCGCCGATGACCATCAGGCGGTCGCCGCGGCGCAGGTCGCTGGTCTCCGCGGAGATTTCGGCCACGCCGATGCGGTCGAACCAGTTGGTCACCTTGCCCAGGTAAATCTTGCGCCGGGTGGCCTGGGTGCCGTACACGGCGCTCCACTCGCCCAGCCGCGCACCCTGGTAGTAGCCGTCCCAGAAGCCCCGGTTGAAGACTTCGGCGAGCTCCGCCTTCAGCGCGGCGGCGAGCTCCGGCGTGTAGGTCCCGTCGCTGACGGCGTCCGCCGCGCGCCGGTAACAGGAGGCGCAGCGCTTGACGTATTCCGCGGAGCGGGCCCGTCCCTCGATCTTGAACACACGCACGCCGCTGTCGATGATGCGGTCCATGAACTCGATGGTACAGAGGTCCTTCGGGGACATGATGTATTCGTTGTCGATCAGCAGCTCGTTGCCGGTCTCGCGGTCGCGGACCTCGTAGCTGCGGCGACAGATCTGGTAGCAGGCGCCGCGGTTGGCGGAGGCCCCGGCGGCGTGCAGCGAGAGGTAGCATTTGCCGCTCACGGCCATGCAGAGCGCCCCGTGGGCGAACATCTCGATGCGGACGGACTGCCCCGACGGGCCGCAGATCCGCTCGCGGACGATGGTCTCGTGGATCTCCTTGACCTGGTCGAGGGTCAGCTCGCGTGCCAGCACGACCACATCGGCGAACTGCGCGTAGAAGCGCAGCGCCTCCACGTTGGAGATGGACAGTTGCGTGGAAATGTGGACCTCCAGGCCGATCTGCCGGCAGTACTGGATGGCGGCGATGTCCGACGCGATGACCGCGTCGACGCCTGCGGCCCGGGCGGCGTCCAGCGCCTCCCGCATCGCCGCCAGGTCATCCTGGAAGAGGGTGATGTTCAGGGTCAGGTAGCTCCGCACGCCGGCCTCCCGGCAGATGCGGACCACTTCCGGAAGGTCTTCAGGCAGGAAATTGGCCGCCGAGCGGCTGCGCATATTCAGCCGGCCGATACCGAAGTAGACGGAGTTCGCCCCGCCCTGAATCGCAGCCTGCAGGCAGTCGAACCCGCCCGCCGGCGCCATGATTTCCAGTTCCTGCCGGTTCATGGCCCTATTTCTTCTTGCGGTGGTTAGCCTCCGCCAGGAAGGCGGCGAGTTCGGCGTTCTGCCGGACCTGCTCCCGGAAGCGCTCGCTGAAATGCTCGGCGAAGCTGTCCGGGGTCTGGTTCACGTAGAAGTTTTTGGGCAGGTCGGTCCGGACGGTCCCGCCGCCGTAGTTGCTGGCGGCCCAGCCCGGAGTATAGACGTCTTCCAGCAGGTACGGGCCCTTGTCATCACAGCACAGGTACATAAACGAACGCTCGTGATGCGCCTCGTCGAAATGTTCAGCCAGAAGGATTTTGGAGAATTTCATCACTCAAGCGTCCATTCGGCGCCGTCCTTGGTGTCCTTGACCCGGATGCCCAGGGCGGCGAGTGCGTCGCGGATGTGGTCGGAGGTCGTCCAGTCCTTGGCTGCTTTGGCGGCTGCGCGCTGCTCGAGAACCATCTGCATCAGGCCGTCGATCACCTTCGCGCCGGCGCCGCCTGCGGCTTCCTCGTCCTTGAGGCCGAGCACGCCGAAGACGATGTCGTCGAAGAGCTGCACGAGCGTGTCCACGTCTCCCTTCGACAGCTTGATCTGGCCCGCCTTGGCGGAGTTGATCAGCCTGACCGCCTCGGAAATGTGCGCGAGCGCCACGGGGGTGTTCATGTCGTCGCAGAGGGCCTCGTAGATGCCCTCCCAGATGGCCTTGACCTCGGCGCTGTCGGCCGGGCAGCTGTCGGATGCCACGTGGACGGGCTCCTCGCCATAGACGTACTGCGGGACAGACTTGCCGGCCATCGCGTACAGGTCGCGGGCGGCCTGCATCAGGCGGGAAAGTCCCTTCCCGGCGGCCTGCAGGGCCTCGTTGGAGAAGTCCAGCGTGCCGCGGTAGTGGGCCTGGAGGATGAAGAAGCGGACCGTCATCGGGCTGTAGGCCTGGTCCAGCTTCGGGTGGTCGCCGGCGAAGAGCTGCGGCAGGGTGATGAAGTTGCCGAGGCTCTTTCCCATCTTCTGTCCGGCGATGGTAATCATGTTGTTGTGCACCCAGTAATGCACGCCCTGGGTGCCGCGGGAGGCCTGGTTCTGGGCGATTTCGCACTCGTGGTGCGGGAACACCAGATCCATGCCGCCGCCGTGGATGTCGAATTCGCGGCCGAGGTATTTCTCGCCCATCACGGAGCACTCGAGGTGCCAGCCCGGGAAGCCTTCGCCCCAGGGGGACGGCCAGCGCATGATGTGCTCCGGCTCCGCCTTTTTCCAGAGGGCGAAGTCATAGGGGGCGCGCTTGTCACTCTGCCCGTCCAGGCTGCGTGTGCCCTCCAGCGTGTCATTGAGGTTGCGGCCGGAGAGGACGCCGTAGTGGAAGTCGCGGTTGTATTTCTCGACGTCGAAATAGATGCTGCCGTTGCTCTCGTAGGCGTAGCCAGCCTCGAGAATCTTCTTCACCGCCTCGATCTGCTCGATGATGTGGCCCGAGGCGCGCGGCTCGATGGAGGGCGGCGCCACGTTCAGCAGACGCATCGCCTCGTGGTAGCGCAGGGTGTACGCCTGCACGACCTCCATCGGCTCCAGCTGCTCCAGACGGGCCTTCTTCGCGATCTTGTCCTCGCCTTCGTCGGCGTCGTGCTCGAGGTGTCCCACGTCCGTGATGTTGCGGACGTAACGCACCTTGTAACCCAGATGGCGGAGCAGCTTGCTCAGCACGTCGTAGGTCACACCCGGGCGGGCATGGCCGAGGTGAGCGTCGCCATAGACGGTCGGGCCGCAGACATACATCCCCACATGGCCGGGGTGCACCGGCTTGAAGAGTTCCTTGCTGCGGGTCAGTGTATTGGTGATGAAGAATTCGCGCATATTCAATTCAGTATAACTTGGCGAAGATACGAATTTTCTGCGTATATTCGCTTTATGAAATTCATTAGTTGGAATGTCAACGGCCTGCGGGCCGTGGCGGGCAAGGGCTTTGCGGACATTTTCGAGGCGCTCGACGCCGACTTCTTCTGCCTCCAGGAGACCAAGCTCTCCGCCGGGCAGCTGGACCTCGAATTCCTCGGCTACCAGTCCTACTGGAACTACGCCGACAAGAAAGGCTACTCCGGTACGGCCATCTACACGCGCCATACGCCGCTCTCCGTGAACTACGGCATCGGGGTGGACGAGCATGACCATGAAGGCCGCGTCGTTACGCTCGAGATGCCGGACTTCTTCCTGGTCTGCGTCTATACGCCCAACTCCCAGGACGGCCTGCGCCGCCTGGACTACCGCATGCAGTGGGAGGACGCGTTCCGCGCCTACGTGAGCGGCCTGGCCGCGAAAAAGGGCGTGGTCATCTGCGGCGACATGAACGTCGCGCACGAGGAGATCGACCTCAAGAACCCCGCCACGAACCATTTCAACGCAGGTTTCTCCGACGAGGAGCGGGCCAAGATGAGCGAGCTGCTCGCGGCCGGCTTCCGCGACACCTGGCGCGACGCCCATCCGGGCGAAGCCAAATACTCCTGGTGGTCCTACCGCATGGCCGCCCGCGAGCGGAACGTGGGCTGGCGCATCGACTATTTCCTCGTCTCCGAAGGCCTCGCCCCGCGCGTGGCCGGGACTGACATCCACAACGAAATCTTCGGCTCCGACCACTGCCCGGTGGAGCTGGTGCTAAACGAATAACACAACATGAAACTCTTTGCTATGATTGCCACGTTCGTGGCACTGACTGCCTGCGCAGGCAAACCCGTCGACCCGGAGTCCCTGAAGGGAGAATGGCGCTGGGTCGGGCCGAACATTCCCGAACTGATTCTGGTGCTGGATACCGACGACGAGGGGAACCTCAAGGTGAAAGACCTCTACACCTACCGGGACCAGGACTACAAAAACCCTGACTACAGTTTTGACGGAGAAACGCTCCGGATCCGCAAAGACGTGGACGAAAACGCCTATCTCGAACTGACCCTGACCCCGAAAGGGGAAGACCTGACGGGCCGCTGCGTGATGTGCGGCATCTGGACGCAGGAATTCGACGAGACCATCACGCTCCGCAGGGATTATTTTGAATATGACAACCAGTAATTAAGATGGCGGTCTATTATTCCAGACACAACGACGACGTTTTTTTGGACGAGTACAATCCGGGACCCTATACCCTGTACGGGCATAACATCTTCGTCAGGAAGCACTGGGATTGCAAGCGGCCGGTAAGCGTCTGTGTCGAGGATATCACGTCCAGCGGCCTCAAGCCGGAGGAATATTATACGCTGGTGATTACTGATGGAATCTCCAGCGTCAAGCCCGGTTTCATCGAATCATTCCCCAACCTGCAGGACCTGATCGTCGAGGCGGATCTCAAGAAGATCGAGTGCACCCCCGAGCTGGAAGCGCTGCTGAAGAAGAACAACGTGGTCCTGCGGGGCCGCTTCAACTCGCCGGCCGAGAAACTGGCGAGCAGGCTCGGCCTGCGTTTCATCCACAAGAACATCTTCCTGGCCGTTTACATCAACAGGGAATATCACGAAAGCTCGGAACTGTCGCTCTGCTTCCAGGAGGGCGAACCGCCCTTCTTCTGGCGGGACGACAAGACGCAGGGCATCTCCGCCGGCAACACCGGCGGCGGGACCGTCCGTACGGACCTCGACGAAGACTTCTACGTCGGAGTCGAGAGCGCAGAGGCCTTCGCGGACGAAATCGTAGGCCGCGCCTTTGAGGAGGATACCAGGAAGAACAAGGAGCTCGACGCCTTCCTGAAAGAAGCCAACCGGCGACGGAAATAATCTTCAAGAACAACGATAGTATCAGATATGAAAAAAGTATTCATCTACGTCGCCTTGCTGGCCATGACTGCCTGCGGCGGCAACACGAACAAGGCCGCCCAGGCGGTCCAGGATTCCGCCACCCCGACGGCGGAGCAGTTTGCTGAAATGCAGGAATTGTATGAGAATGCCGATGATGACCACGGCTGGCAGCCCCTCTGCAAGTGGCAGTACGTGGACCTGGACGGCGACGGACTCGACGAGGTCTGGATGCGCGACAAGGCCGAAGAGTACGGCGCCATGTTCTCCCTGGCCGACGGAAAGGTCAGCCTGATCGGCGTCGAGACGGACCGCTTCGGAGCCTATACCCTCGAGCAGAAGGACGGAAAAGGCTTTTTCTGCAAAGGCGGCCCTGCCGGCGGACCTTCGTATTACACAGAGATCGTCACCGTGAAGGACAGCCGCGTCGTGGAGCGATTCAACCAGCTTCAGGTCTATGACGACATCGATGGCGCATCCCTCAATGAGAAGGAAATCAACGCGGATGAAGCCCGCGCATACACGAAGGCCCTGCCGGAGAGCAAGGAACTGACCCCCGGCGAGTGGAACATCCTCGACCTGACGGAATACGACCGCGTCCCGGCCCACAAGAACTCCGCGAAGGATGACAAGCTCATCATGGACTTCATCACGGAGATGTACAACAATTCCCTGTACACCGACAATGACTTCCTGGAGGAGCATTGCACTGAGCGTATGCTCCAGCAGCTGCGCGACGACTACGAGTATGACGGAGAGGGCTATGCCAACTGGGACTTCCGCTCGATGAGCAACGACGGCTTCAGCGACGAGAACGCCGTCCTCAACATTGAGAAGAAAGACGGCCGCTACTACTACGAAGCTAATGATGCCGGATACATCTTCCGCAACATCCTCTCCGCCTTCGTCCAGGACGGCAAAGTGATGTTCGACGGCATCGCCGTGGACGAGACCTACGAGGTCTTCGACCCCTTCGCCCAGGACGCGGAATAGCTCACCCTTTACCGGTATCCTACCGCTCCAGGACGTCTTTCCGATAACGGAACGTCAGCCAGACGGTCCGCAGGAGCAGGTGCGCGAAATACGCGCCGAACAGCAGGTGAATGGCTGTTGCGCCTTCGGGTTGCAGCAGCCATTTGCCGACATACCAGACGGCGTAGAAGGCCACAGCGGCCAGGGCCATCGAGTCACGGAAGGCACGGGTGGCGGTGGCGCCCATGAAGATGCCGTCCCAGGTGAAGGCGGCGCAGCCGAGCAGCGGCATCAGCAGCAGCCAGGGCAGGAACTGCCGGGCGGCCGCGACGACGGCCTCGTCAGAGGTCAGCAGCTGCACGGCGGGCAGGCCGGCGGCTGCATAGAGGCCGATGAACAGCACCCCGATACCGGCGCTCCAGAGGAAGACCTGCCGCACGCTCTGCCGCAGCATGGCGCCGTCGCGCGCGCCGATGAAGCGGCCCGAGAGCGCCTCGCCCGCATAGGCGAAACCGTCGGTGAAATAGCTGAAGAACATCAGCAGTTGCATAATGATGGAACCGGCGGCTAGCATCAGGTCGCCGTAGCCGGCGGAGATCATCGTGAAGCCGATGTAAATCAAAATGAAGAAAAACGAGCGGCCGAGCAGATCCAGATTCATCCGGAAGAATGCCGGCAGGCTGCCGTCGTGCAGCAGCAGCCCGGCCACGTCGCGGCGCGACAGCCGGGAGAAGACGCGCTGCCCGTATTTGTGCGTGATGACCCACAGGCCGAAAGCCAGGCCGCAGTACTGGGCCACAACGGTGCCCAGCGGAATGCCGATGAAGCCCAGACCGGTCCAGGAGCCGACGCCGAAGGCGAGCAGGATGCTGGCGCCGATGTTGACGGCGTTGATGATGAGGTCCAGCCACATGGAATCCACGGAATTCTGCATGCCGACCAGCCAGCCCCGCAAGGTCATCAGGCTCATCGTCGCGGGCGCCGCCCAGATGCGGATGAAGAAATAGCGCTCCGCGAGCGTCTTGACCTCCGGCGTGGCGTCGGTCAGCAGCATCACGCCTTTGAAGAAGGGCCACTGGAAGGCGATGGCGGCCAGGGCGGCCAGCAGTGCGAGGCCCGTGCCGCGCAGGAAGATGCGTCCGGCCTCCGCCGGGTCCTCGCGCCCGAAGGCCTGGGCCGTCAGGCCGCCGGTCCCGGTGCGCAGGAAACCGAAGGTCCAGTACAGCAGCGTGAGGACCATCGAGCCGATGGAAATCGCCCCGATCTGCGCGGCCGTGTCACCGCCCAGATGGCCCGCCACGGCGGTATCCACCATGCCCACCAGCGGCACGGTGATCCCGGCCAGGATGCTGGGCACCGACAGCCGCAGGATTTCGCGGTTAAGGGCCTTGTTCATCGGAATTTCTGGTCCTCCTCGAGCATGCCGAGGTAGGAATTGTAGCGCTCGGCGCTGATCCGGCCGGCATCGACGGCCGCCTTGACGGCGCAATCCGGCTCGTGTGTGTGCGTGCACGGCACGAAGCGGCAGTCGTCCATTTCCCGGAGCATCTCCGGGAAATATTTGGAGATTTCCTCCTTCTCCAGGTCCACGAGGCCGAAGCCGCGCAGGCCCGGCGTGTCAATCACGAAGCCGCCGGAGCCGAGGCGGTACATCTCGTAGAGGGAGGTCGTATGCTTCCCCTGCAGGTGCGCCTCGGAGATTTTGCCGACCTTGGGGTTGAGGGCCGGATCCAGCGCCTTGATGAGGCTGGACTTGCCCGCGCCGGACTCACCGGAGAAGAGGTTGATCCGGTCACGGCAGCGCTCGCGCAGGGCGTCCACGCCTTCGCCCGTGCGGGCGGAAGTCTCCAGAACGGCGTAGCCGGCGCCTTCGTAGATGCGTCGGAAAGCAGCCACCATGTCCGGGAGCTCCTCCCGGTAGAGGTCCACCTTGTTGAGGACGATCAGCACGGGGACCTTGTAAACTTCGCAGGTCACGAGGATGCGGTCCAGGAAGGGCAGCTTGATCTCCGGGAACAGCAGGCTGACGACGATCACGGCCTGGTCGAGGTTGGCCGCGATCACGTGGGACTGCCGGGAGAGGTTGGTGGAGCGGCGGATGATGTAGTTGTCGCGGGGAAGGATCTCCGTGATGACGGCGGGATGCTCCTCGTCGGCCGGGCCGTCCATCTCATAGCGCACGCGGTCGCCCACGGCCACGGGGTTCGTGGCCCCGCTCCGCTCCAGCCGCACCTTGCCGCGCAGCACCGCCGGGAACAGCTCCCAGGCGGGCAACGCACTCAGCAGGTAGTGGCTGCCGGCATTCTTGACGACCGTCGCGATTCCTTCCATATTCCTATTTGACGCGTCCGACCAGCCGCTCCGCGAAACGGCGCAGCACCTCCAGCTTGAGCGTGCCGAAGCCGAGCCCGGCCACGGCGTCCAGCGCACGGTCCGTGAAACGGACGATTTCCTCCTTGGCGTCGCGGTCCACGCCGCACTGCAGGTAGATGTCCTTGACGGCGGCAATCTTGGCGGCCTTCTGCTCCGGCGTGTCCGCCGGGAGGGCGAACGCCGTCAGGAAAGCGGCCTTGTCGGCCGTCTTCTCCAGCGTGCGCACCGTCAGCCAGCTCTTCTTGCCGTTGACGATGTCGCCGCCGATGGGCTTGCCGAAGACCTTCTCGTCGCCGAAGGCGTCGAGGTAGTCGTCGGCCACCTGGAAGGCCATGCCGAGTTCGTAGCCGTAGTTGTAGAGCGCCTCGCATTCCTCCGCGGACGCGCCGCCGATCAGGGCGCCCATTTCGGCCGAGCAGGCCAGCAGGACGGCGGTCTTGAGGCCGATCATCTTGTTGTAATCCTCCATCGGGACCTCCTGCAGCGACTCGAAGTCCATGTCGTACTGCTGTCCGTCGCAGACCTGGGCGGCCGTGCGGGAGAAGAGCGCCATCGCGCGGTCCAGGACCGCCACCGGCGCCTTGGCGATACGCTGATAAGCGTCGATCAGCATCACGTCGCCGGAGAGGATGGCGGTGTCCTCGTTCCATTTCTTCCACACGGTCGGCACGCCGCGGCGCAGGGGCGAGCGGTCCATGATGTCGTCGTGCATCAGGGTGAAGGAGTGGAACACCTCCAGGGCCGCAGCCGGCTGGAGGACACCTTCGTCAATGCGGTCCGAGAAAAGGGAGAATGCGGTCAGGCACAGGCGCGGGCGGATGCGCTTGCCGCCGATCTCGATCATATAGCGCAGCGGCTCGTAGAGGCCCGCGGGCTCGCGGGTGAATTCAATCTGGTCGAACAGCTGTCCGACGATCTGGTTGATTTCCGTTTCTTTCAGCATAGTTGGACAAATATAAGCATTAATATCGTACCTTTGCCCCTGTTATGAAGATCATTTTCGCCACCGGCAACGCCGGCAAGCTCCGCGAGGCCGCGGAGGTACTCGGCCCTGAATACGAAATCGTTTCGCCCGCTTCGCTGGGCATCACCGAAGACATTCCCGAGACGGGGAGCACCCTGCAGGAGAACTCCCTGCAGAAGGCGCGCTATCTCTTCGAGCGAACGGGCCTGCCCTGCTTCGCCGACGACACGGGCCTGGAAGTGGACGCCCTGGGCGGCGCGCCGGGGATCTATTCGGCACGCTATGCCGGACCGGGGCATGACCACGATGCGAACATGGCGAAATTGCTGAAGGAATTGCAGTTGTTAGAGATTCCGAGACAAGCCCGGAATGACTACAAAGACGCCCGGAATGACTACTGGGATGAAGGAGTGTCCCGCCGGGCGCGGTTCCGGACGGTGGTGACGCTGATTCTCGCCGACGGGGAGCCCCATTTCTTCGAGGGCACTTGCGAAGGCAGCATCGCGACGGCGCGGCGCGGCAACGGCGGCTTCGGCTACGACCCCGTCTTCCTGCCCGACGCCTACCCCGGCCGCACGCTGGCAGAAGTCTCCGAAGAGGAGAAGAACGCCGTCAGCCACCGCGGCCGCGCCATCCGCGCCATGGCCGACTGGCTGAAAAACCGGTAGCTGCTACCGAAAAGGGCCAAAAACGAGTCAACCCCCGGCAAAAACGCTGGGGGTTGACTCAGTTAGGGCCGTTTTTGAGACCATCCTGTCAGGATATCCCGAAGAGCCTAGATGAAGATGTACCTCAGGATAAAGAGGACGGCCAGGACCCACATCGGGATCGAGATTTCCTTGAAGCGGCCGGAGATGGCGTGCGTGGCCACATAGGAAATCACGCCGATCAGGATACCGTCGGAAATGCTGTAGGCCACCGGCATCATGATGATGGTCATGAACGCCGGGATGCTCTTGCAATAATCCTCCCAGTGGATGCGCTTGACGGACGGCATCATCATGACGCCGACGATGAACAGCGCAGGCGCGGTGGCCGCGCTCGGGATGGAGAGGAAAATCGGGGAGAAGAACAGCGCCAGCGCGAAGCAGATGGCCGTGGAGAAGGCGGTGAGGCCCGTACGGCCACCCTCGCCGACACCCGCAGCGCTCTCGACGTAGGTCGTGGTGGTGGAGGTGCCCAGGCAGGCGCCCGCCACGGTGGCGATGGAGTCGGCCATGAACATCTGCTCCATGCCCTCGACCTCGTCACGCTCGACCAGACCGGCACCCTGGTGCACACCGATGATGGTTCCCATCGTGTCGAACATATCGACGAAGAGGAAGGTGAACACGACCACCAGCATGTCCCAGCTCAGGATATGGGAGAATTCGAACTTGCAGAAGATCGGAGAGACGCTGTGCGGCATGGATACCAGCTGCAGCGCACCGGCGTCGTTGTGGGAGAGCTGCGTCACCGCCAAACCCGTCGCGGGATCCTTGATCACCAGGCCGATGAGCGTGGTGATGAGGATGCCGATGAGGATGCCGCCGCGGACCTTGAGCATCACCAGGCCGGCCGTAATAAAGATGCCGAGCATCGCCACGAGGGCCGTGCCCTGGGTGATCTTGCCGAGGGTCACGAGGGTGGAATCGGAGTTCACGATGATGCCGGAGTTCTGCAGGCCGATGAAGGCGATGAAGAGGCCTATACCGGCGCCGATGGCTTTCTTGAGCGTGCCGGGGATGGCGTTCAGCAGCCAGGTGCGCACCTTGGTGAGCGTCAGGATGATGAACACGATACCCTCCAGGAGGACCGCCGTCAGGGCGAACTGCCAGGAGTAGCCCATCGTGAGGCAGACGGTATAGACGAAGAAGGCGTTCAGGCCCATGCCGGGGGCAAGGGCGAACGGCTTCTTGGCGTAGAAAGCCATGACCAGCGTACCGATGATGGCCGCCAGCGCGGTGGCCGTGAACACGGAACCGCCGGGCATGTCGAGGGCGCCGAAGATGCTGGGATTGACGGCCAGGATATAGGCCATCGTCAGGAACGTGGTAATACCCGCGACGATCTCGGTCCGGACCTTATGCTGGGCCGGATCCAGGCCGAAGGCCTTGTTCAGGAAATTGGACATACGAAGACGCTGCTAGAAAACCCACTTGACACCGAGGCAGGGACGGGCCCAGAAACCCTTGGCGGTAGCGAAATCGTAGGAGAGCTCAAGCTCGCCGCCGATGTTGAGGTTGTCACAGCCGAAATGCTGGCCGATGTTGTACCAGAGCTGCGGCTCGGAGATGAACACGACGCGGGAGACCTCAGGCAGGATGTCGCCTTTGTGATCCGTGAAGAGGGTGTGGTCCTCCCACCAGAAATCGGCGAAGCCGGAGAAGCGGAGGCCCTTCACGCCGAACAGGTCCTGGAGGCCCCAGACGAGGGTGAACTGGAGGGGAACCTGCTGCGTGGCACCGAGGATCTTCTTGTAGAGCACCTTG
>JAFXUS010000029.1 GCA_017535125.1 Bacteroidales bacterium | reverse complement strand
TCAAGATCCTGGACCGTCTGCATCCCAAGAAGATTGTGATGGTGTCCAGTTCTCCCCAGATCCGTTATCCGGACTACTACGGCATCGACATGTCGCATCTGGAGGAGCTCTGCGCCTTCCGGGCGGCCGTCGCCTTGATCCGGGATCATGGGATGCAGCAGCTGATGGCCGATGTATACCGCGCCTGCAAGGAGGATCCCGCGTCCGCGAACCATGTGCAGAAGATTTATGCGCCGTTCACGACGGAGCAGATCGACAGGAAGATTGTGGAGATGCTGCGGCCGGAGGGGATGCAGACGCCCGTCGAACTGGTTTTCCAGAGCGTTGAGGGATTGCACCGCGCCTGTCCCGACCACCCCGGCGACTGGTATTTCACCGGGGAGTATCCCACGCCCGGCGGCGTCCGTCTCTGTAACGGAGCCTTCGTGAACTATATCGAGAACGTATTGGGATTCCAATTGCAGCTCTAGGAGATAACGCTTTTGTAAAATATTAATTATCAACAACTTGCGAAATTATTCATTTCGCTTGTCAAGGGGGTCTTATACCCTTGTGGACACAAACCGACCTAAAATAGTAGTGTATGAAAAAGATTGAAGCCATCGTCCGCAAGACGAAGTTCGAGGAGGTCAAGGAGGCCTTGCTCGCAGCAGACATCAACTGGTTCGAGTACCACAACGTGCATGGCATCGGCCAGAGTCGCCAGGAACGAATCTATCGCGGCGTCCAGTATTCCACGGACGTGATCGAACGTGTGGCCCTGACCATCGTCTGCCGCGACCAGTTTGTCGATCCGACCGTCGAGGTCATCCTCAAGACGGCCTCGACCGGAGAGATCGGGGACGGCCGCATCTTCATCAGCGACGTCATCGACACCTGGTCCATCCGCACGGGTGAGCACGGCGACACGGTGCTCCGGGACAAAAAGTAGAACCTCTAAAACGTATATAAAATGAACGACATAGCCATTTCCCTCGATACGGTCTGGATGCTGCTGGCCGCGATGCTGGTTTTCTTTATGCAACCGGGCTTTGCGCTGTGCGAAGCGGGCTTCACCCGCAGCAAGAACACGGCGAACATCCTGATGAAGAACTTTGTGGACTTCATGTTCGGCTCCCTGCTTTTCTGGTTCGTCGGCTTCGGCTTCATGTTCGGCGGCGACGGCGCCGGTTTCATCGGCCTGCCCAACTGGGGCGACCTGTCTTTCTACAAGAGTGACCTGCCCGTGGAGGGCTTCCTGATTTTTCAAACGGTCTTCTGTGCCACCTCGGCCACGATTGTGAGCGGCGCAATGGCCGAGCGGACGAAGTTCTCGATGTATCTGGTCTACAGTGCGGTCATCTCGCTGTTGGTTTATCCGATCGAAGGTCACTGGACCTGGGGAGGCGGCTGGCTCGCGGACCTCGGCTTCCATGATTTCGCCGGTTCGGCCATTGTCCACAGCGTGGGCGGCGTGCTGGCGCTGATCGGTGCGATTGCGCTCGGTCCGCGGATTGGCAAGTATACCGCCGACGGCAAGAGCCGGGCCATTCCCGGCCACAACCTGACGATGGCCGCGCTGGGCGTGTTCATCCTCTGGATGGGCTGGTTCGGCTTCAACCCGGGTTCGCAACTGGCGGCCTCCGGCGCGGTGAACCGCACGGCGATTTCCCACGTTTTCCTGACCACCAACCTTGCGGCTGCGGCCGGGGGAGTGGCGACGATGTTCATCACTTGGTGGAAATATGGCAAACCGTCGCTCTCGTTGACCCTGAACGGTATCCTGGCCGGTCTGGTCGGCATTACGGCAGGCTGCGATCTCGTCTCCCCGCTCGGCGCGGTCATCATCGGCCTGATCTGCGGCACCGTGCTGGTCTTCGCTATCGAATTCATCGACCGCAAGTTGCATATCGACGACCCGGTTGGCGCTTCCAGCGTCCATGGTGTCTGCGGTATCCTCGGCACGCTCCTGACGGGCCTGCTGGCGACGGACGGGGGCCTCTTCTACGGGGGCGGCTGGCACTTTTTCGGCGTACAGTGCCTGGGTATCCTGGCCATCGACCTTTGGGCGGCTGCGACCGGCTTCCTGCTCTTCTTCGGGATCAAGAAGTTCCACGGCCTTCGGGTAGGCAAACGGGTCGAGGAAGAAGGCCTGGACATTTACGAACACGGCGAAAGCTGCTACAACGCATAAAAGGAGAAGGTTATGTGTGGAATAGTCGGAATATTCAATGTCCGGGAGCAGTCTGACGCCCTGCGCCGGAAGGCTCTGGAAATGAGCCGCAGGATTCGTCATCGCGGTCCGGACTGGAGCGGTATCTGGTGCGGCGGAAGCGCGATACTGGCCCATGAACGCCTGAGCATCGTGGATCCGGAATCGGGGGGACAGCCGCTAGTCTCCCCGGACGGGAAGCAGGTGCTGGCGGTGAATGGCGAGATTTACAACCATCAGGAGATCCGCCGCCTCTATGCCGGGAAGTACGACTTCCAGACGGGCAGCGACTGCGAAGTCATCCTGGCATTGTATCGTGACAAGGGACCGGATTTCCTGGAAGAACTCAGCGGCATCTTCGCCTTCGCGCTCTATGATGCGGAGAAGGATGCCTTCCTGATTGCCCGGGATCCCATTGGCGTGATTCCGCTGTATATCGGGTTTGACGATGCTGACGGCAAGGTGTATGTCGCCAGCGAGTTGAAGGCGCTCGAAGGGCAGTGCGAGCGCTATGAACCTTTTCTGCCCGGACATATGTATTGGAGTGACCGTCATTCCCGTCTCGAACGGGAATCTCCCGGCATGAAGCGCTGGTACACACGCGACTGGATGGAGTACGACGCCGTCAAGGATGGCCCCGCCTCCGTCCTGGAATTACGGGAGGCGCTGATGGACGCCGTGAAACGCCAGCTGATGTCGGACGTGCCCTACGGGGTACTGCTTTCCGGCGGGTTGGATTCCTCCGTCATTTCGGCCATTGCAGAAACCTACAGCGCGATGCGTATCGAGGATGATTCCCGTACGCGCGCCTGGTGGCCGCGCTTGCATTCCTTTGCTGTCGGCCTGAAAGGTGCGCCGGATTTGGCGAAAGCGAGGCTGGTGGCCGAGCACATAGGCACGGTCCATCACGAGATCAACTACACCATCCAGGAGGGGCTGGATGCCCTCCGCGACGTGATTTACTACACGGAGACCTATGATGTCACGACGGTCCGCGCTTCTACGCCGATGTACTTGCTCGCCCGGGTCATCAAGTCGATGGGCATCAAGATGGTCCTGTCGGGGGAGGGAGCGGACGAGATTTTCGGGGGATATCTGTATTTCCACAAGGCGCCGGATGCGCGCGCATTCCACGAAGAGACGGTCCGCAAGCTCTCGAAGCTCCACCTCTACGACTGTCTGCGGGCCAATAAAAGCCTGGCTGCATGGGGCGTGGAAGGGCGTGTCCCTTTCCTGGACAAAGAGTTCCTGGATGTTGCGATGCGACTGAACCCCGAGGCGAAGATGTGCCCTGGCAAAACGATCGAAAAACGGCTCGTCCGCGAGGCCTTTGCCGATATGCTGCCGGAGGAGATTGTCTGGCGGCAGAAAGAGCAGTTCAGTGACGGTGTGGGCTATTCCTGGATCGACACGCTGAAACGGATCACCTCCGAGGCGGTCTCCGACGAGCAGATGGCGCACGCTGCGGAGCGTTTCCCTGTCCATCCGCCGCAGTGCAAGGAGGAGTATTACTACCGTTCGATATTCGC
>JAFXUS010000028.1 GCA_017535125.1 Bacteroidales bacterium | reverse complement strand
TGTGGGCTATTCCTGGATCGACACGCTGAAACGGATCACCTCCGAGGCGGTCTCCGACGAGCAGATGGCGCACGCTGCGGAGCGTTTCCCTGTCCATCCGCCGCAGTGCAAGGAGGAGTATTACTACCGTTCGATATTCGCGGAACTGTTCCCGAGCGAGAGTGCCGCCCGTGCCGTCCCCAGCGAGGCCAGTGTAGCCTGTTCCACGGCAATAGCCCTCGAATGGGATGCGGCGTTCAAGGATATGAACGACCCCAGCGGCAGGGCCGTGGCCGGCGTTCACGAACAAGCCTATCGAGGATAAATCTTTTTGCTATCTTTGTGCCTCAAAATAGTGTATCTTATTCATTATGTGTGGAATCGTGGGATATGTCGGAGGGCGTCAGGCCTATCCGATCCTGGTCAAGGGCCTGACCCGGCTCGAATACCGGGGGTATGACAGCGCCGGCGTGGCGCTGGTGAACGACAATGGCGATTTGGTCGTCTACAAGACCAAAGGGAAGGTCAAGGACCTGGAGAGAGCGGCTGAAGGCAAGGATGTTTCCGGTACCGTGGGCATCGCCCACACCCGCTGGGCCACGCACGGCGAACCGAGTGATGTGAACTCGCATCCTCATTATTCCGAGAACCACCAACTTGCGCTGATCCACAATGGTATCATCGAGAATTACCAGGCGTTGAAAACCGAGCTTACCCGGAAAGGATACCATTTCCGGAGCCAGACGGATACGGAGGTTGTCATCCAGCTGATCCAATATATGATGGATTCCTTGGGCGTTTCTTTCGACGAAGCGGTACCGCTGGCGTTGAACCACGTCGTGGGCGCCTATGCGCTGGTCATCATGGACAAGCGGGAGCCGGACAAGATCATCGCCGCCCGCAAGGGAAGCCCGTTGCTGATCGGCGTAGGGGAGGACGAGTATTTCGTGGGATCGGACGCGTCCCCGATCATCGAGTACACGAACAAGGTGGTCTATCTGGGCGAGGAACAGATCGCCTACATCCAGCGCGGTCAGGAACTTCGCATCACGGACCTCAAGAGCGTCGAACAGGCACCCCAGGTGCGGGAGTTGGAGATGAGCCTGAGCGAGATCGAAAAAGGCGGTTTCCCGCACTTCATGCTGAAGGAGATTTTCGAGCAGCCGCGCACCCTGCGTGCCTCCATGCAGGGCCGCCTGCACCCGGAACTCGGCGAGGTCAAGCTTTCCGGTGTCATCGACAACCGCGAACGGCTTCTGAACGCGAAACGCATCGTCATCTGCGCCTGCGGCACCTCCTGGCATGCCGGCCTGATTGGGAAATACCTGATCGAAGATTTGACGCGCAAGCCGGTCGAAGTCGAATACGCCTCCGAATTCCGCTATCGCCGCCCGGTCATTTTCCCGTCGGATGTCGTCATCGCCATTTCCCAGTCCGGCGAGACGGCCGACACATTGGCCGCCGTAAACCTGGCCCGGGAGGCGGGAGCATTCCTGTTCGGCATCTGCAATGTGGTCGGTTCCTCGATTGCCCGCGCGACGGATACCGGCTGCTATACGCACATCGGCCCGGAAATCGGCGTCGCTTCCACGAAGGCATTTACCGCCCAGGTGACGACGCTCTTCCTGCTTGCGCTGAGCCTGGCCGAACAGCTCGGCACCGTCTCCGGCGAACGCCAGGCCGCCCTTGTCCAAGAACTGCAGGACATTCCCGACAAGATTGCCAAGATCTTGGAACATGACGCGCAGATCGCCGACCTGGCGAAGGTTTTCACCTATTCGCACAACTTCCTCTACCTGGGACGCGGCTACAATTATCCCGTGGCCCTGGAAGGCGCGCTGAAACTGAAGGAAATCTCCTACATCCATGCGGAAGGCTATCCCGCAGCGGAAATGAAACATGGCCCGATCGCCCTGATCGATGAGGAAATGCCGGTCGTCGTGATTGCACCCCGTCGTGGCAACTACGAGAAAATCTTGAGCAATATCCAGGAAGTCAAAGCCCGCAAGGGCAGGATCATCAGCGTCATCACGGAAGGGGATACGGACGTCAAGGCCCTTTCCGACTGGTATTTCGAGATTCCGGACACGGAGGAGTGTTTCGAACCCATCCTGTCCATCATCCCGCTCCAGCTGCTGGCCTACCACATCGCCATCGCCAAGGGCCGCGACGTGGACCAGCCCCGCAACCTGGCGAAATCAGTCACGGTAGAATAGATACCTCCGTCCGCTTTATTCCAGGGTCAGGCAGAAAGGAACGAGCGGAAGGCCCTCGACGCTGTGGATGTTGCCCGGACGGAAGTCCGCCCAGCCATAGCGCACGGCCTTGGGCTCCTGGACTTCGTCCAAGGCAATGCTGATCGCGCCAGCATTGAAGCGGATGCGGGATACCGGATGCCACACGCCGTCGGCGCCGAAGACCTCGAGCCCTTCGATTTCATTGACCCGGTCGATTCCGTGCGGGCAGTTTGCAAGCCGGACATTGATTTCATTGGTCTGAGGCTGGCGTTTGAACAATGCCACGGCCTCGGGCGATTCGCACGCCACCTGCTTGAAGCCATAATCCCTGTTCAGGGCGATATAGGCCAGGCGGTTGCCGATCGGTTCCTTGCGGCAGGGATGGATGTTGTCCGCCTCGTAAGAGGCCACCAGGTCGTTGGTGCAGACAATCGCTGAATTGGGAATAGCCTTGGCGGCATCGTGCTGCGCCTTGCGGAGCCGGGCGCCGCTGTCCCCATTGTCACGGGAATAGAGATACGGGGCGATCTCCACCATGTAGAAAGGCATGGATGAATCCGTATCCCCCCAGTCTTTCCTCCACTGATTCACAAGGTCCGTCATACGAGGCACGAACTCGTCTTCCTTCCCGACGTTGGAGCATCCTT
>JAFXUS010000005.1 GCA_017535125.1 Bacteroidales bacterium | reverse complement strand
GCCCATTGGTTGATCAGGATCGGCAGGTCGCGCCAGCTCTTGACCCACTTCGCGTAGCTGTCGCAGATGATGGTCTCGGAGGTCGGGCGGACGATCAGTTCCTCTTCGAGCTTCGCCTCGGGATCCACGACGACACCGCCGCCGTCCGGGTCGTTCATCAGGCGGTGGTGCGTGACCACGGCGCATTCCTTGGCGAATCCCGCCACGTGCTCCGCCTCACGGCTGAAGAAGGACTTCGGGATGAAGAGCGGGAAATAGGCGTTCTGCACGCCCGTACGCTTGAACATCCCGTCCAGGGTGGCCTGCATCTTCTCCCAGATGGCGTAGCCGTAGGGCTTGATGACCATGCAGCCGCGGACGGCGGACTGCTCGGCGAGATCGGCCTTCAGGGCCAGGTCGTTATACCACTGCGAATAGTTCTCGGATCGTTTGGTAACCTCTTTTGCCATATGCTTGTTGAAATTCTGCGTTTTTTTAAGAAATTTGCATCTATTATAAAAATGAAGCCTTACGGCATCATAATTGCAACCGCAAAGATAATAACTTTTATTAGATAGGAGGCGAAAATATGAAACGGAGCATGACACTTTTACTGCCTGTCCTTCTGGTCCTGGCATCCTGTGGCACCACTGCTCAGTATTCACAGCAGCGGTTCCCGGACAGCATTTATACCAAGCCCGGCGAGGAACCCGTGGTCGTCCGCCTGTACAGCGAAGAAGATTTCGAAAATATGGCGGCCGCCAACATCGCCCGCAAGCAGGGCCGAGACACGCTGGTGGTCATCCTGGACGATCCCTGGGACTACGCCTGGTACAATCGTTACAACCACATCTACTACCATTCCCCCTGGTACTGGGGCGGTTTTGGATTGGGATTCAGTTCTTACTATTGGAGCCGTTACTATGGCGGCTGGTATGACCCCTGGTACTACGGCGGCTGGTATTCCGGCCTGTATGACCCCTGGTATTACGGCCCGTACGATCCCTGGTACTACAATTCCTGGTACGGCTACGGCTGGTACGGACACCGTTACGGCTGGTACGACCAACCGTACTATCCCGGCGGCTACTGGGGCGGCAGCACCTACCGCGGCAACAGCCTGGTCTATACGCCGCGCAGCACCACGACCACGGGCGGCAGCCGCGAGCGGCGTCCCGGCAGCGGTACGAACTACCGCTACGGCTCGCCCGGTTCGAGCGGCAGCGTCGTGCGCGGCGGCAGCAACGCCCGTCCCGCGACGCGTTCCGTATCCGGCTCGAGCGGCAGCTCTTCTTCCTCGACGGTCCGTACCCGCGAGCAGGGCTACAACCCTTCCCGCAGCTACACCAACAAGAATTCCAACAGCTCTTCGGGCAGCAGCGCCACGCGGAGCTACTCTTCCGGCAGCAACAGCAGCTCTTCCAACTCCACCCGGAGCTATTCCTCCGGCAGCAGCTCTTCGAGCGCGGGCCGCAGCTATTCCGGTGGCGGTTATTCCGGCGGTGGCGGCGGTGGCAGCCACAGCAGCGGCAGCTCCTCGCACAGTGGCGGCGGTGGCGGTGGCCGCAGCGGCGGACGGCGTTGAGGTTCCGGATCAAGTCCGGAATGACTAAAGGTCAAGCCGGCGGATGACGGGGTAACATAAACCTGAACCCAACGTATGTTTAACCCGAAAAAGACGAAGACAATGAAAAAGATAATTTTTGCAGCGGCTTTCCTGGCCATGACGATGACGTCCGGCGCTCAGAGCGTCTATGATGCCATTACCTTCAGCCAGAACCAGTATTACGGCACCGCCCGCAGCATGGCGCTGGGCAACGCGATGACCGCCCTGGGCGGAGACGTCGGCTCCATCGGTATCAACCCGGCCGGCTCCGCCGTGGCTCCCTACAGCCAGTTCGTGATCACCCCGGGCGTGACCGTGTCCGCCGTCACGTCGGCGTATTCCCCCGAAGGCGAGAAAGGCTACGGCCTGTCGAACCGCCTGACCCACGGGCGGATGAACCTTCCGAACGTCGGTGTCACCGTGAACTTCGAGACGGGCCAGCGCTATGGTCTCAAGACCTTCTCGTTCGGCTTCGTCGTGAACCAGACCAACAATTATCACTTCCTGAGCGAGGGCTTCGGCTCCAACAGCCGTACGTCCAAGATCGCGGAGTTCGCGGACGCCGCGCGGGGATACAACGAGAACGTGCTGAAGGAATACAGCTCCTTCAACAACAGCGACCTCCCCTGGGACCTCCTGGCGGCCTATCAGGGCGGCATGTTCGGTTCCTACGGCGTTGACGGTGAGTTCGTCGGCGTCACGGAGACCATCTCCGCCGACGGAGACTTCCACTATGTGCCCGGCGGGCTCTCCCAGACTTCCTATCTGACCAAGTACGGCAGCAAGAACGACTTGATCATGAACATGGGATTCAATTTCTCCGACCGCTTCTACGTGGGCGTCAACCTCGGTATCCCGACGGCCCGCTACCGCTATAATGAGTCGTTCTACGAGGCGTCCATCAACCCGGACGACTTCCGCATCCAGTACGACGACGGCTATGAGACCTGCTTCCTGAACGGCAGCTACGGTTATCGTTACCTGGCCGAGATGGCCGGCATCTATGCCAAGATCGGCATTATCGTCCGCCCGGTGGACGGCCTGCGCCTCGGTGCGACCTTCCAGACTCCGACCGCCTACACGATCTCCGAGTCCTGGGGCTATTCCGCCTCCACCAACTACGACGACAGTTACTACAACGACAGCATTTCTTCCCCGCAGGGTGAGTATTCCTACTTCCTGCGCTCGCCGTACCGCGCCTCCTTCGGCGCCGCCTTCACCTTCGCGAAGAAGGGCTTCATCAGCCTGGACTACGAGCTGGCGGACTACAGCGTGATGCGCTTCCGCGCACGCCGCGACGACGGCTGGGGCGAGGATGCCTTCACCCAGCAGAACTGGGCCAACCGCTACTTCACCGGCGTGGAGCACAGCATCCGCGTGGGTGCCGAGCTGCGCGTGACGCCTGAGTTGTCCCTGCGCGCCGGCTATGGCTTCACCACTTCTCCGGAGCGCTGGTGGACCTCGTCCGACGGCCAGAAAGTGACGCTGGACGACTTCTACAAAGATTATTACTCCTACCTGAACCGGGTCAAGAACCTGGTGACGCCGCACTACTACGCCGACCGGACGCGTACTTTCTCCTTCGGTATCGGCTATTCCTCTCCCGGATCCTTCTTCATGGATGCCGTCGTCCGCATGACGCGCTATCCCGCCTCGACCTTCGCCCCGTACTACGACTACGACAGCTTCGACAGCTACGGCAACTACGGGCTCGTGGAGGCACCGCGCATCCTGAACAAACGGAATCTCTGGAACGTGGCCGTGACCTTCGGCTGGAGATTCTAAAACCTGTATAATGGAACTGAACGCAAAGCAATTGGCGGAGATCCTCCACGGGACCGTGGAGGGAGATCCGGAAGCAAAAGTCACATCCTTCGCAAAGATCGAACACGGCAAGCCCGGACAGCTCTGCTTCTTTGCCAACCCGAAATACGAACAATACGTCTATACCAGCAGGGCCTCGGTCCTGCTGGTTAATCTTGATTTTGAGCCCAAGGAGCCGGTGACCCCGACGCTGGTGCGCGTGGAGAACGCCTACAGCGCGCTGGCCGACCTGCTCAAATACATGTCGGAACAGAAGAAAAAGTATCGCCGCCGCCGTTCGCTCCGCTCCCGCATCGCCTGGAGCGCCAAACTCGGCAAGCGGGTGAACGTGGGCGATTTCGTGACGATAGGCAAGGACTGCGTCATCGGCGAGGGGACGATCATCCACGACAACGTGACGATCGGCGCCGGCACGAAGATCGGTTCCTACTGCATCATCTATCCGGGCGTGCACATTTTCCCGGGCATGGTGATTGGCGACCGCGTGATCCTGCACGCGGGCTGCATCATCGGCGACGACGGTTTCGGCAATGCGCAGCAGCCGGACGGCAGCTGGCGCAAGATCGAGCACCTGGGCAACGTGATCATCGGCAACGACGTCGAGATCGGTTCCAACACCACGGTCGATCGCGCTCCGATGGAGTCCACCGTCATCGCGGACGGTGTGCGCATCGACAACCTCTGCCAGATCGCCCACAACGTCATCGTGGGCAAGCATACGGTCATGGCGGCCCAGACGGGCATTGCCGGCTCCGCCCAGATCGGCGAGCAATGCATCATCGCCGGCCAGGTGGGCATCGTCGGCCACATCAAGGTGGCCGACCACACGACGATCGGCGCCCAGGCGGGCGTGATCGGCGCCGTGCGCAAGCCGGGGGAGACCCTGCTGGGCATGCCTGCCATTCCGCACAGGACCTTCATGAAGGCGTATGCCAAGTTCAAGCATTCGGGCGAAGAAGAATAATTGAATAATTATTCGTATCTTTGCCGCCCGATGAATCAACAGACGCTCTCCGCGGAATACAATTTTGAAGGACGCGGCCTTCACACGGGCAAATACGCCCACGTGACGCTGAAGCCGGCCCCCGCCGGCTACGGCATTCGTTTCGTCCGTACGGACGCGGGTGTCGAGATCCCGGCCGTCGCCTCCAAGATTTCGCGTACCGACCGCAGCACCACCATCTCCGAAGGGGAGGTGTCCGTGGTGACCATCGAGCATCTGCTGTCCGCCCTGACGGGGCTGGGCGTGGACAACGCCTGCATCGAGATCGACAACGAGGAAGTGCCCATCCTGGACGGTAGCGCGGAGCGTTACGTGCGCGCCATCGCGCCGGACGGCCTGCAGTCGCAGGAGGCCGAGCGCGCCTGGATCGAATTCGACGAGGCGTTCGAGGTCCGCGACGAGCAGACGGGCTCCTGGGTGCGCATCGAGCCGGCGGACGCGCTGTCCTTCGAGGTCACCGTGGATTTCAATTCCCGCGTGCTCGGCGTGCAGCAGGCCCGCTGGGAGGAGAATGCCGACTACGTGCGCCAGATCGCTCCCTGCCGGACCTTCGTGTTCATGCACGAACTGGAGTTCCTGGCCGCCCGCGGCCTGGTCAAGGGCGGCGACGTGGACAACGCCATCGTGATCGTGGAGCATCCGGTCACCCCGGAGCGGATCGACGCGATGTGCCGCCTGTTCGGCCAGCCGCACCTGCAGGTGACCACGCAGGGCTACCTGAACAACATCAAGCTGCATTTCCCGAACGAGTGCGGGCGCCACAAGCTGCTCGACCTGATCGGGGACATGCGCCTGCTGGGCGGTTTCCCGAAAGCGAAAATCAGCGCCTTCAAACCCGGCCACACCATCAACAGTGTGGCGAGCCGGACGGCGCTCACCCATATTAAATAGCCTATGACTACCATCCATCCCATGGCCACCGTGCATCCCGGCGCCAAGCTCGGCGAGAACGTCGAGGTGGGCCCGTATGCGTATATCGACGACAATGTCGTGATCGGCGACAACTGCAAGATCCTTCCTCACGCGACCATCTTCCCGTACGTGAAGATGGGCAATGACTGCCAGGTCTTCCCGGGCGCCGTAGTGGGCGCCATTCCGCAGGATCTCAAGTTCGAGGGCGAGGTGACCTGGGTGGAGATCGGCGACCGCGTGACCATCCGCGAGTGCGCGACCATCAACCGCGGCACCAAGGCCAGCGGCAAGGGCGTGACGCGGGTCGGCAACGACACGCTGATCATGTCCTACGTGCACATCGCGCACGACTGCCGCGTGGGCAATCACTGCATCCTGGTGAGCTACGTGGGCATCGCCGGCGAGACGGACGTGGACGACTGGGCCATCATCGGCGGCAGCACCGTCGTGCATCAGTTCTCGCACATCGGCACGCACGCGATGGTGGGCGGCGGCTCGGCCGTCAACAAGGACATTCCGCCGTATTCCATCTGCGGCCGCAATCCGATCTGCTTCTCCGGCATCAACATCGTCGGCCTGCGCCGCCGCGGCTTCGATTCCGACGTGATCCGGAACATCAAGGACATCTACGATACGATCTACTACCAGGGCCTGAACAACGCCGACGCCTGCAGCAAGGTGGAGGCTGGCTTCCCGCAGTCGGTGGAGCGCGACACCATCCTCGAGTTCATCCGGGGGTCCAAGCGCGGCATCGTGCGCGGCATGGAGCTCATGGCCAAGGGGGACGTGGAATAGGGGACGATGGCGCCGACGCTGACCATCGCCTGGTTCCCTCCGACAGAATACTTTGCGCTTCTCGCAAAGTATTCTTCGGTTTATGTGGAGGCGTGCGAGAATTACCAGAAGCAGTCTTACCGCAATCGCTGCCGCATCTATGCGGCGGACGGCGTGCAGATGCTCCATTTCCCGGTGCGGCACCGCGACGGGCGCTTCAACCTGCCCATTCGCGAGATCGAGGTGGATTATTCGACGCCCTGGGTGGAGAAGGCGGAGCGCTGCATCGAGACGGCCTACCGTTCGTCGGCGTATTTCGAGTACTACCGCGACGAGCTCTTCGCCATCCTGGACGCGCAGCCGCGGACGCTCTGGGAGCTGGACATGGCGGTGATCGGCTTCTTCCTGCGGAAAATCGGCCTGCGCACGGAGCTCGTGCCCACGGAGGCGTTCGCGGCGGAGCACGTGGACATCCATCCGAAGCGCCCGAACGGCATCCTGCAGGAGCTGGGGGCCGACCGGCCCTATTACCAGGTCTTCGCCGACCGTCACGGCTTCATCCAAAACCTCTCCGTCATGGACCTCCTCTTCAACGAAGGTCCCGCCTCGATCGAGTACCTCTTGTAACCGCCACGCGGCAGTTTGCCCCGGAAAGGCGAAAAGAATTCGTCCTCGCTCCGCTGCGGAAACGCCTTTCCGGGGCAAACTGCCGCCGTGGCGGGAAGATATTTGGTAGTTTCGATAATTCTGTGTATCTTTGCGTCCGTGAACGAGATGGAAGGCCCGAGGAGGTCTTCCTTTTTATTTGGAATATGGACAGAACCGAATTCGAAAAAGTGGTGGAGAAGGCCGTCGCGGAGCGCGGCTGCTCCCTGGTGGACATCCTCTTCAACGACGATGACAACGTGTTTGAAGTCACCATCGACAAGGCGGATGCAGACGTGGATCTGGCGGACTGCGAGTACGTGCACCGCGCCGTGCTGGCCGCCTTCGACCGCAATGTCGAGGACTATGCCCTCACCGTCGGTTCCGTGGGGATCGACGCCGCGGAAGCGGATGAAATGCTGAAATCAATTAAAGAATAAACGATAAACAATAATGGAAAAGGAAAAAGTAATTACGCTCATCGACGCCTTCAAGGACTTCAAGGAGGAGAAGAACATCGACCGTCCTGTGATGATGCAGGTCCTCAAAGACGTCTTTCTGACCCAGATCGCCAAGACCTACGGCTCTTCGGACAACTTTGACGTGATCGTCAACGTGGACAAGGGTACTTGCGAGATCTACCAGAATTTCGATGTGGTGGAGGAAGTGGAGAATCCGAACGCCGAGATCACCATCGAGGGGATCCGCGAGGACGGCGGCGACGCCGACGACTACGAGATCGGCGATCAGTATGCCAAGAAGCTGCCCCTGGCCGCCTTCGGCCGCCGCGGCATCCTCAACATCCGGCAGAACCTGCAGGGCCGCATCATGGACATCGAGAAGGCCAACGTCTTCAAGAAGTACTCCGAGAAGGTGGGCGAGCTCTTCTACGGCGAGGTTTACCAGACCTGGTCCAAGGAGGTCCTGATCCTCGACGAGGACGGCAACGAGCTGCACATCCCGAAGAGCGAGCAGATCCCCGGCGAGCGCTTCAAGAAGAGCGACTCCGTCCGTGCCGTCATCAAGAGCGTGGAGATGAAGAACAACACCACGCCGTACATCACCCTGAGCCGCGTGTCGGGCGAGTTCCTGGAGCGCCTCTTCGAGCAGGAGGTCCCGGAGATCGCCGACGGCCTGATCACCGTCAAGAAGGTGGTCCGCGTGCCGGGCGAGCGCGCCAAGGTGGCCGTGGAGTCCTATGACGACCGCATCGATCCGATCGGCGCCTGCATCGGCGTGAAGGGCGGCCGCATCATGGGCATCGTGCGCGAGCTGCGCAACGAGAACATCGACGTGATCCAGTGGAGCCAGAATCCGAAACTCATGATCCAGCGGGCCCTGAATCCCGCCGTGGTCTCCTATATCGAGATGGGCGAGGGCCCGGACGACAAGGTCAAGGTGTTCATGCAGCCGGACCAGGTCAGCAAGGGTATCGGCCGTCACGGCGTCAACATCCAGCTGGCCGGCATGCTCGTCGACCGCGAGATCGAGGTGTACCGCGAACTGCCTAAGGGCGAGAGCAGCGACGAGGAGGACGTGCTCCTGAGCGAGTTCTCCGACGTCATCGATCAGTGGATCATCGACCGCCTCGAGGCGATCGGCTGCGACACCGCCAAGGGCGTGCTCGCGCTCTCTCCCGAGGACATCGCCAAGCGCGCCGACCTTGAGGACGAGACCGTCGAGGAAGTCCGTAATATCCTGAAAGCAGAATTCGAAGACTAGACAGAATGGCAGATATCAGAATCAGCAAATTACTCCGACAATTCAACATCGGTCTCGACGACCTGGTGGATTTCCTCCAGAAGCAGGGCGTCGAGGTCGATGCCAACCCGAATGCCAAGGTGTCCGATGAGCACCTCCCCGCGCTGAACAAGCAGTTCGGCAAGGATCTCGAGTTGAAGCAGGCCGCCGACAAGGTCGAGGTCAAGATCACCGAGATCCTGGAGAAGAGCGGCCGCAAGCCGTCCCGTGACCAGGCCGAGGAGGAGGAAGAGCCCGAGCAGGAGACCATCATCAAGAGCAACACGTTCATCAACGCGAAAAAGGAAGTGGTGGAACCCGAACCGGAACCGATTGTTGTCGCTCCCGAACCGGAGCCGGAACCCGAGCCCGAACCGGAACCGGAACCTGTGGTGGTCGAGCCCGAACCTGAACCGGAGCCCGAACCTGTGGTTGTGGAACCGGAACCGGAGCCGGTCGCGGAAGCACCGGCTGAGCCGGAGCAGCCTGTCGCCCCGGCCCCGAAGGACGCCGCTTCGCCCGAACTCAAGGTGGTCGGCAAGATCGACCTCAGCCAGTTCGACCGCAAGCCCAAGAAGCGCGAGCGCATCAGCAAGGGCACGCAGAAAGTTGACGTGGCGAAGGCCGGCGCCGGCATCGAGAAGAATCCCAAGAAGGAGAATCGCCAGCCGCAACAGCAGCAGGCCGGCGCCGGCAAGGGCCGCAAGCGCGACCGCTTCAAGCCGGCACTGACCGAAGCCCAGCAGGAGGAGCTCCAGAAGGAGATCCAGAAGCAGGTGAAGGAGACCTACGCCAAGATGAACGAGGGCAAGAAGAACAACTTCGGCGCCAAGTACCGCAAGGAGAAGCGCGAGGCTGCCGCCCAGCGTACGCAGGAGGAGATGGCGGAGGCCATGGCCGAGCAGAAGGTGCTGAAAGTCACCGAGTTCGTGACGGTCAACGACCTCGCTACCCTGATGAACAACACCCCGGTGGTGAAGGTCATCGGCGCGTGCATGAGCCTGGGTCTGATGGTGTCCATC
>JAFXUS010000027.1 GCA_017535125.1 Bacteroidales bacterium | reverse complement strand
GCCTGCCGCACCAGCTTGTCGACGATGATCCAGACCGTCATGACGAAGCCCGCCAGGAACATCAGCAGGCCGGTCGTCCCGAAGAAATGCATCGGATTGCCGCCGAAGCGCGTCAGGAACCAGAGCGTCTGTAGATCGAGGAATCCGTTCACGAATCGGCTCGTCCCGAACTTGCTCTTGCCATACTTGCGTTTCTCATGATGGACCGGCTTCTCGCCGATCTTCGTAAATCCTGCATTCTTAGCGAGATAGGGGATATAGCGATGCATCTCGCCATAGACCTCGATGCTCTTGACCACATCGGCGCGATAGGCCTTCAGGCCACAGTTCATGTCGTGCAGCTTGATGCCCGTGATGCGGCGCGCGGTGGCGTTGTAGAGCTTCGAAGGAAGATTCTTCGTCAGGGCGTTGTCCTTGCGGTGCTGCTTCCAGCCCGACACGAGATCGTAGCCCTCTTCCCGGATCATCCGGACCATCTCCGGAATCTCTTCCGGCGAGTCCTGCAGGTCGGCGTCCATCGTCACGACCACGTCGCCCTTGGCGCGCTCGAAACCGCAGTAGAGTGCGGCGGACTTGCCATAATTGCGCCGGAAGCGCAGTCCGTGCACGTGCGGATCGGCGTCCGCGAGCGTCTGTACGGCGCCCCAGGTGCCGTCGGAGCTGCCGTCATCGACGAAGAGCACTTCGTAGTCGTAGCCGTGCTCCTGCATCACGCGGGCGATCCACGCGGAGAGCTCGGGAAGGGATTCGGCTTCGTTGAAGGCGGGGATGATGACGGAAAGATCCATATTACTGCTCGTCAAAAGGATTCTTCGAAGAAATGTTGCGGGAGAAGATGGCCGCGAGGACAGTGCCGAACAGCCAGCACCAGATCAGGTTGAAGAAGAAGGACATCGTCGGCATGCGCGGGATCATTTCCTCGACGGCGGACATGGTGTTCGAGTCAATCATCGGATTGTCCGTCAGCGCGCTGAGCGCCTCCTCGAAGATGTCGGGCTGGATAAAGCTGACGTAGGCGAGGTAGAACGCCGAATAAAGCAGCGCGGACAGCAGCGCCGTCAGCGTGCCGAAGCGGAACGCGCGGCTGTTGTCGATCGTCGGGTCCTTCATCGCGAAGCGCATGATGAAGAAGCGCATCAGGAGGATGCAGCCGACGAACTTGCCGGCCCAGAGCAGGACGTTCACGAGGCCCAGCAGGAATGCGGGGCCGTTCTCGGCGGCCTTGCCGGTCAGCATCGTAAGTAACATATAGACGATGGACACGCCACCGAGCACCAGTCCGGCCTTGCCGGCCTGCTCCAACATACTGTTCTTCTGTTCAGCCATAGCAATCACAAATATAGCAAAAAATTGAAGGTTTCCGGAAAAAACTGTCCGCGTGTTGTTTTGAAGCGAAGCGACACAGGGGAGTACGAGGGGGAACGCCCCCTCGTTCATGAAGCAACGCGGCGATGCTTGCGTCGCCCGCGGGGGCAACCTGCTGTCCTTCCCTGCCGTCATTCGCCGGCTTGACCGGCGAATCTCTATACCAAACCTGCTTCCTTCGCGGAGGAGATGAGCTCCGCGACGTTCGCCACGTCGAATTTGGTCAACAGCTTGCGGCGGTACCACTTGATGGTCTCGGCGCTGAGCGACAGCGCCTCGGCGATCTGCTGCGTCGTGTAACCCTTGGCCAGCAGGTCCAGAATTTCCCGCTCGCGCGGGGAAAGCTCGGGCGCGGCCACGGTGGGCGTTTTGCCGGCAGGCGCGGGGTCGTCCTGCTTCCGGGAGCGGCGGCGCGTGATCCAGAAGCCGAGCGCGACCAGCGCCAGCGCCGTGAGTGCGCCAACCAGCCGCCCCAGCTGCAGCTTCTGCTTGGACAGGACCTCTTTCATATAATCCAGGTTCTCGGTGCGGAAGCCCGGACTGTCGTCCGGATGTGCGGCGTACCAGGCGTCGGCTTTCCTCAGGTACGGGAGCGATTTCCAGGTCTTGCCCTGCTCCATGTAGAGCCGCCCGTAGCCCTTCCAGACGTCCACGATCATCAGCGAATCGCCGGAGGCCTCGGCGTAAGCGAGCGCCTTGTCGTAAGCCTGGGCGGCCTTTCGGAGCTCGCCCTCGTCCAGCCAGGTCTCGCCGATATTATAATACAGGATGGAATTGCTCTCGTTCCAACCATGTTTCTCGAAGATCGCCCCGGCCTTGTCGTAGTACACCATTGCCTGCGGGATGTCGCCCATTACGTTGTACAGGTTGCCGATGGCACCGTACAGGGCCGAGCGCTGGTCGTCAATGTCGCTCTCGGAGTAGCCGTCCGGCGAGGTAACCGACGTGGCGCCGGCGGCCATCTTCTCTACGCTGTCCAGCGCGCCGCCAAAATAGACCAGGGCGCTGTCGTACTGCTCATGGGCATAGAAATACTGGCCCAGGTAGCGCAGTGCGTCGGCATTGGCGGCTTCCCATCCGCGGGGCCGGCTGATCTCGAGCGCCTTACGGGTGTAGTACACGAACTTCTCCTGGTTGAGAACCTGGTAGCCCAGCATCAGGTCCCGGTAGGCGCGATTCAGCTCCACCAGCTCCTGCTCCGACGCCCGGTCGACCGCGTCCGGGGTCCAGCGCGCGACGGTGCGTTCGAGCGAGTCGAGGTTGTGGCCGCGGTGGTCGTTATACCCCGCGGCGGGGATCGTCAGGGCCGCCGTCAGCAGGCAGAAGAGAAGGCTCGTTTTCATACTGCTAAAATACAAAAAGTTCCGCTTCCACCTTTTCGGGTAGCGCAAAAAAAAGGTGCAAAAAGGAGAATGTATCGTTAAATGCGTATATTTGTATGATAACGACAGACAATAACCAAATTACTTCTGATATGAAAAAGATCGTCTTAGTCATCGTCGCCCTGATGCTCGCCAGCAGCATCGCGTCCGGGCAGAGCATCTTCGAGCGCCTGCGCAACAAAGGCCGCGAAGTCATCGAGAATGCCGTGACCGGCAACAACGAGGAGCAGAACGAGGAGGAGCAGCCGGAGGAGGAGGTGCATGAGCACGCCGCCCAGGGCTGGACCTGCCCCGAGTGCGGCCACGAAGGCAATACCGGCAAATTCTGCGAGGAATGCGGCGCCAAGCAGCCGACCGCGGGCGCTGCTGACGCCAGTTGGACCTGCCCTGAGTGCGGCACCGTGAATACCGGCAAATTCTGCAATAACTGCGGCGCCAAGAAGCCCGAAGCGGGCGGCGCGGCCCCCGCGAAGAAGCAGGTCGAATCCGCTTACGCAAAATCCGACTTCGTCCCCGGCGACGAGATTTTCTTTGAGGATACCTTCGAGAACGAGCAGCTCGGCGAGTTCCCGTCCCACTGGGATCTGATGGAAGGCTATGCAGAGGTTGGCTCTTTTGCAGGCCGCAAGGTCCTCGCTTTTACGGACGACGGCGCAGGTACGGTAATCCCGCTCATGAAGGAACCTCGTGCCTTCCTGCCGGATGTATTCACGCTTGAATTCGATCTCTACCTGTGTGAAATGAGTGACGAATACGAGGACGATAATACAAGTTACCTCAGCCTCATCTTTGCCAACGAGGAGAAAATCCCCTGGAACTCGGGTGAGTGCGGAGAAGTCAATTTCAATTGGCGCAGTGACGGCTCTTCCGTCATGTACTGGTCCATGTCCAAACCGGATACGGAGTCCTCTACGAACGGACAAAAAGATCTGGGTCTGAATGACGCTTATTCGGACTACAACGGCAAGGACAACCCCCTGCAACCAGGCGAGTGGAACCATTTTGCCTTCTCCTTCAATCAGCGGGCGTTCAAGGGGTATATCAACGGTATGCGGGTCATCAACATCCCGATCGCCCTGGCTCCCCGGTGCTTCTGGTTCAAACATGCCGGAAGATACAAGTACTCAGGCGTTTCCAACGTTCGCCTGGCCAAGGGCGCCGTGCCGCTCTATGACCGCCTGACCTCCGAGGGCAAGATCGTGACCTACGCCATCACCTTCGACACCGGCAAGGCCACTATCAAGCCCGAGTCCTTTGTTGAGATCAACCGCATCGCGGAACTGATGAAGAAAGAGGCGGGCCTCAAGTTCGAGGTCCAGGGCCACTGCGACAGCACCGGTTCCGACGCCGTCAACGATCCGCTGTCCCAGAAGCGCGCCGAGGCGATTGTTGCCGCGCTCGTGGAGCAGGGCATTGACGCTTCCCGCCTCACTGCCGTCGGCAAGGGCTCGCATGTCCCCATCGCCGACAACAGCACCGACGAAGGCCGCGCCAAGAACCGCCGTGTGGAGTTTGTCAAAAAGTAGTTGAAAATGAAAAAGATACTTGCATTCTTGGTGGCGGCGACGGCCGCCCTCTCGCTGGCAGCGCAGGAAGTTCCGGCAGTCACGCCGATCGACGAAATCGACCTGCTGGTCGGAGAGTCGCAGCAGCTTATCCCGGCGGGACCGCTCCTGACCGGTTTCTCCGTCGAGGAGGGGGAGGACTTCCTCGAAGTGCACCGCGCCGGCTACATGCTGGTCATGAAGGGCCTGCGTGCCGGCGACGCCAAGCTTCGCCTCGATCTGCGCCACGGGCAGTCTTCGCTCCTGGTCGTCCACGTGAAATCGGTACGTGTCCGCCCGATTGTCAAGCCGGGCGAACCCGAACCGGAACGGCCCGAGTGGAAGGGCTTTTACGAACTCCGCCTGCCGGAGAACCATTACAGCATCATCTGTCATTCGTTCAACTCGGACGGCCGGGAGCGGATTCGGAAGACCTTCTCCTGCATCGACAACCTGTTCGTGGAAGGAGAGTCCCTCGAATCCGAAGACGGTTACGACGGGATGGAGGATATCATCAACATGTATGACTTCGGCGGCCAGCTGGGGTACAGCGGCGGCCTGATGCCGACCGGGCAATACAAGATGTACTATGGTGACGGCAACGCGATCAGCCCCGATAATATCCGCGATGCCCAGGAGTGGTTCGAAATGTATGCCCCCAAATCCCCGGCAGTAGCGCTGCTCGGGTCCGAGATGGCCGACTTCGGCCGGGACAACAACGGTGACGACGATCTGGAGAATGGTACCATCATGCAGCGTATCCGCATGGTGGGAGCCAGTCAGTCCCAACTCAAGCGTTACTATCGCGGCGACGACATCGTCTGCGGCCGGACGTGCTGGGTGTTCGATTTCTACGGAACGAACTTATATGGCTACGGCGGCTACTGCGTCTGGGTTGATGCCGAGACGGGCCTGGTCTTGCGTCAGGAGGACCAGGACGGCGGCGGCTTCATCGTCACCCGCTTCGACCTGAACTACACGGCCTGGGACATCGAGATCCGCCCGGACCTGTT
>JAFXUS010000026.1 GCA_017535125.1 Bacteroidales bacterium | reverse complement strand
GTCGCCGGTCTCAAGAAGGAGTCCGTCACCAGCCTCCACGCCGGTGATTTCGGCTGCGTCGTCAAGCTCAAGAACGGCAAGTCCGGCACCTCTCTCTGCGCTGTCGGTGCAGGTCTCGACTATGGCAAGATCGCCTATCCCGCCCCGAAGTACCGCTGCGCCATCAAGGCCAAGGTCCAGCAGGACGAGCAGAAACTTGGCGACGCCCTGAAGAAGATCTCCTCCCAGGATCCCACCGTCATCGTGGAGTACTCCAAGGAGCTCCGTCAGACCATCCTCAGCGGCAACGGCGAGCAGCACATCAACATCGTCAAGTGGCTGCTGAACAACGAATACAAGCTCGACGTCGAGCTCTTCGCCCCGAAGGTGCCGTACCGCGAGACCATCACCAAGGTGGCCACGGCCCAGTACCGCCACAAGAAGCAGTCCGGCGGCGCCGGCCAGTTCGGTGAGGTCCACCTGCTGGTCTGCCCGGCCGAAGGCGAACTGAACACCAAGTTCAAGATCGACGGCAAGGACACGCAGCTCAACATCAAGACCCAGGACATCACCGACCTCGAGTGGGGTGGCAAGCTGGAGTTCTACAACTGCGTCGTCGGTGGCGCCATCGACCTCGGTTTCATGCCGGCTATCCTCAAGGGTATCAAGGAGCGCATGGTGGAGGGCCCGCTGACCGGTTCCTACGCCCGCGACATCCGCGTCTTCGTCTATGACGGCAAGATGCACCCGGTGGATTCCAAGGAAATCGCCTTCATCATCGCCGGCCGCAACGCCTTCCGTGAGGCTTTCCGCAACGCCGGTCCGAAGATCCTCGAGCCGATCTACAACGTCGAGGTCATGACCCCGTCCGAGTACCAGGGCGCCGTGATGTCCGACCTGCAGAACCGCCGCGGCATCCTCGGCACGATGGGCGCCGACAAGGGCTTCGCAATCCTCAAGGCCCGCGTCCCTCTCGCTGAGCTGTACCGCTACTCCACCACGCTGAGCTCGCTGACCGCCGGCTCCGCCACCTTCACGATGGAGTTCGCCGACTACCAGCCGGTCCCGGGCGACGTCCAGACCAAGCTCCTCGCGGACTACGCCGCCGCGGAGAAAGACGAGGACTAGTCCTTTCAGAAACGATAGAAAAAGGCCCTGCGGAAACCCGCAGGGCCTTTTTCGTCATCCTCGGCTTGACCGGGGATCTACCGTTCGCAGACGAACGCGCAGAACGCGTCGATCTCCTTCTTGTCCTTGAAGCGGGCGATGTAGGCCATGTCGCACAGGTCGTCCGCCAGGGCGGCGGGGACGCGCTCGGCCATGCAGATCTCGGAGCGGTAGCGGGCCATGATCTCGTCGTGGCCGTGCGTGTACTGGTAGCAGTCGCGGCGGGCGGCATAGGCGCAGTAGTACTGCTCTCCCTGCGGCTTGCGCGCCTCGTCATAGACCACCATGTCGGCCCAGATCTGGAAGACGTCGGTGTCGTGGGCGAAGTTCATCATGTCCGGCGTGTAGCCTCCCGGCGGCCGCATGTTGACCTCCAGGCCCACATAGTCTCCCTTCTTGCCCAGGCCCTCGCGGTCGCGGTCCAGCTGGAAGAACTCCAGGTGCACGAAACGGCTCTTGATGTCGAAGGCCTTGACGGTGCGGCGCCCGATGGCGGCCAGCTTGGCCGGCACGGTCTTGTTGGTCCAGTAGCAGGTCTCGAGGTTGGCGTGGACGATGTCCATGATGGGCGTCGGGAAGACGGTGTTGTTCTCGAAAACCGGCTCTCCCTTGGAGTTGTAGATGGCGTCATAGCTCACCAGCAGGCCGGTGATGAATTCCTCGACCACGTACAACCCGAAATTGTCCGGATGAGCGGCGAACCAGGCCTCCAGCTCCTTGTCGTCATGGATCTTGGTGGTGCCGCTGGCGCCCATGCCGCTGTCGGGTTTGGCGATGACGGGGTAGCCGGTCTTCTTCACGAAGGCCTTCACCCTGGCCATGCCCTCCGAGCCCTTGATCTGCCGGGCCGTCGGGATGCCGCCGGCGGCGTAGTACTTCTTCATCTCGGATTTGTTGCGGATGGCGGCCACGCGGTCGCTCTTGATGCCGGTCGTGACGTTGAAGTCGGTGCGCAGGCGCGCATCCTGCTCCAGCCAGTATTCGTTGTTGGACTCGATCCAGTCGATCTTGCCGTATTTGTGCGCGAACCACGCCACGGCGCGGTACACTTCGCCGTAATCCTCGAGGTTGTTGACCTTGTAGTAATCGTTCAGCGCGCCGCGCAGCTCGTTGTTCAGCTCGTAGTACTGCGCGTCGGCGATGCCCAGCACGTTCGCGCCGCAGGTGCGCAGGCCCGCGCAGAAATGGCTGTAGGTCTGCGGGAAGTGCGGGGAAATGAAAATGACGTTCATAAAGTTGTATGTTTCGTTTTCGGCAGAGATCTGCCGCATCTGTCCGTTGGAAATCTCCCAGGCGGTGCCGTAGAGCGTCTCGCGCCCGTCCTTGGAGAGGATGTAGCCCCCGTCGGGGAAGGTGTAGAAGGCGTGCCGCCAGCTCTCCGGGAAGATGACATCCTCGAAGAGGCGTTTGCCGTCCAGGACCACGTCGCGCACCTGGTAGTAGTGCGGGATGATCTGGAGCTTCGTGAGCCCGAGACCCTCCAGCCAGCGCGGATAAGCGGGATCGACGGCCTCCCCGGCCAACTCCGGATGGGAGAAGACGCGCTCCGCGCAATTCATGGAGCCCGCGCTGCAGCCCATCACCAGTCCGTCGAAGCCGCGCAGCAGCGCGCGGAGGCCGATGTCGTGCAGGAAACGGTTCTGCGTGGGCACGTGGCCGCCGCAGAGCACGATCCAGTCGGCCTTCTGCACGAGCGAGCGCGCCAGGCCGGCGTTGCGCCGGTCCAGCATCGTGACGCAGGCGGGCGTGATGCCGGAATTGCGTATGCACGCCGACATGGAGTCGAGCACGTAGTCCGTGAACTTGCGGTCGTCCGGAGCGGCGCTGACCAGGAGCACGTCCGGGCGAGGGGGAAGCGCCGCCTGCACCGCGGCAAGCAGCCCGTTGTCGGTGGTGAAACGGTCCTCCCCGAAACGGGTCGGACTTCCTGTGAGGATCAGCGTCATCGCAAATACAAAGGTACAAAAAAGCCCGGACTTTTGTTTTTCGGTCTAATTCTTTCAATAATTCACAAAGGGGAGAAAGGGGTTTCCGGGCGTTCAAATAATATTGTACCTTAGTATGACGTGAACAACACTTAACAACTCATACCGATTTATGAAAACCATTCTCAAAACCCTCTCCGTCGCCATCGGACTGATGCTCCTGATGCCGGGAATCTCCGGCCGGGCGCAGGTCTATGCCGACCGTTCGACCCAGCTCGACAAGTATCTCGTCCCCGTGACGACGCCTACCGCGGCGCCGGACGCACAGGGATTCCTGGGCCGCTGGCTGCTCCTCGAGCCAATCAGCAAGCCCAACCGTTCCAACACCGTCTTCACCGACAGCTACATCCGTGAGGTTTTCGGCAAGGAGTATTTCAAGGGCCAGCTCGGTGACGTCCTCCCGAAGGACGGCGCCAAGGTCAAGATGACCGTCGAGTACCAGCCGCCGGTGAACCTGCAGGGCGGCCGCCCGATGGGCTTCGGCATGGAACCCCCGAAGTATGAGCAGAAGAAGGTCACCCTCAAGTGGCACGCCTTCGACAGCAAGATGCCGAACGTGAAGCTCTTCCGTTTCGCCACCAACCTCACCGAGGACCGCTATGGCGTGATCTTCTGGGCCGTGACCGTGGTCAACTGCGAGGAGGACATTCCCAACGTCCGCCTGGCCGTCGGCTCCAACTCCGCCTCCATGTGGTGGGTGAACGGCGAAGAGGCCGTCATCCTGTCCGGCGACCGCCGCCGCGTCATGGACGACTGCGCTTCCCAGCGCATCACCCTCAAGAAAGGCCGCAACGTCATCTGGGGCGCCGTCATCAACGGCCCCGGCATGAGCGACTTCTGCTGCCGCTTCATCGACGAGGCCGGCAAGCCCGTCAAGAACATCACCCTTTCCGTGCAATAAAAGATGCGACATACCATGAAAACAAGAAATCTTCTTCTCGCGGGCGTTGTCGCCCTCTTCAGCTTGTCTGCAGCGGCCCAGGTGGGCGCTCCTTATATCCATGACCCGTCCACGATCATGGAGTGCGACGGCAAATACTACACCTTCGGAACCGGTGGCGGCGGCCTGATCTCCGCCGACGGCTGGGTGTGGAACAGCGGGGCCGTGCGCCCCGGCGGCGGTGCCGCCCCTGATGCCATCAAGATCGGCGACCGTTACCTGGTGGGCTACAGCTCCACGGGCGGCGGCCTCGGCGGCGGACACGCCGGCCGCATCCTCACGATGTGGAACAAGACCCTCGATCCGGAGTCCCCGGACTTCGCCTACAGCGACCCGATCGAAGTTGCCCATTCCGAGGTTGACGAGGACTGCGACGCCATCGACATCGGCTTCCTGATGGATCCGAACGGCCGCCTCTTCTGCACCTTCGGCACCTATTTCGGCAACATCCGTCTGGTCGAACTCGACCCCGCTACGGGCGGCCGCAAGGAAGGCGCCCAGGACATCGACGTGGCCATCGACTGCGAGGCCTCCTCAATGATGTACCAGGACGGCTGGTATTACCTGCTCGGCACCCACGGCACCTGCTGCGACGGTGCCAACTCCACCTACAACATCGTCTGCGGTCGCTCCCGCAGCCCGTTCGGCCCGTTCCTCGACAACGTCGGCCGTGACATGCTGCAGGGTGGCGGCAAGATGGTCGTCGCTGCCGAGGAGCGCCGTTTCGGCGCTGGTCACTTCGGCCGCATCGTCCTCGAGCCGGGCATCGAGAAGATGTCCTTCCACTGGGAGGCTGACCTCGACCTCAGCGGACGCAGCACGCTCGCCATCCGTCCCATCATCTGGAAGAACGGCTGGCCCGAGGCCGGCGAGATTATCCAGGACGGCAACTACAAGATCCTTTCCCGTCGTCGCGGCTACGCGCTTGAGCTTGCCGTTGACTTCGTCCGCGCCGCGGGCGGCATGCGCGGCTTCTTCGGCCGTCAGGACAACACCATCGTCGTGATCGAGAACCAGAAGCTCGAGGAGGTGAACGGCAGCTGGCCGGAGGGAGAGATCCCCGTGCGCGCCAACGACTACATGGCCCGCCCGCACCAGGCCTGGACGATCGAGGCCGTTCCCGAGGCCGGCGGTTATCTCGGCGGTCCCTGGTACAAGATCGTGATCCAGGGCACCAACCGTGCTCTCGCCGCCGTGGAAGGCCACGAGCTGACCACCGTGCCGGAGTTCACCGGTGCCGACGAGCAGCTCTGGAGAATCGACCAGCTCACCGACGGCACCTTCCGCATCGCGCCGAAGGCCATCCCGGGCTGCCACCATCCGCAGAAGTGGTGCCTCTACTCCGTCGCCGACAGCACCCCGACCCTGGGCAAGTT
>JAFXUS010000004.1 GCA_017535125.1 Bacteroidales bacterium | reverse complement strand
ATCCGCAAGGCCGACGGCACCAAGTTCGGCAAGACCGAGAAGGGCAACGTGTGGCTGGATCCGGAGCGCACTTCCCCGTACCAGTTCTACCAGTTCTGGCTGAACGTGAGCGACGAGGACGCGGAGCGCTTCATCAAGATCTTCACGATGCTGGACCGCAAGACCATCGAGGACGCCATCGCCGCCCACCGAGAGGCTCCCGAGCGCCGCGAGCTGCAGCGCCTGCTGGCCCGCGAGGTCACCATCATGGTGCACGGGCAGGAGGAGTACGACAACGCCGTGCGCGCTTCGCAGATGCTCTTCGGCAAGTCCACGTCCGAGGATCTGCGCAAGCTCGATGAGCGCACCTTCCTCGCCGTGTTCGACGGCGTGCCGACCTTCGAGATTTCGCGCAGCGAGCTTCCGCTCGGCATCCTGGACGCGCTGGCCGTCAACACGCAGATCTTCCCCTCCAAGGGCGAGGCCCGCAAGATGATCCAGCAGAACGGCTTCAGCCTCAACAAGGACAAGGTCACGGACATCAACTACCAGCTCTCCGAGGCCGACATCATCGACGGCAAGTACATCCTCGCCCAGAAAGGCAAGAAGGACTATTTTATCATTAAGATAAATGGATAAACCGGCATCAACCAGACAACTGAAGGTCGCGCGCGAAATCCAGCGCGACCTCTCCGAAATCATCCGCAGCCGCGGGCTGGCGGCCTTCGGCGGCGCCATGGTGACGGTGAGCGAAGTGCGCATCAGCCCCGACCTGAGCATCGCGAAGGTCTTCGTCAGCATCTTCCCTTCCGACCGCGCCCCGCAGGTCATGAAGATGCTGGAGGACGAGAAACGCACCCTCCGCGGCGAACTCGGCCGCAAGGTGGCCTCCCAGCTGCGCATCGTGCCGGAGATCGATTTCCTCCTGGACACGACGCTCGACTACGCCGAACACATCGAGGAGCTCCTCAAAAAATAATTCCAGCCCCGTGCGGCCCGACCTTTATATCGCGCGTCGGTACCTGGTGGCGAAGAAGTCGCTGGGCGTCATCCACGCGATATCTACCCTTAGCGCCATCGGCATGGCGGTCGGCACGGCCGCGCTGATTCTCATCCTTTCCGTTTACAACGGCTTCGACCGCGTCATCAAGGAGAGCCTCTCTGACCTGTCGCCGGACGTGCTGGTCACGCCCGCGACGGGGAAATATTTCACGCCGTCAGGCCCGGCCTTCGACGCGCTGCTGGACGATCCCCGCGTGGCGCAGATCTGCAGCGTCATGGAGGAGGAAGTGTTCGTCGCGTACGGCGGGCGGCAGCAACTGGCCCGCGCGAAGGGCGTGGACGCCGTCTATGAGGCGGAGTCGCGGCTCGCGGAGCACGTGGTCGAGGGGGAATTCTCGCTGCACGACGGCTCGCTCCCCCAGGCGGCCGTTGGCTCCACGCTGGCGCGTGAAATGGGCATACGCCCCCATTTCGTGGATCCGCTGGTGCTGTACTATCCCCGGCGCGGCGGGCGGATTTCGCTGCTCGGGCCGGGTGCGGCCCTCGGCAGCGTGAAGGTCCGGCCCGCCGCCCTGATCAGCCTCAATGCTTCCGCCGACGAGGACCTGCTGCTGGTGCCGCTGGAGACGATGCGCTCCCTGCTGGGGCTTACGGAGGAGGTCAGCGGCCTGGAGCTGCGGCTTTCCGTGCCGGCGGACCGGCGGATGCTGCGCTCGCTGTCCGAGTTGCTCGGGCCGGACTATGTGGTGCAGGACCGGGTGCAGCAGCAGCCGTCGCTGTACAAGATGATGCGCTACGAGAAACTCGCGATCTACCTGATTCTGCTGTTCGTGGTGATCATCATCGCGTCCAACATCTTTGGCTCGCTGTCGATGCTGTCCATCGCCAAACGCGACGACATGGCCACGCTGCGCGCCCTGGGCGCCGACGACCGGCTCGTGCGCCGCATCTTCATCGGCGAGGGCTGGCTGGTGTCCCTGTGCGGCCTGGTGGTCGGCCTCGTCATCGGAGTCGCCCTGGCTTTAGTGCAGCAGCACTTCGGCATCATAAAAATGCCCGGAGGCTTCTTCCTCCAGGCATATCCCGTCGTCCTTCAGTTCTCCGACATCCTCTGGACTGTCATTGGAGTCGGAGCTGTAGGATTTCTTATTTCGCTGCTTGCAGCGCCTGCTGCAAATCGGCGATAATATCTCTCGGATCCTCGAGGCCGATGCTGAGGCGCATGAGGCCGGGATCGACACCGGCTTCGCGAAGTTGCTCGTCGGAGAGCTGGCGGTGCGTGTGGGAGGCCGGGTGCAGGATGCAGGTGTAGCAGTCGGCCACGTGGGTCTCGATCGTCACCAGCTGCAGGTGGTCCATGAACCGTTTCGCGTGCTCGCGGTCGCCCTTCAGGGCCAGCGCCATCACGCCGCAGGTGCCGTCAGGCAGGTATTTCTGCGCGAGCGCGTGATCCGGGTCGTCGGCCAGGCCGGGGTAGTGGATCCATTCCACGGCCGGATGGTCGTGGAGATACTCCGCCACCTTTTGCGCGGAAGCGCAGATGTGCTTCATGCGGACCGCGAGGGTCTGGATGCCGAGGTTCAGGTAGAACGCGTTCTGCGGGCTCTGGATGGAACCGAGGTCGCGCATCAGCTGGCTGGTGGCCTTGGTGATGTAGGCCAGCTTCCCGAATTTCTTCGTGTAGGTCAGGCCGTGGTAGGACTCGTCCGGCGTGGTGAGGCCGGGGAACTTCTCCGCGTGCGCCTCCCAGTCGAAGTTGCCGCTGTCGATGATGGCGCCGCCGACCGTGGTGCCGTGGCCGTCGAGGTATTTGGTCGTGGAGTGCGTGACGATGTCGGCGCCCCACTCGATGGGACGCAGGTTGACGGGCGTCGGGAAGGTGTTGTCCACGATGAGGGGCACGCCGTGCTTGTGGGCGATGCGTGCAAGGCGCTCGACGTCGAGCACGCGCACGCCGGGGTTGGTCAGCGTCTCGCCGAAGAGGAGCTTGGTGTTGGGGCGGAAGGCCGCCTCGATCTCCTCGTCGGAGGCGTTCTGGTCGATGAAGGTGACCTCGATGCCCATCTTGGGGAGGGTGACGCCGAAGAGGTTGTAGGTGCCGCCGTAGATGGCCGAGGTGGTGATCATGTGGTCGCCGGCCGTGCAGATGTTGAAGACGGCGAAGAAGTTCGCCGCCTGGCCGGAGGAGGTCAGCATCCCCGCCACACCGCCTTCCAGGGCCGCCAGACGCGCCGCCACGCGGTCGTTGGTCGGGTTCTGCAGACGGGTATAGAAGTAGCCGGACGCTTCGAGGTCGAAGAGGCGGCCCATCTCGTCGCTGGTGGTGTATTTGAAGGTCGTGCTCTGGATGATCGGCATCTGCCGGGGTTCGCCGTTCGCCGGCTCCCAGCCGGCCTGGACGCAGAGGGTGGAGGGATGGAGTTGCTTTTTCATTGTCGCATGTACTAACCGTAAGTGCAAAGATAAGCTTTTTTCGTAACTTTGCGCCGTATGGAAGAAGAGAAGAAACTCTACCCGATCAAGTTCTGCACCCTGCAGGACGATTACCCCTGGGGAAGCGAGGAGTTCAAGCTCGCGGACCTGGGCTACCGCGATTCGCTGATCCGCGAAGGATGGCTGGCGGGCAACAGCCTCGCCGAACTGATGGATACCTACCTCGACCGCGTGGTCGGGGACAATGTTTACGAATACTACGGCCGGCAGTTCCCGGTCTGCGTGCGCCTGCTGCGCGTGCACGGCCGCATGCCGCTCCGGGTGCATCCGGACGACGAGACCGCCGCGCAGCGTTATGATTTCCTGGGCAAGGAGAAGCTCTGGTACGTCCTGCGCGCCGGGGCGGACGCCCGCCTGCTGGTGGGCTTCCGGCGCGACACCGACGCCGCCGAGGTGTACGCCAAGTGCCTCGACGGCAGCGTGGAGGAAGTCCTGAACGTCGTCGCGCCGCACGCTGGGCAGTGCCTGCATATTCCCGCCGGCACGCCGCATGCGGCTTTTGGAGACGTGGAGATTCTGGAAATCGGCGAGTCCTCGCCGATGGATTTCTGCCTCTGCGGCTGGGGCGAGGAGGTCCATCCGGACGAATTCGACCCGGCCCTGACCCTCGTCGATGCGCTGGATTTCATGAATTACAAGAAATTCTCGAGCGCAGCACCGCAGGGAGACAGCATCGTCGATCTGCCGCAGCTGCGCGTCCACCGCATCCCGCTGACCGTCGCGCTGGCCGTGTCCAGCCCGGAAGCGGCATCCTTTACGCTATACTGCTGCACGCAGGGCGGCGCCATCCTACAGCTCCCGGTGGCGGGAGGCTCGCTGGATTATCCGCTGAAAGCGGGAGAAACCATGCTGGTGCCCGCGGAATGCATGCAATTCCGCCTGCTGCCGGCAGAGCGGGACACGCTGCTGCTGGAGACCACGGTCGTCCGCAACGACGCCGACCCCTACATCGATCCCGCCGCATCCCCCACCCTGCCGGAAGACGCCGAATAGCCTGCCCACCGGCACAAACGAAACGTGCTGTCCCGAAGCGGGGCAGCACGTTTTGCAATATCCAGCGATTCTGCTATTTCATCGGGGACATCACGAAGGTGACGGTGCCGGAGGTGGTGGAATCCTTCAGCTTGCCGTCGATCTTCAGGATGCACTTGCCGTCCATGTAGTCGATGGTGGCGCGGCCGTTCTCCAACTCGAAGAGCCGGTTCTTGCTCGTCCAGGAGAAGTTGACCACGCTGCCGCTGATGGTGCACTCGCCCACGTCGACGGTGTTGTCCGAGAAGGCGAAGAGGATGGAGCCGGAACCCGTGAAGGAAATGGTGTTCAGACTGCAGGAAGGCAGATAGACGCCCTTGAAGCCGTTCTTATTGAGGAAATCGGCAATCTCCGTCAGGTTGCATCCATTGAATTCGGCCGTGACCGGAACGTCCCAGCCGTTCACCGTCATGCGGACCTTGTCGATCGTCCAGGTGCGGTAGGCCACGTTGGGGCTGCTGGACTTCTTGAGGTTCGCCTTGATCGTCTCGGCCGCACCGCCGTTCGGCGTGATCTTCACGTCAATCTCGCCTTCGGCGGAGTTGTTGAACTCGACCGTGCCGAAGCTGCTGAGCGTATAGACGTTGCCACTCACGGTATAGGAACCGAACGTATATTGCACGTCGTTGTTGACGTTGCGTCCGAGCACGTACATGCCACTCTCGGTGAACTCCAGGTAAACGATGGAGGTAGCGACGGAACGCTGCCCGATGGCCAGGGAAGCCGGGGCAGGATCGCCGCCGCGCGGAATGAGCTTGCCGGCGTACTGCACGAAACGGGGCTCTTCGAACTGGTTTTCACTGCCGTTGTCCTGCTTGCCGCAGGAGAACAGAAGCGGCAGCAGGGCCGCCAGGGTGGCGAGGAACAATATCTTCTTCATATGCGTTCGTTTAGAAAAGTTTGACATACAGGTGGAAGGTGAGGGTCGGCCAGAACATCATGTACTTGCCGTATTCCTCGACTTTTTTGACCTCCTTGAGCTGCTTCTCGGTGATCTGCACGGACTGGGTGCGGCCGGTCAGGCCCTCGCCCTTCGCCCAGACGCCCGGCTTGCCCTGGTACTGGGCGCCGAGGTCGAAGCTGAAGCTCACGGCCTTGTCGGCTTTGACGGCGCGGCCGTAACCGATGCCGACGTACGGCTTGACGGCGAAACCGGAGCCGCCGAGACCCGGGGCGCAGAGATCGACGTCGAGCGTGTTGTTCTTCGCTTTCACGAGGTAACCGTCCACTTCGATACCGGCGTCGTTATAGACTTGGGGGGTATTCGTGATCTGGCCACGGGCGAAGCGCGGCGAGCCCAGATAGGCACCTACGGTGAAATGGAACGCGCCCTTGCCGGGATAGATATTGAAGAGCAGGCGGGCGTCGCTCATGCCGAGGTTGATCTTGAGCGGCGTATTGACGCTGGCGTTGTTGTTGGCGGGATCAGGCATCGTGAAATCCTTGACCGTATAGCCGATCAGGCCGGGTGCCAGACCGTAGCCGACGCGGACGTCGACGTGGCTGCCGAGCGGAGAGGCCAGCTCGATGCTGATGCCGTCCGTACCGAGGCCGATACCGGCCGAAAGGTGATTGAAGACCTGGGCGCCGGCGTTGAACGAAAGTGCGAAGAACGCCGCGACGCAAAGAGAGATTACTTTTTTCATGGCCAATGCTGGTTAATTATGCAGTTGTCAAAGATAATCAATCTTTTCGGAAAATTGCTAATTTTGTGGGTATGAAAGGAGTGAATATCTTTTTGGCGGACGGCTTCGAGGATGTCGAGGCCCTCGCCACCTGCGACGTGCTCCGCCGGGGCGGCGTCGCCGCGCGCCTGGTCGCCCTGACGGACGAAGCGACGGTCGAATCTTCCCACGGGGTCACGGTCTGCCCCGACGCGTTCCTGCCCGAAGTGGACCTGGATGCGGCCGGCACGACGGCCGGTGACGTGATGATTTTCCCGGGCGGCATGCCCGGCTCCAAGAACCTCGCCGCCTGCACGCCGCTCATCGAAGCCATGCAGGCGCATTATGCCGCCGGCGGCACCGTGGCGGCGATCTGCGCCGCGCCGGGGCTGGTGCTCAGCCAGCTCGGACCCGCAGTGCTGCGGGGCGCGAAATTCACTTGCTTCGACGGCTTCCAGGACCTGCTCATCGCCCAGGGCGCCGTCTATGCGCCCGCACCCGCCGTGCGGGCCGGCCGCATCGTGACCGGGCGTTCCGCCGGCCACGCCGTCGCCTTCGCCCTCGAAATCCTTCGCGGCCTCCAGGGCGACGCTGCCGTCGACAAAGTCCGGCACGCGCTCTACCTCGACTAGCAGCAAGCGGCGCGTCGGCCGCGGGCAGTCTGCGCACGTTGGCCCCGCGCAGTCGGGGGCCGTGCGAAGGCGCGCGCAGGGCGCTTGCTGCAATAACCAGGCGCGCCAAAGACAAAGCGGAAGGGGTCTGCCGGCATTTTGTAGCCGTGCAGACCCCTTGCCGGTTTGGCTGGCGCATTTATTCTACAGTAACCGATTTTGCGAGATTGCGGGGCTGATCCACGTCGCGGCCCTTCGCGATGGCGATGTGATAGGCCAGCAGCTGCAGCGGAATGATCGACAGGATCGGCTCGAAGCATTCCTCGGTGTCCGGAATCTCGAACGACCAGTCGGACAGCGCCTTGACGTCGGT
>JAFXUS010000025.1 GCA_017535125.1 Bacteroidales bacterium | reverse complement strand
TGCTGGTCGGCCTCGGAACCATCCTCGCGGGCGTGATCGGCGTGAGCAACATCATGATGGTCACGGTCAAGGAGCGCACCGTCGAGATCGGCATCCGCCGCGCCATCGGCGCCACGCCGAAGGATATCCTCTCGCAGATCATCTTCGAGAGCATCGCGCTGACGCTGGCCGCTGGATCCTTCGGCATCGTGTTCTCCGTGCTGCTCCTGCAGCTCACGCAGACCATCGCGACGGCCGCGGGCGAGACGGGCAATTTTATGATCGGCTTCTGGACGGCCGTGGCCGCCGCCTTGATGCTGACCGTCCTCGGAGTGGTCGCGGGCCTTGCACCGGCCTCCCGTGCGATGGCCATCAAGCCGGTGGACGCCATGAGAGATGAATAACAAATAAAAAACAAACGATATGAAACGCATTGTCAAGTACATCATTTTCGCGCTGATCGCGGTGGTCTTCATCGGGACCTTCGTGTTCCTGTTCAAGAAATCCCGCCCCGACAAGATTCAGTATCAGGAACTGGAGGCGACCCTCGCAGATATCAACCGCACGACGGTCGTGACCGGCAAGATCCAGCCGCGCAACGAGGTGAACATCAAACCGCAGATCAACGGCATCATCGCCGAGCTCTACAAGGAGGCCGGCCAGATGGTCAAGGAGGGCGAGGTCATCGCCAAGCTCCGCGTCATCCCGGACATGAACTCCCTGAGCTCCGCCCAGAGCCGCGTGCGCCTCGCCGAGATTAACCTGAAGCAGGCGGCGACCAACTACGAACGCGAGAAGGCCCTCTTCGACAAGAAGCTCGTCAGCGACGAGGAATACGACCAGGTCCTGCAGGCCTACAACCAGGCCAAGGAAGAGAAAGCGGCCGCCCAGGAGTCCCTGGAGGTGATCCGCGACGGCGTGTCCTCCTCCAACAAGACGGGTAGCTCGACCCTGGTCCGCTCTACCATCACGGGCCTCATCCTCGACATTCCGGTCAAAGTGGGCAACTCCGTGATCCAGGCCAACACCATGAACGATGGTACGACCGTGGCCACGGTGGCCGACATGTCGGATCTCATCTTTGACGGCAACATCGACGAGACGGAGGTCGGCTCGCTCGTGGAAGGCATGCCGATGGTCATCAGCATCGGTGCGCTGTCGGACTACAGCTCCGAGGCGGCCCTGGAGTACATCTCGCCGAAGGCGACCGAGAACAACGGCGCCAACCAGTTCGAGATCAAGGCGGCCTTGAAGACGGGCACCGGCCACACGATCCGCTCCGGCTACAGCGCCAACGCGGAGATCGTCCTGGAGTCGGCGGAACAGGTGCTTACCATTCCGGAGAGCGCCCTGGAGTTCGACGACGAGGATGAAGACATGACCTTCGTCTACCGCAAGAACGCCGCCGGCGAATACGAGCGCGTCGAGATCCAGACCGGCCTGAGCGACGGCATCAACATCGAGGTCAAGGATGGCCTGAAGCAGGGCGACATCGTCCGCGGACCGAGGATCATGAACGAGTAAAACATTTGGCTATGAGAAAGTTAATCATACTGGTCGCCGTGTTCGCCATCGGGCTCACTGCCCGGGCGCAGCAGGCCCCGTGGAGTCTCGCGGACTGCATCAACTACGCGCTGGAGCACAACCTGACCGTGCAGCAGAGCGCCCTCACCGTGGAGCAGCGGGAGGTGGAGCTGAACACGGCGCAGAACCGCCGCCTGCCGGCCTTCTCGGCCTCCGCTTCGGAGAGCCTCTCCTTCGGCCGCGGCCTCACGGCGGACAATACCTATTCCAATTCGAATACGACTTCCACGTCCTTCAACCTGGGCGGCGACCTGCCCATCTTCCAGGGCTTCGACATCACCAACGGCATCAAGCTCGGCAAGCTGAACCTCGCCGCGGCGACGGCCGACCTGGAGAAGGCGCGGGACGACATCCGCGTGGCGGTGGCCCAGGCCTACGTGCAGATCCTCTACAACCAGGAGCTGCTGCGCGTGGCCCGCGAGCAGAGCGCACATGACGAGGAGCTGCTGAACCAGGTGCGGGAGCGCCTGGCGGCCGGCAAGGTGAGCGAAGCGGAAGTGTCCGCGCAGCAGGCCACCCTGGCGCAGAGCCGCCAGTCCGAGATCCAGGCCGAAGGCAACCTGCAGATGTCCGTGCTGGAGCTGACGCAGCTGCTGGAGCTTTCCTCGCCGGAAGGATTCTCCGTCGTCGCGCCGACGGTGGACGATCCGTCGCAGTTGCTGCTGATGCGGCCGGAGGCCATCTACGATGAAGCGGTGGCGGTCAAGCCGTCCGTGGAGGCAGCCCGGCTGAACGTGGAGAATGCGGAGCTGAGCATCGCCCGCGCCAAGGGCGCCTACCTGCCGAGTCTCTCGCTCAACGGCGGCCTCGGGACCAATTACTACACCAATTCCAAGTATGCGGCGGCCTCGTTCGGCGAGCAGATCAGGAATAATTTCAGCCAGTATGTGGGCCTCTCGCTGAGCATCCCCATCTTCCAGCGCTTCAACACGCGCAACAACGTGCGCACGGCACAGATCAATTACAAGAACCAGCAGATCCAGCTGGAGAGCGTCAAGAAGGCGCTCTACAAGGAGATCCAGCAGGCCTACTACAACGCCGTCAGCGCGCAGGCGCGCTATTCCGGCAGCCGCGAATCGGCCGCCAGCGCCCGCCAGCACTATGAGCTGACCGAGGAGAAATACCGGGTGGGCAAGGCCGGCGTGGCCGACTACAACGACGCCCGCAACAACTGGCTGCGCGCCGAATCGGAGCACATCCAGGCCCGTTTCCAATGCCTCTACCAGACCAAACTGCTGGATTTCTACCGGGGCCGGGACCTGGAGTTCTAGTTTTTTGTTAACTTTGCACCTATGAAAAAGATAATTCTGACCATCGCTGCGCTGGTCCTTGCGACCACCGCTTTCGCGCAGGACCGGGAGATCGATCTCCAGAGCTGGGACGATTTCAATAAAGTTGAACTGTCCAAGGCCGGCACCCGTCTGGAGTCGAACCTGAGTTTCGCCTTCCCGATGTACTTCGGCTGGAGCTCCCTGACCAACGTCAATTACAAAGGAGATTGGCAGGCCGCAGGAGACTTCCTGAACATGAACCTGGGCCGCAGCTTCACCTATGGTCTGACGCTCCTCGACGTGAACCTCCGTTACGGCGCGCTGGGCATTTCCATGGGCCTGCGCTGGTCCTTCATGGATTTCGTGTTCGAGAACAGCTCCTATACGATTCGTCCGGAGGGCAACAGTTATGTTCCTAAACTGATCACGGCAGAATTGGATCTGACCTACAATGGCAAGAAATCGAAGCTTCACACCAACTATTTCGGCATTCCGGTTCGCCTGAGCCTGAATTTCGGCAAGGCCACGATCTATGGCGGCGCTAGCGTGGAGTATCTCATCAACGGCTTCGCCAAGTACAAGCAGCCGGTAAGCAAGATGCAGATGAGCGGTCTGTTCAACCGCTTCCGCGCGACGGTCGAGGGCGGTTTTTCCTATGGCAACCTCGGCGTGTTTGTGCAGTATGGCCTGACCCCGCTCTTCCGTCAGAACCTGAGCGACGCCAGGACCCTGACCTTCGGAATCCTCCTCGGTCTGTAAGGATGGCGTTTCGCGAAATTGAACGCAAATTTCTGGTCGCCGGAGACTTCCGTGGGGAGGTGTCCGGCGCCAGTCGCATTATTCAGGGCTTCCTGAGTTCGGCACCCGGCCGCACCGTGCGCGTCCGGATCCGGGACGACAAGGGGTACCTGACCGTCAAGGGCCCCGCGCAGGGGCTGACGCGTTTCGAGTGGGAGAAGGAAATTCCCGCCGACGAGGCGCGGCAACTGCTCGCCCTGTGCGAGCCGGGCGCGATCGACAAGACGCGCCACCTCGTCCCCGCCGCAGACGGCCACGTCTGGGAGGTGGACGAATTTCACGGCGACAACGAGGGGCTCGTGGTCGCCGAAATCGAACTGGAGGCGGAGGACGAGCCGTTCGTGCGTCCCGCCTGGCTGGGTGCGGAGGTCACGGGCGACCGCCGCTACTACAACAGCTCGCTGACCCACTGCCCGTACAAGGACTGGAAACGCAAACCGTAAGCGATATGAAGAAGACCGTACTCGTGTCCGGCGGAGCCGGATTCATCGGCAGCCACGTGACCGTGGAGCTGGCCCAGGCCGGCTATGACGTCGTCATCGCCGACAATTTCTCCAACTGCGACGAGACCAACTACAAGGGCGTGTGCGCCATCCTGGGCCGCGAACTCCCGTTGGTCCCGATGGATTTCTGCCACAAGTCTTCCGTCGAGGAACTCTTCGCGAAGTATTCCATCGACGCGGTCATCCATTTCGCCGCCTTCAAGGCGGTGGGCGAGTCGGTCGCGGAGCCGCTCAAGTACTATCGCAACAACCTGACATCCTTCATCAACATCCTGGAGGCCGCGCGTCGCAAGGGGGGCTGCAACGTACTCTTCTCCTCGTCCGCGACGGTCTATGGCCAGACGGACGTCCTCCCGGTGACGGAATCGACTCCCCGCCAGCCGGCCGAGTCGCCCTACGGCAACACGAAGACGATGTGCGAGGACATCCTGCGCGACAGCGTGAAGGCCTATCCGGGCGTGCGCGGCATCGCGCTGCGCTATTTCAACCCCATCGGCGCCCACCCGTCCGCGCTCATCGGCGAGCTGCCGCGCGGCGTGCCCAACAACCTGGTGCCCTTCATCACGCAGACCGCCATCGGCAAGCGTGAATGCCTCTCGGTGTTCGGCAACGACTATCCGACCCCGGACGGGACCTGCCAGCGCGACTTCATCGACATCGTGGACCTGGCCAAGGCGCATGTCTGCGCCGTCACGCGCATGTGCGAGAACAAGATGAAGCAGGATTACGAGATCTTCAACGTCGGCACCGGCCGGCCGCTCTCCGTGCTGGAGCTGATCAACGCCTTCGAGAAGGTGAACGGCGTCAAGCTGAACTGGAAGTTCGCACCGCGTCGCCCGGGCGACGTGGTGGCCATCTGGGCCGACCCGACCCTGGCCGAAAAGGAACTCGGCTGGAAGGCGGAGCGCAGCATCGAGCAGACCCTCGCCGCCGCCTGGGCCTGGGAGCAGAAACTCGCCCAGTAGCTCTTGCGTCATTCCGGGCACTTTTATAGTCATTCCGGGCTTGACCCGGAATCTCCAACCACCATGTATATCGGATTAATCAGCGACACCCACGGGGTCTTCTCCGACGGCTTCAAGTCCTTCCTGGAGCCGGTGGACGTCATCTGGCACGCCGGCGACTTCGGCGGCGGCCTCTCCTTCGCCGATTCCATCGCCGCGTTCAAGCCGCTCGTCGGCGTCCACGGCAACTGCGACGGCCAGGACATCCGCCGCGAATACCCGGCCTACCAGTACCTGGAAGTCCAGGGCAAGAAGATCCTGATGACCCACATCGGCGGTTCGCCCGGCCACTACGACCTCCGCGCCGCCGCGCTGATCGACCGCTACAAACCCGACATTTTCATCTGCGGCCACTCCCACATCCTCAAGGTGATGCAGGACCATACCTACAAGATGCTGTACGTCAACCCCGGCGCCGCCGGCATCCAGGGCTGGCACGTCGTCCGCACCGCCCTCCGCTTCAAAATCGAGGCAGGAGAGATCAAGGACATGGAAGTTTACGAGCTCCCGAGAAATTAGTAGGTGTTTTTGACAAGTGTTTGACAGATAACAGATTACAAAAAAACCCGCATCAAATCATGCGGGTTCTTTTTGTAAAAAACAGGTAAACTGCGGTGGCGGCGACGACCGCCGCGGTCTCGGTCCGCAGGCGGCTGGGACCCAGCTGCACCGGGATCCATCCGTGTTCCCGCGCCAGCGCCGCCTCCTCGGGGCTGAAATCTCCCTCCGGACCAATCAGAATCGCGATATCCTTTATTCTGGGATTCAAGGCGTTCGTGACAGGCACCCGCGGGACATCATCGAAGCAGTAACAGATTAGTTTCATTGCGCCTTCGGGGGCGCTGAGGATGAAGTCGCGGACGGACTGCGGCTCGGTGATCTGCGGAATGGCGGCTTTGAGCGACTGCTTGGTCGCGGAGAGCGCAAGGCGCCTGAGCCGCTCGGTCTTGAGGACCTTGCGCTCCGAGCGCTCGCCGATCACCGGCGCGATCACATCGACGCCGATCTCCGTCGCCTTCTCCACGAACCACTCGAAACGGTCGATATTCTTGGTCGGGCAGACCGCCATGGTCAGGTGGTAGGGAAGCGCCCCGAAGCCGGGCGTCCGCTCGAGGATGCGCGCTTCGGCGCCCTTGGCGTCGGCAATCTCCAACGCGCAGCGGTAGAGCGTTCCGACGCCGTCGATCACGGAAATCTCGTCGCCCGGGCGGTGCCGCAGCACGCGGACGCAATGCGCGGACTCCTCCGGATCCAGCCGGACCCGGGACTCCTGGATATCGTCAGCGAAATACAGCTCCATACGCTATTTGAAGAGGGCTTTTACCAGCGCCGGCACGTCGGCGACCTTGATCACGCGTATGCCTTCCGGCTTGCCCTCCACCTTGGAGAAGGAGGACACGAAGATGCGTTTGAAGCCCAGCCGGGCCGCTTCCTGCACGCGGCGCTCGATCTGCCCGACGGGGCGGATCTCGCCGCTCAGGCCCACCTCGCCGGCAAAGCAGACGTCGGCGGGAATGGCGAAATCGAAATTGGACGACAGCACGGCGCAGATGACCGCGAGGTCCACCGCAGGATCGCTCACCTTCAGGCCGCCGGCCATGTTCAGAAACACGTCCTTGGCGCTGAGGTGGAAGCCGGCGCGCTTCTCCAGCACGGCCAGCAGCATGTTGAGACGGCGGGCGTCGAAGCCCGTGGCGGAACGCTGCGCAGTGCCGTAAACGGCGGAACTGACCAGCGCCTGCACCTCGAAGAGCAACGGGCGCGTGCCGTCCAGCATGGCTGCGATGGCGGTGCCGCTGAGGCCCTGCTCGTGCATCGGAATCAACAGTTCGGAAGGATTGGCGACCTCGCGCAGGCCCGTGCCCGTCATTTCGAAGACGGCGAGCTCCGCCGTGGAGCCGAAACGGTTCTTGATGCTGCGCAGGATGCGGTAGGAGCCGCGGTTCTCACCCTCGAACTGCAGCACGACGTCCACGATGTGCTCGAGAATCTTCGGACCGGCGATGAAGCCGTCCTTGGTGATGTGGCCGATCAGGATCACGGGCACGCCGCTCTCCTTGGCGAAGCGCAGCAACGCCGCGGCCACTTCCTTGATCTGGCTGACGGAGCCCGGCGCGGAATCGACCGTATCGGTGTACATCGTCTGGACGGAGTCCACGATCATCAGGTCGGGCTGCATCGCGCGCGCTTCCTCTATGACGGTGCCGATCAGCGTCTCGCAGAAGATGGAGCAGTTGCCGTCGTCGCCGCCGAGGCGCTTCGCACGCATGCCGACCTGCTTCGCGCTTTCCTCGCCCGTCACGTAGAGCGTGCGCAGATGGGGGCAGCTCAGGGGGATCTGCAGGCTGAGCGTGGACTTGCCGATGCCCGGCTCACCGCCGATCAGCACCAGCGATCCCGGCACCATGCCGCCGCCGAGGATGCGGTCCACTTCCGTCAGTCCGAGGGAAATGCGCGCGTCCTGCGAATAGTCGATTTCGCGCAGCTGCTGCGGCCTGCGGTCGGAGCGCGAAGCGATGCCGCCGGACGCGGATCCCTTTTTCGGCTCCGCCGGCGCTTCCTTCATGGTGTTCCACTCCCCGCACGCCGGGCAGCGCCCCATCCACTTGGGGCTCTCGTTCCCGCACGACGTGCAGTAGAAGACCGTTTTCGCTTTTGTCGCCATAGCATCACAAAAATACGAAAAAGTTCCGTAAACTTGTAATTGAAAAAATGTTCAACTTTTTTCCAACCTTTCGGAGCGGTTTTGCGTTATAGCTATGAAACCGCCCCGGAAAGGGCAAGAAAAATAGTTAAACAATAAAACACAACCTGTTATGTATCTGATGAATATCCTGGTTCCGATCGCAGTCTGCGTCGTCCTCCCCGTCCTGATCGTCTTCATCGTCGGCCGCGTCCGTCAGAATGAGACCAACCGCAAAGCGGAAGTTATGCTGAAAGCCATCGAAAATGGCCAGACCATCGACCCCGAGATTTTCAAGTCGAGCAAGAAGAAAGCTTCGATCAAGCAGGATCTTCTCGAAAAGCTCAACGGCGCCTGCATCACCTTCCTGATGGGTCTTGCCTTTCTGCTCATCTATGTCTTCAAAGTGACGAATTTCGGATTCAACGCTTTCCTTCCCTATGCAGCCGGTGCCATGCTGGCCGTGGGTGTCGGACTCTTCATCTCCTACTTCACCGGCAAGAAGATGCTGGCCAAGGAAATCGAGGCCGAAGAAAAAGAACTTCTGGAGAACAAGTAAGAAATGACTCGGGAGCGGTTCATCTCCGAAGTGAGGGCATGTCAGGGACGGCTGCGGCGGTTCCTGGCATCGCTGTGCGGAGATTCCGCGCTGGCCGACGACCTCGCGCAGGAAGCGCTGGTGCGCGCCTACGTGAGCTCCGACCGCTTCATCGGGAACTTCAAGGCCTGGGTGTTCCGGATTGCATACAATTGTTTTATTGATAACCTGCGGCGCGTGCCGGCGCCGTCCGTGTCGCTGGATTCTCCCGAAGCCCTGCACGTGGCCGACGGAGCGGCCTCCGACGCCTCCTTCCGGCACGAAGAATTGCGGCGGGCCCTGACGAAGATTCCCGAGAAGGAACGTACCGTCATCGCCCTGCATTATTTCGAAGACCTTCCGGTCAAGGATATCGCATCCATCATGCAGATTCCGGCCGGCACGGTAAAATATCATCTCTCGGTGGGCCGGGACCACCTCAAACAGCACATCCGCTTATGAAAGATATCGAACAATTTCTGCGCGAAAACGCGCCGGAGATGCCGGAAGAAGGGCAGTTCATGATCGAGACGAACGCCCGGCTGAACGCCGTGGAAGGGATCAAGAAGACGGTGGACGGCGAGCGCCGCAACGGGCGCATCGCACTGATCGTCGCGCTGGCGGCCGGCCTGGTGCTCGGTTGCGTGATCACCCTGCTGGTCCTGTTCGTGCCCGCCCAGCCGGCGGCGGACAGTTCCGCCTTCGCCAAGGCCCTGGAAGCGCTCCGGGACAAGCGGGAAATCCTCTTCATCGGCGTCGCGCTCATGGCCATCGTACTCGGCCTGGTGTGCATGCGCAAGAAAGAAGAGGTGCTATGAAACGATTCCTGCTGCTGTCGCTGGCCGTCCTGCTGGCGCTGACCCCCGCGAAGGCCCAGATCGTCGAGCTCTTCCGGCCGATGTACTTCATCGGCGGCGTGCCCCTGTCCGGCCCGGTCAACAAGTCCACGGCCGACATCAAGTTCCAATTGAGCCTTGCCGTGCCCCTCTGGAGAGACATGGGAAACCGGGAGGGGATGAACCTGAGTCTCGCATACACGCAGACCTCGGTCTGGGATTTCTTCGACAAGTCGTCGCCTTTCTTTGACAATTGCTACAGCCCGGGGCTCTATCTGAGAATCCCGCTGCAGCGCGACGAACTGCTCTTCGGCCTGGAGCACCGTTCCAACGGCAGGCCCATGCGCGGCACCGACGGCGACACCTTCAGCCGTTCCGTCAATTATCTGTCCGGACAATACAGCGCCTATTTCCCCTGCGGCTTCGTGCTCCGGGCCTCGCTCCGCATCGGCTTCGGCTGGTACGACACCGAGCTGACCCAGGAGGTGTTCTCGCGTTTCTTCGGCTACGGCGACCTCACGCTCGGTTATCACAGCCCGAACGGCAAATGGGAACTGGGCGTCACCGCCACGCCGGTGTTCGGCCCGTTCAACGTCAATGTCGAAGCCGCGGTCTCGTATCATCTGGGTGCCGTCGCACTGTTCTCGCAGTTCAACTACGGCTACGGCGAGGCCATGGCCAGTTGGGTACGCGGCTCGCGCCCGGCGCCGTATCTGCGCGCCGGTGTCCTGATCGGGAATCTGTTCTGATAACGGCCAGACTACGGCCGGAGGATTTCCACCTCGCCGCCCAGACCGAGCTTGATGATCTGGGAAGAGCGGCCCGTGGCGCCGGCGCCGAAGGGCTTCGGCACGACGTAGTCCACGGCGCCCTTGATCTCGTCGGAGATCTCGGCGAAGGAGGCCGGCGTGGGTTCGCCGGAGATGTTGGCGCTCGTGCTGACGAGCGGGCGGCGCAGGCGGTACACCAGCTCGTGGCAGAAGGCGCCGGCGGGGTTCTCCTCGGTCAGCGGAATGCGGATGCCGACGGAGCCGTCGGCGGCCATTACGTTGGACGCCAGGTACTGGGCGCCCGGGTAGATGATGGTCATCGGGGCGTCGTTGACCTCGACGAGGTCGATGGCGATGGAGGGGATGACCTTGATGTATTTCGCGACCATGTCGAGGTCGCTGGCCAGCAGCACGAGCGATTTGGCCTCGGAGCGGCGCTTGATTTCGAATACGCGCGCGACCGCCTTCTCGTTGGTAGCGTCGCAGCCGATGCCCCACACGGTGTCGGTGGGGTAGAGGATCACCCCGCCTTCGCGGAGCACCTTCACGGCTTCCTGGATGATGGGTGCAGAATCCATGTCAGAGTCGGTCTTTGTCAAACAGAATGCCCCGCTTGCGCCACCACAGGATCATCAGCCAGCCGATGAGCATGCCGCCCAGATGGGCGAAATGCGCGATGCCGGCGGACACGCCAGTCACGCCGGTGAAGAGCTCGATGGCGGCGAAGATGGCCACCATCCATTTGGCGCTGAGCGTCACGGGCGGGAAGAGCAGGGTCATGCGGGACTCGGGGAAGAGCATCGCGTAGCCCATCAGCACGCCGTAGATGGCGCCGGAAGCGCCGACGGTCGGGGTATTCTTGATGAGCGCGATGTTCTGGATCGCGGCGGTGTTGCCCAGCGCGGCGCCCTCCATGTAGGACTGCAGCTGGAGGTATTCTACGCCGAGATGCAGGGCCACGGCGCCGAGCCCGCAGATGAAGTAGAAGAGCAGGAATTTCTTCGGGCCGAGGTAGCGCTCCACCACGCAGCCGAAGATCAGCAGCGTGTACATGTTGAAGAAAATGTGCCAGAAGCCGCCGTGCATGAACATGTGCGTGACGACCTGCCACCAGTGGAAATACTGCGAAGTCGGATAGAACAGCGCGAAGGTCCCGATCATGAAGTTCTCGTTGAACAGCGAGGCGATGAAGACGATCACGTTGATGATGATCAGGTTCTTGGTGACGGTCGGGAGCGAGGACAGGAATCCCCCGCTGCGTCCGCCGTCGTTGCCGTAGTAATAGTATGCCATTTAGAATTTCTTGTCTATGTCCCCGAGGGGGACGATGCTGACGATGCGCCGGCCGCCCGGGGTGAGTTCGGCGTTGTCGCATGCAAAAAGCGTGTCAACCAGCCGCTGCGCGTCCTGCGGGGAAGTGGGCGGATCGGCGTGGGAGGCCCCCAGGGTGGCGAATTTCTCCGCCAGACGCTGGTTGATCATTTCCGGCAGGGCCTCGCGGTCCTCTGACAAAATGTACACAAGATCGCTGACAAGCTGTTCCACCTTGCCGGGTTCGCAGCTGTATCCCTCGGGCACGCCGTTCACCACGACGGTGTCGTTGCCGAAGGGCGTGATGTCGAAGCCGAGCTGCGCGAGCAGCGGGGCGCTTTCCTCGAAGAGGAGGCGCTGCTGCGCGCCCACCTGCACCTGCACGGGGAAGAGGGCGGTCTGCGTGACGTGTGATTCGCGCCCGAGGGCGCGGAGCGTCTGTTCGTAGAGGATGCGCTCGCGTGCGCGGGAAATATTGACGATCATGAGGCCGGACGCCGCCGGCGTGAGGATGTATTTGCCCTGCAGGATGATCAGCCTGCCCAGCGGCAGCGTCTTCTCCTCGAACAGCTTGCCGTAGTCCTCGCTCTTGTCGATGTATCGGCTGTAGTTCCCGTCATTCGCCGGCTTGACCGGCGAATCTCCTGCCGGCATCGCCCGGAACGGGTCATACCCCGGATCCGTCTCGATGACGGGCATCGTGACGCCCTTGTACTGGTCGAAGCTGTCGCCCAGCTGCGGCAGCGGGGTGGCGCCTTCGGTGTTGAAATCGATGCTGGCGCCGAAACTGTTGCGCCCGAGCGTCTCCTTGACGCAGGCGTAGAGGATCTGGAAGATGACGGCGTCGTCCTCGAACTTGATCTCCGTCTTGGTCGGGTGGATGTTGACGTCGATGGCGTGCGGGTCCGTCTCCAAGAAGATGAAGTAGGCGGGCGTGACCCCGTCGGGGATCATTTCCTCGTAGGCCTTCATCACGGCCTTGTGGAGGTAGGCGCTGCGGAAATAGCGTCCGTTCACGAAGAGGTACTGGTTGCCGGGCGTCTTGCGGGCGGTGTCGGGCCGGCCCACGAAGCCGCTCACGCGAACCACGGAGGTGTCGGCGCTCAGGTCCACGATGTCCCCGACCACGTTGCTGCCAAGCAGGTCCAGGATGCGGAATTTCAGCGATTTGGCCTTCTTCAGGACAAAGAGTTCCCGGCCGTTGTGGGACAGGGTGAAGGCGATGTCGGGACGGGTCAGCGCCACGCGGGTGAACTCTTCGAGGATATGCTTGAGCTCGACGTTGTCGCTCTTGAGGAACTTGCGGCGCGCGGGGGTGTTGTAGAAGAGATTCCGCACCGCGAAATTGGACCCGACCGGGGCGGCCACGGTGGCGGTTTTCACTTCGCCGAAGGCACCCACGCGCACTTCCGTGCCCGTCTCGTCCTGCGGCCGGCGCGTGCGCAGCGTCACTTCCGCCACGGCGGCGATGCTGGCGAGCGCCTCCCCGCGGAAGCCGTAGGTGAGGATCTGCTCCAGGTCTTCGGCCGTGGCGATCTTGGAGGTCGCGTGGCGCTCGAAACAGAGCACGGCGTCCACCGGGCTCATGCCGCAGCCGTTGTCGATGACCTGCAGGAGCGTGCGCCCTGCGTCGGTCACGACCACGGAAATCTGCGTCGCACCCGCATCGACGGCGTTTTCCATCAACTCCTTCACCACGGACGCGGGTCGCTGCACGACCTCGCCCGCGGCGATCATGTTGGCGAGCTGCGCCGGGAGGATCTTCAACTTGCCCATTCCGCTACAGCAGCGTGTAGAACTTCGCGATGTACAGGAGCATGCCGACGATCAGCAGCAGCGAGATGATGCCGATGATGGTCTGGGCACGCTTCATCGGGGTGCGCGTGCGCGCCCCCTCGCGGAAGGAGCCCCGGATGTAGGAGCCGGGCACGTAGGTGCCCTCTTTCTTCTCCCTTTCCATGGTGCCGTCCACGGCGCCGAAGCGGCGCTTGAGCTCCTCTTTTTCCGGATCGTAGTAGATCGGCTTGTAGTTGAAAACCCGGTGTTCGTTCTCACCGAAGAAATTAAACAGTCCCATAACTCACAAATGTAACCATTTTTCTTTACATTTGTGGTGTTATGGACTTCAGAATAGGACAAGGATACGACGTGCATGCCCTCGCGGAGGGCCTTCCGATGTGGCTGGGCGGGGTGCAGATTCCCTCGCAGACGGGCTTCGTGGCCCATTCCGACGGCGACGTTGCCATTCACGCGCTGTGCGATGCGCTGCTCGGCGCGCTCGCTCTCGGCGACATCGGCCACCTCTTCCCCGACACGGACGACCGCTGGAAAGGCATCGACAGCAAGAAATTGCTCGCCGCCGTGCTCGCACGCCCGGAGTTCGCCGGCTGGGAGGTCGTCAATGCCGACATTACCATCGCCCTGCAGACCCCCAAGCTCGCGCCGCATATCTCCGCCATGCGCGAAACCCTCGCAGGTGTGATGGGCATCAGTCCGCACCGCGTGAGCGTCAAGGCCACCACCACCGAGCGCCTGGGATTCGTCGGAAGGTGCGAAGGATGTGAAGTTTGGGCAATTGTCCTGATTGCACGAAAATAATTTTGCAAATTGACAAAAGAGTTGTACATTTGCAGTCCCAAATCCGCAAGGTACGGGAATATTGAGATATGGTGTAATGGTAGCACTACAGATTCTGGCTCTGTCAGTGAGGGTTCGAATCCTTCTATCTCAACGTGGTTTTGGCGGGGTAGCTCAGCTGGTTAGAGCGTCGGATTCATAATCCGGAGGTCGTGGGATCGTGACCCACTCCCGCTACGAGAGAGTTACCCGATATATTGCCCGACGCTGTACGCAGCGGCGGTTTTTTTGTTTTATCGCGAAGGGTAATAGTAACATTCAAGGGCTTTTTTCATTATCTTAGTGCCATAAAATAATGGTGTTATGTCAAAATTCGGCCTGTTGCACGTTGTCGTGCTGATTGTCTTGTTCGTCGGCTCTTCCTTTTCTGCGATGGGCAGGAATCCGGTTTTGAAGGGCAGCACCTGGACGGCTGTCCAGGAGATGTTCGTCGCCGATGCCGGCACGATGACCATCACGCACACGCTGGAGTTCGTCTCCGGCAAGGATGTGCGGATCCACGAAAAGAGCTATCTGCCGTCCCACCCCGCGATGTACATGAATCCGGACGGCACGGTGGACAGGATCCCTTCGAGCTCTTCGGAGCGCAGCGAAGCCGGCACGTACAGCTACCGCCGGGGCAAACTGCTCATTACGACGGAGGACGGCGTCCTGACGGAATACACATTCCGGAACGGCACGTTTACCCGGGAACTGCCCTGGGGTGAAACCCTCGTCTTCGAGAAAAACAAATGATACAACCGATATGGTAAAGCACATCATTCTCTGGACCCTGAATCCGGAATTGTCCGAAGAAGAAAAGAAAACCGTCAAGGCGGGGATCAAGGCCGGGCTGGAGGGCCTGGTCGGCAAGGTGCCGGGGCTGCTCGAAGCCAAGGTCCACGTGGACGGCCGCCTGGCGTCGTCCAACGCCGACGTGATGCTGGATAGCACGCTGGAGAGCGAAGAGGCGCTGAAGGGCTACGCCAGACATCCGGAGCACCTGGCCGTGGCGAACGGCAAGGTGCGTCCGTACACGGTGCAGCGCGCCTGCCTGGATTTTGAGATATAGTACATGGATGAAGGTAAACGGGAATCGACGATCCGTCGCGTGACGTGGGTGGGGGCCCTGGCCAATCTGGGGCTGCTCATCGTCAAGTTCGTGGCCGGTCTGGTCGCGCACAGTAGCGCGATGGTGGCCGACGCCGCCCATTCGCTTTCCGACTTCGTCACCGACATCATCGTCATTGTCTTCGTGCGCATCAGCGCCAAGCCGCAGGACAGCGACCACGATTACGGCCACGGCAAGTACGAGACCATCGCCACGCTCTTCATCGGCCTGGCCCTGGTGGCGGCCGCCATCGGCATCATCGTGTCCGGCGCCGCGAAGCTGGCCGCCTGGCTGCACGGCGAGACCCTCACGACCCCCGGCGCCCTCGCGCTCTGGGCGGCCCTCCTGTCCATCGTCGTGAAGGAGGCGCTCTACCGCTATACTGTCGCGCGGGGCAAGTCGGTCGATTCCCCTGCGCTGGTCGCCAATGCGTGGCACCACCGCAGCGACGCCCTCTCCTCGATCGGCGCGGCCATCGGCATCGGCGGCGCCATCCTGCTCGGCGAGCGCTGGGCCGTGCTGGACCCGCTCGCATCCATCGTGGTGGGCGCGATGCTCCTCAAGGTGGCATGGGACCTGCTCCGGGGCTGTCTGGGCGATCTGACCGACCAGTCCCTCTCCGAAGCGCAGGAGCGCGAGATCGTGGAAATCTTCCACAGCGTCCCGGACGTGTCGGACCCGCATCATCTGCGCACCCGCCGCATCGGCCCCCGCATCGCCATCGAGGCGCATCTCCGCATGGACGGGGACCTCTCGCTGCGCGAGGCCCACGAACACACCCGGGCCATCGAGCAGGCCCTCCGGGACCATTTCGGCCCCCAGACCATCGTGACCCTGCACATGGAACCCAGGAAACAAGACGAAACCAACCAACATCAATCATAACATGAAAGCGAGATTCTTTCTCTGCGCAGCGGCACTCTCGCTGCTCGCCGTCGGGTGCAAGCACTACGACTATCCCTTCCAGAATCCGAATCTCTCCGTGGAGAAGCGCGCGGACAACCTGCTGTCGCTGCTCACGCCGGAGGAGAAGATCGGCCTGATGATGAACGGTTCCGTGTCCGTGGACCGGCTGGACATCCCGGCCTACAACTGGTGGAACGAAGCCTGCCACGGCATCTGCTACGACGACGTGACCGTGTTTCCGCAGGTGATCGCGCTGGGCGCCACCTTCGACGCGCCCCAGCAGCTGGAGATCTACACGGCCGTGTCCGATGAGGCGCGCGCCGTCTGGAACACCACCGACCACCACCAGCTCGGCGTGACGGAGCCGAACGGCAACATCTGGCACAACGGCCTGTCGTTCTGGTGCCCGAACGTCAACATTTTCCGCGATCCCCGCTGGGGACGCGGACAGGAGACGCCCGGCGAGGACCCGTACCTGAACGGGGTGATGGGCGTCCAGACCGTGAAGGGCATGCAGGGGAATGACCGGAACTATCTCAAACTGCACGCGTGTGCGAAGCATTACGCGGTGCACAGCGGCCCCGAGGCGGACCGCCACCGCTTCAACGCGTCCGTGTCGATGCGCGACCTCTGGGAGACCTACCTCCCGGCCTTCCGTTCCATCGTGAAGGACGCCGACGTGCAGGAGGTGATGTGCGCCTACCAGCGCTATGAGGGCGAGCCCTGCTGCGCCAGCGACCGGCTCCTGCAGCAGATCCTGCGAGACAAATGGGGCTTCAGCGGCATCGTGGTGACGGATTGCGGCGCCATTGGCGACTTCTACAACACCCGCCAGCACGGCACGCATCCCGACGCCGCCAGCGCTTCCGCCGACGCGGTCCTGTCCGGCGCCGACGTGGAGTGCGGCACGAGCTACAAAGCCCTCACCCAGGCCATCGAGCGGGGCCTCATCTCCGAGGCGGACATCGACGTGAGCGTGCGCCGCATCCTCGAGGCCCGCATCAAGCTGGGTATGTTCGACCCGGCGGAGAAACTCCCCTGGGCGAAACTTGGCGAGAAGGACCTGAGCAGCGCCGCGCATACCGCGCTGGCCGCGAAGGCCGCCCGCGAGGCCATCGTCCTGCTGAAGAACGAGAACGACGTCCTGCCGCTCCGCAAGGAGGGCATCACCATCGCGGTGGTCGGCCCGAACGCCGACGACGCCCGCGTGCTGCTGGGCAACTACAACGGCTACCCGACCGCGGAGAACACCCAGACCATCCTGGAGGCCATCCGCGCGGCGGCGCCCGGCGCCAACATCATCTATGAGAAGGGCTGCGACCTCGTGGAGCCCTTCATCACCACGCATTATGTCCAGCGCATCAACGGCGGCAAGGGTCTGCACGCCGACTACTACAACGACGTCGCGTTCGGCGGCGAGGTGGTGGCGAGCGTCGATTACGACGAGCCGCTCACGCTGAATACGACCTCCCCGGCCCTCGCGCATGAAGACTGCGCCTGGACGGACGGCCTGAACTTGACGGGCTTCTCCGCCCGCTACAGCGGCTCTTTCACCGCCGACTACACGGGCGACATGATCTACTCCGTGCGCGGCAGCGGCAAGTATAAATTCTGCGTCAATGGTGAGACTGTCGCCGAGCAGGCCGGTGCGCCGGCGTTCGGCGGTTTCTGGGGCGGCTTCGGCCGCGGAATGGCGCCGAAGACCTTCCCGGTGGTCGCCGGTCAGACCTACGAGATCAGCATCGAGCTCGCGCAGCCGGAGGCCCGCTCGGCTTCCTTCTCCTTCGACCTCTACAGCCGCCGCGAGACGGAACTGAAGGCCGTCGCGGAGCGCGTGAAGGATGCGGACGTGATCGTGATGGTCAGCGGCATTTCCTCGAACGAGGAAGGCGAGGGCCACGACCGCACCAGCATCGAGCTGCCGGAGATCCAGCAGCAGCTGCTCGCTGAAATGGACGCCACCGGCAAGCCGGTCGTGCTTGTGAACGTGTCCGGCTCCGCCATCGCCTTCGGCAATGTGGAGAGCCGGTATGACGCGCTCGTGCAGGCATGGTACGGCGGCCAGGCCTGCGGCCTCGCCGTGGCGGACGTGCTCTTCGGTGACTACAATCCCGCCGGGCGCCTGCCCGTCACCTTCTACGCTTCCACCGACCAGCTGCCGGACTTCAACGACTACGCGATGGAGGGCAGGACTTACCGCTATTTCCGCGGCGAGCCGCTCTATCCCTTCGGCTACGGCCTCAGCTATACGAGTTTCAGCTACGGCCAGGCCAAGGTGGCCGGCAAACCGGCTGCGATGACGCTGACCGTGCCCGTGACCAACACCGGCGCGCGCGACGGCGAGGAAGTGGTCCAGGTGTACGTGAAGTCGCTGGATGATCCCGACGCGCCCATCAAGTCGCTCAAGGGCTTCGCCCGCGTGAAGATCGCGGCGGGCAAGACCGCGAACGTGACGGTGCAGCTGGGCAGCGGAGCTTTCGAGTTCTACGATGCTTCCATCGACGAGCTCTCCGTCAAGCCCGGCCGCTACCAGCTGCTGTACGGGGGTTCATCGAAAGATGCTGACCTCCAGGCGGTGGAAGTCAGCATCTAGCGGAAGTTTTTCACAGTACGATTCTCTACATTCGGTCACGGGTGTCCTTACCGGCGCCCGTGCCTTTGTATTTGCTCTGGGCGGTGTTGAAGTTGAAGCGGATGGAAAGTTTGATCCGCTGGGAATCCATGATGTTGGTCTGCGTGACCTTGTAGTTGCCGAAGTCGGTGGCGATGTCATTGTGGGCCATTCCCGCGAGGTCGGAGCCTTCCAGGCGCAGCACCAGGGAACCGTCCTTGAGGAGGGATTTCTGCACGGCGGCGGTAAGGTTGAAGTAGACGTTCGTCAGGTAGAGGTTTTGCGTGTAACCCCGGCTGTACACCTCTCCGCCGAGTTCCAGCTGCCAGCCGCCGTTGAGGCGCAGGGTGTTGAAGAGCTGGACGACGAACAGGGGTTTCCCGTTGAAGGAGGTCTGCCGGTAGCCGCCGGGCTGGCTGGCATCGGGGGCGTTGATGGTCAGCCACTGCGGCTGGACGACGAAGGTATAGTTCAGCGAGAGCGGGCCGAAGGTCGGAGTCAGGTTCACGTAGGCCGACATGGAGCGGTACGGCTCGTCCAGGTTGCGGGGCTGCACCAGCATGACGCCTTCGTCATTGTAAGGAGAAGACCAGCTGACCATGGCGTTGTCCACGCGGGTGTAGTTCACGCCGACGGTGACGAAGTTCCATAAGGCGGTGAGGCTCACGTTGTTCATGATCTGCGGCTGCAGCGTGGCGTTTCCGCTCTGCCAGATGTAGCGGCTGTTGTAGCGGATGGCGTTGGAAAGCATCGAGAAGTCCGGACGGCGCGTCTTGACGCTGTAGTTCAGGAGCAGCTGCACCGGACCGAAAGCGTTGGCGTAAGACAGTGTGGGAAACCAGTTGCCGTAGGAACGGAAGATGTTGTTCTGCGGAGCCAGGGCGTCTTTATAGTCATAACGGACGTGCTCGTAGCGAACGCCGGCGCTGATCTGGCCCAGCTTCGGCAGGTAGAAGCCGTAGGAGGCGAATCCGGCGATGTTGTCCTCTTTCACGCTGGCGGACGAGGCCGGTACGGGGATGCCGCTGAGCGTGTAGTTGTCGGTGCGGCGCGAGAAGGTATCCTCGGTGCCGATCTGCAACTGACCCTTCCAGAGGGGGTAGGAGAGCACCAGCTTGGCGGCGTACAGATTGTTCCGGTTGTCGGAGACGGTGCTGACGCGGGCGTCCTGCGTCATCGTGCTGGTTTCGGAAGAAGTGGATTTGAGGCTGCTGGCGCTGGTGTACCAGTCGGCGTTGAAATCGATGTTCAGCTTGCCGCCCACCAGACCGTTGTAATAGACGTTGGTGCCAAGGTTGTACGGGTGCAGGTCGCCGATGGTGTCTTCGGTGCGGGTGATCAGGTCATCGATCTTGACACCGTCCAGAGAGACCTTGTCGGTAATGATGGTTTTGTCGGAGAGGCTGAGCTGGCGGCCCCATTCGACCTTGCCGCCCAGGAAGTGATTGTCGGCGATCTGCCAGTTGATCCCGGCGTTGCCGCCCAGGGTGTGGCCGATCCCGTCGCCGTCAATGGTCGCTTCATCCTTGTATGCAGGCTTCCCGGTCGTGATCCGCTCGGCGTCGCTGAGCTGGAGCATGCTGTTCTTGTCGTAGTTGATGCCGGCGAAGAGATCCACGCCGCCGGTGCGGTAGTTCACGTTCAGGTTCGCGGACGGGTCGTTGAAATCGGAGCGGCGCAGCGACTGGGAGTCGGAGGCGTAGAAGTTGAAGCCGAAGCCTTCTCCCTGGCGCCGGATGGTCTTGATGCGGACCACGGCGCGCACGGTGGCGTCATACTGGGCACCGGGGTTGGTGATGACCTCGACACTCTGGATCTCGTTGCTCTGCAGGCGGTCGAGCTCGCCCGCATCCGTGACCTTGTGGCCGTTGATGTACACGAGCGGAGCGCCCTTGCCGATGACCTCCAGTCCGTTCGGCCCCTTGATGAGGCCCGGTGTGCGGGCCAGCACGTCGTTGGCGTCGCCCACGTTCTCCAGCACGGATCCGCGGACGTTGGTCTGCAGACCCTCGCCTGTGAGCTTGGTCTTGGGCATGATGGCCGTCGCCACGGCGCCCTGCAGCAGGGACGCATCCTCGCGGAGCGTGATCACGGCGCCGTCCACCGGGGTGAGGTAAACTGTCTGGTAGCCCAGGATGGCCACCATCATGATGCCGTCCGTCTCATTCGTAATTATATTGAAGGTGCCGTCCTCGGCGGTCACGGTGCCGCAGACCACGGTGGAGTCGGCCCTGGAGAGCACGGCCACGTTGGCGTACTCGATCGGATTGCCGTTCTCATCCACCACCTTGCCTTTCCAATCACCTTTTGCCTTTGCACTGGCGGTCAGGGCCGCCAGAATCATCATTGTTGCTACAATCAGTCTTTTCATTGCTTACTGTATTACTTCATTAGTACACTGCAAAGGTAAGACGATTTTTTGGATCTGCAAATTTTTTTTGATTTTTTTTCATCTTTCCCGGCCGGATACGGCACTGCCCCCCGGAAGCTTTTCCCGACAGGGTGTTTTTCAGCTTCCGGGGGGCAGCGGCCGTTTCGGCCGGGGTTGTTAGTTGATCAGGTAGATCTTCTCCAGCCCGTTCCAGGTGCAGTGGATCGTGGCGCGGCCTTCGACGACCGGGCTGACCTGGATCTTCACGCCCGGATCGGAAGCCTTCACCTCCAGCTTCGAGCCGTTCTTGACGGGCGCGTACACCTGGTAGCGGATCTGGTCCGTGAGGCCGTTGGCATTGGAGCAGCGGATCGGCGTGACAGGCACGGCGAGCTCGCGGCCGTCGCAGAAGATCCTGACGGTCGGGACCGTCGGGCGGCGCTCCAGCGGCTCGTTCGCCTTGGAGAAACTGATGCCGTGCAGGTCGAAGAGACCAATCGGGCGCATGGGCGTCTGCGGGCGGAATCCGCCCGGGAAACGCGGCTGCTGCGGCTGCTCGACCTCCGGGCCTTCGGCCACGAAATAGATGGCGTGCTTGCCGCTCAGGCCTTCCACCTGCGGGACGGCCACGTTGAAACACTGCGGGGTGCGGGGCGCGTCCGCCGGCACTTCGATGACCGCGATCTCGCGGCCTTTCCAGAACTCATTGGCGTACGGGCCGTCCAGCATCACGTGGATCTTGAACGCACCGCGGCCGCCCGGGGTGAGGAAGAGGGCGAGCTGGGTGCCGTCGCCGGGACGGGTGCCCTCGAAGGCCTTCACGCCCTTGCTGTCCTGCGCGAGGCCGCCGAAGCCGAAGTATTTGAAGCCGATGATGCCGCCGTTGGTGATGCCGGCCAGGTCCATGCCGTTGTTCCAGACGTCGTGGTTGTCCTGCATCCATTCGTTGCTGTTCGTGCCGCCGGCCATGTAGCAGGCGTAACCCGCGGAATAGTAGCGGTAGGGCGGCAGGCCGAAGATCTGGAAGCCCTCGCTGGTGACCTCTGCGCCCTTGTAAACATTGCCGTCGGCCGCAGCGGCCACCCATTTCTCGTCGGCGGCGTAGGGGTCGTAGCCCGTGATGCGGAGGGTGCCGCCGTCGGCGACTTTCTTCTTGTCCCACTCGATCTTGACGGGCGCCACCATCGGCTGGCGGGCGTTGCCGAAGCCGCGCGGCGGACGGTGATAGAAGACGTACCACTGGCCGTTGATCTCCTGCAGGGAGCCGTGCGTGTTGTGGGCGGCGTTGGCGGTCATCAGGTGCTCGCCGTTCTCGTCAGGCACCACGCCGCGCGAGTCCACGAGCACGCCGCCGGAGCGCCAGGGCCCGAGCGGAGAGTCGCCGTAGGCGTAGCGCAGGGCGGAGTTGGTGGACTCCAGGCCGTAGTCCGGGCCGCTGTAGCCGGAGAAGACCATCACGTATTTGTTGCCCACCTGGCGGATGCTGGACGCTTCGAAGAAGTTGAATTCGCCCGGATTCTGGTCCTTGTAGAGCGAGGGATACTGCGTCCCCTCCGGGTCACGGACCACGCCGTAGCGGGCGCTGGCGGGAATGAAATAGTCGTGGATCTCCGTGCCGGGGCGCATCGAGTACATCGTGTCCGGATCCAGCTCGATGGCGGTCGAGTGCTGGAAGCCGTAGAAGGCGTAGGCCCGGAAGCCGCGCGCGAAGTCGGGATCCTTCTTGTTGGTCACCGGCTCGATGAAGACCGACGGGTCGAAGTCGATGATGGAGCCGGCCAGGCAGCCGCGGCCGTCCGGCGTAGCGTTGACCGGGAAGAAGGGCCCGTCCGGGCGGTCGCCCTTGCAGACCATCGCCACGCGCCCGCGCCCGCGGGAGTGCGGGTATAGATAATAAGTCTTCTTGCCCGTGGCCTTGTCCTTCACCTCCACGAGGTCGGGGGCGTACATGGTGTCCCACTGGCCGTCCACGAACCAGGTGAAGATCGGGCCCTCGTCGCGCCACTGCGAGAGGTCCTCGACCGGCGCGGACCACATGCGGATGTCGCTGCCGCAGTAGGCCGTGTAGGTGATGTCGTGCGAGCCGATGATGTAGGCGCGGTATTGCCCGGGGTTGTCGGGATCCTCGAACACGCGGGGTTCGCCGTCGGGCAGGTGCTCCCACAGCGGGAGATACGGGTTCTGCGCCGTCACCGTCAGGGCGGCGGCCAGCAGCGAGACAAGCAGGAGGGACTTTTTCATAACAAAAACAATTTGGACAAATATATCCTTTTTGCCCCGAAAAACCCAACAAGATTATGCCAGATTCTGTCAAAAAACAGTAACTTCGCACGAATCAAAAAGCAATTTGTTGATGAAGAAGAGCCTGATTTCCCTTTTACTCCTGATTGCGGCGGCATTCTCCCTGTCCGCCCAGGAGATCCGGAATATCGACGAGACCGTGGTGCTCCGCAAGGACGGCAGCGCCCGCATTACGCAGGTATGGGACGTGACCGTGGTGTCCGGGACGGAGTTCTACCTGCCCTTCGACAACCTCGGCCCGATGGAAATCGACGACCTGACGGTCAGCGAGAACGGGGAAGAATTCTTCGCCGAAGGCGACGGCTGGGACACGGACCGCTCGCGCGAGCAGAAGCGCGGCCGCTGCGGCATCGTCCGCAAACACGGCGGCGTGGAGCTCTGCTGGGGGCAGGGCGACTACGGTGACCACGTCTGGACGGTGAGCTACACCGTCCGGGGGCTCGTGATGCGGATGGGCGGGTACGACGGCCTGTATTTCTCGTTCGTGAATCCCGGCCTCTCCGCGCCTCCGAAGCACGTCAAGGTCATGCTGATCAATGAGACGGGCGGCCCGGAATGGACGACGGACAACGTGAAAGTGTGGGGTTTCCGCTCGGAGAGCGAAATCTATGTGGAGGACGGTGCCGTCCGCGCCGAATCGCTGGAATCCTTCCGCTCCAGCAGCGCCATGACGGTGCTGGTGCGCTTCGACCAGGGGCTCTTCGAGCCGGCGGTGACGTATGAGAAGGACTTCGAGAAGGTGCAGAAGATGGCCTTCGAGGGCAGCGATTTCAAGACGAAGATGTCGTTCTGGGATTGGATCAAAACAATCTTCGGCGGCCTTCTCGTGCTGGTCTGCCTCTGCCTTTCGCCCGGCGGCATGGTGGTCCTCGGCCTGCTCATCTGGCTGGTCCTGCTGATCATGTCGGCCTTCGGCTACAAATATAAGAAGAGTTTCTACGGCAAATCCAAGATCACCGGCTGGTCCCGGGATATCCCGCTGCAGGGCAATCTGCCCGCGGCCTATTTCTCCCTGGTCGAGGGAGACATGCTGGGCGGACTCGGCGGCAAGGATTATTCCAAGAACCTGATCGGCGCCTATTTCCTGCGCTGGGTGATGAACGGCGTGGTGCAGGTCCTGCCGGATCCCAAGAAGCAGAACCGCGTGAACCTGTCGTTCGAGCAGGAAGCCAAATTCGATGAGGCGGTCGAGAACGACCTGTACCAGATGGTCCGCGAGGCCAGCGGCGCCAACCTCATCCTGGAGGCGGGCGAGCTGGAGAAATGGTCCAAGAAGTCGTTCAAACGCATCTCCAACCTGCCGGACCGCGAGAAGACGCGCGGGCGGAAATGGTTCGAGGACAAGCACTATCTGATCAAGGGGGACAAGTGCACCCCCGAAGGGCAGGAGCAGGCGCGGCACCTGATCGAGTTCAAGAATTTCCTCGAGGACTTCACGCTCCATCAGGAGAAAGGTGCCGTCGAGGCCACGCTGTGGCAGGATTATCTCGTGTTCGCCGCCCTCTTCGGCATCGCCGACAAGGTCGCCAAGCAGTTCGAGAAGCTCTATCCGGCGCAGTTCACCGAGTTTGCGCAGACGACCGGCCTGGACAACGCCATGTTCTATCATTTGATGTATATCTCCCACGACATCTCCGCTTCGGCGATGCGTAACGCCATGGCGGAGAAGGCCGCACGCTCGTCGTCGGGCGGCGGCCGGAGCTTCGGTGGCGGCGGTCACTTCTCCGGCGGTGGCGGCGGCGGTTCCTTCGGCGGCAGCTTCGGCGGCGGCAGCCGCTAGTCCGCAGGACTGGCTGCGCCCGGGGTCGGGGTGGTGGTGAGACGGAAATCCTTGCTGAGGTTGTCCGTGTCATAACCATCCGTCTGGCGGACCAGGCAGACCGTCTGCTGTGCGGCGTTCGGCATGCGGGCGACCATCCAGGCCGGGAGCGGCTGCGGAATCACGGCGATGCTACCGCCTCCGCGCTGGTCGCCCTCAAGGACGGCCAGTTCGGGACTGGTGATGGTGCCGTTGGCGCTGGAGTTGCTCTGCTGTGAGCCATAGACCAGCGCGTCGAAGATCACGCCCGAGGCGGGATCGACCAGGGCGATGGACCCGGCGGACGGGGAGAGCGCGTAGCGGAAGACCAGGCCTTCCTCCGGCTGTCCGGTGGCGTACACGCCCTGCGGTGCGCTCGTGAAAGGCTGCAGTGCGTCGCCGCTTTCGTGCGCGAAGCGCGTAGCGGGTTCGAACCCGACGCCCGTACCGGGGCTGGACACGTCCACACCCTCCGCATGGTCCTGCTGCAGCGGCTCCGTCAGCGCCACGAGGCCCTGTCTGGGCGGTGCCGGCGGGTTCGGCTCGCCGAACTGGCGGATGCGCTTCCGCGCAGAAACGAGCACTTCCTTGACGATGACGATTTCCTTGCGGTTGCCGGTATCGACGGTGAGCTCCTGGCCGGGGGTCAGGTCCTCCGTCGTGTCGATGTAGAGGCGGGTGTCGCCGGCCTTGGAGGCACGGGCGAGGTTGGTCTGCGTGGCGGGCGTGCCGACGCGCGTCACCGTGACGACTTCGTAGTCACCGCCCAGGCCGATGCCGAGCTGCTGCCCGACGGCGAAATCCGACACGGACGTGGCGGGAAGGACCTCCGTCCCTGCCGGAAAATGGAGTTTCGGACCGGTGGAGACCGGAATGAAAATGGTCGTGGGGGCGGGAACGGCCTCGGCTGCCTGCTGCAACAGCAGGCAGCCGCCCGAGGCGATCCGGGTGCCTCCCGGCAGGACCAGGGCGCGTACCGGCGCCTGGCCGCTGCGGCGCAGCACCAGTTCGAACCCGGACAGATCCACTTCGGCGGAGCTGGTGTTATAGAGCTCGACGAAAGGCGTCAGCCCCTTGCCGGCCAGGCCCACTTCGTTGATCTTGACGGCTTCCGCGCAGCGGATGCGCGTTGAGAGCGAGGCCTCTCCGCCCTTCCAGGAGGCAGTCACCTCCAGCTCTCCGGACGAACGGGCCGGAGAGCTGGTCAGATCGTACAGGAAGGTCGCTTTCTCGCCCGGCTCCAGGGTATGCGTGAACTCGCCGGTCCGGTGGAGCCCCCAGCCGTAGGGAAGTCCGAAGTCCAGCTGGATGTCCGTGAGCGGCTTGTCGGTCACGTTCTCGAGGGAGATGCCCAGCTGCCGGCTTTCGCCCGGCGTGTACGTCGTCACGCGCTGGATGCTGAGCGGGTAAGGGCGGTAGCCTGCGGCCGCGATATTGCGCTGCACGGCCGCGAGCGTCGCTTCCGACGGGTAGCCGACGGTCATGACGCCTTCGAAGAAGGTACCGGCGGAGCCGTTGCCGTTGTCGCCGCCGTTGCCCAGCAGCATGCCGCCTTTCTTGTGCATCGGGTAGTAGGCGTCGCCGTCCACGCTGCCGGGGCGGATGCCGCGGTAGAAGGTGACGAGCGTGTCGGACGTGGCATCCGCGCCCCGCAGATCCCAGCAGTTGCCGCCGCCCCCGTTCACATAGACCGACAGGATGCGCCAGTCGGTGATGGACGGGACGTCGTTCTCCTTGGCACCGTAGCCGGAGAAGAGGCCGGCTTCCATGTCGGCCATGATCCACGGGCCGTCGCCGTTGCCGCGGCCCCAGGCCGTGGAGGTGCCGTAATAGGTGGTCTCCATCGTGCCCGTGCCCACGGCGCGGCCGTTGGTGGAGGAGTTGCCGTAATCGAAGCAGCAGCCGCTGTCGTAGTGCGTGCCGTCGATCACGTAATAGATGCCTTCCGGCTCGTCGTCGATGGCGAGGCCGCGGGCGTCGTTGCAGCGGTAGCCCATGCCGGGCATGATATAGACGCCATAGACTTTATGGCCGCCGAGCAGGGCCGGTGCCATGTCGGCGAGGGCGGGGTTGTTGAAGCCGCCCTTGTCGGGGCCTTGGAAGGTGCCCGGCGGCGCGGGCAGCAGGTCGTTGCCCTGGCCGGACTGGTCGTAGATGATGCTGATGCGGCAGACGGTGCCCGCGCTGAAGTTGTCCTGCGGGGCGGTGTCGGCGATGCCGTCGGAGCCGGCGAAGACGTCCAGCGTCGCGCCGTCGCTATCGCGGACGACCTGGTAGAGCGGCCCGTCGTACTGCGAATCCAGCAGGCGGGTGGTGCTGTGGGCGGTGACGCAGGGGGTGCCGCCCGCGCGATAGAGGTCGCAGGGGCCCTCCGGACGGGGCTGGCTGGTGCAGCAGACGGCCAGGACTGCCGGGATCAAGGCCAGTAATACGCGTTTCATTTCATCATCGTTGTTAAAGATTCCGGGCTTGACCCGGAATCTTTAATTAAGGGGTTTCAGGCGAAGGATGGCGATGGCGTTCTCCGGGAGGGTGAACTCGAAGGTGCCCTGCACCGTGCCGAGCGCCCTGGTGTGCGGCACCACGACCTCGGAGTACTTGACCCGGCGGCCGAAACGGAAGGCCATGCCCACCAGGCCGGGACGCTCGCCCGCGCCGGGACCGCCGACGGTCGGTGGCGTGGCGTAGTCCGGGTGGCTGGAGTAGTAGTTCTGGCTGCCCTGGTTCTTCACGGACGTGTCGTGTGAGGACACGAATTCGAGCGTGGCCTCGTAGGCCTTGTCGGTGCCGGTCTCGACGGTGAGAAGCTTGTCCGCCGCCTCGACGTTGACGATCTTGACGAAGATCTCGCCCGTCTTCGTGTCGATGGTCGGCGAGGTGTAAACCTTCTCGTCGGCGTCGTCGCCGTTCATTACGTCGGACATCGCGAAGGCGCGGTCGCCCGCCACGGAGAAGAGCTGCTGGTACCAGTAGTTGCAGCTGCGCCACATGCCCCGGTTGTCGAACCAGATGAGGTTCGAATCCCATTTGTTGAAGCCCTTCTTGCAGAAGAGCGGGGCATACGCGGCCATTACGACCATGTCGGAGTTGCGCTCCAGGCTGGTCCAGTAGGCCGCCTCGGCGAGCGCGGAGGAGTAGGCGTTGTTTGCGTTGTTGTTGGCGAACTCGCCGACGAACACGCGCGTGGGCTTGCTGCGGTCGTAGGTGTTGCCCTGGTTGCCACGCACGGCGCCGGGCGCATAGCGCTGGCCGTTGGAGAGGAACCACGCGTCGCTCTTGTAGTAGTGCTCGTCCACGAGGGTGTCGAGATACTTGGCGTCGATCTCGGCGTAGTTGTTATTGAATTCGCGTCCGACGTCGCGGGCACCGGCCGTGGAGATGATGGTGATCTCGGGATACTGCGCCTTCACTGCCTTGTACATGATGTCGAAACGCTCCCAGAACTCGGGCCCCTGGTTCTCGTTGCCGATGCCCAGGTATTTCAGGTTGAACGGCGCCGGGTGGCCCAGCTGTGCGCGCAGGGCGCCCCACTGCGTGTCGGTGCCGCCATTGCAGAATTCGATGAAATCGAGCGCGTCCTTGACGAAGATGCTGTAGAAACGGTCGCGGTCGGCCTGCGTGTCCAGCGGCGCGATGTACTGGTGGCCGGCGAACTGGCAGGTGACGCCGTTGTTCAGGACCGGCAACGGCGTGGCGCCGAGGCCTTCCGCCATCAGCAGATACTCGTAGAAGCCGATGTACTGCGAGGTCCAGTAGCCCCAGTGGTTGCGGAAGCCGAGGCGCTCCTCGCGCGGGCCGATGGAGTTCTTCCAGAACACCTGGCCGAAGTAGTTCGGGCCCTCGGAGGCGCAGCCGCCCGGGAAACGCATGAAGGTGGGATGGAGGGCTTCCAGCGCCTCCAGCAGGTCCTTGCGGAAGGGGCCGTACTGTCCATCCTTCCAGAGCTCGGAAGCCTCCGGCACGAGCGTGACGAAGTCCAGCCAGAAGGTGCCCTTCGCGTCGGCCACGATGGCCAGGCGGCTGTCCACGGAGCGCTCCGCCTTCAGCGTGCCGGTATATTTCTTCCAGTCCTTGCTCAGGCCGGAGATCGTGATCACGTTGGAGTTGGGATTCCCCGCCGCGTCTTCCAGCCAGACGCAGATGCGTCCCTTGTATTTCTTGCCCTGCAGGTAGAGGCCGAGTTCGTAGTTCACGCCTTCCTTGGCCGGGATGGAGGCCACCTGCGTGTTGTCGGAATAGATGAGGCCCGGGCCTTTCTTGTATTCGGCGATGCCGTAGCCGTTGGCGGCGATGCCGAAGCCCGCGCCGGGCTGCTTGATATCGAAGCGGACGCTGTACTGCTTGTAGCGCAGCTCGTCGTCATATTTGTCTTTCGAATCGAAGTCGTACCAGCGCTTCAGGTTCTTCACCAGCGGCTTGTCCGCCACGGCGTGGGCCGCTCCGACGGCGCCGGCATTGCGGATGAGCGTCCAGCCGAAGAAGACGGTGTCGCTCTGCGAGAATTCGTTCTCCGGACCGTCCGGGACGTTGTAGGCTTGGAAGGAATTGTTCTGGATGAGCTGGGCGCAGATGCCGCCGTCCACGCTCTGGTTGATGTCTTCGAAGAAGATGCCGGACAGTGTCGGGCTGATGCTGATGCCCAGCTGGTCCGGCTGCAGGGACAGGGTGCGCTTCTCGGGTGCCTTGAAGCCCTGGAGCTCGAGCATCTTGTCCGCCATGCGGTAGCCCATCAGGCGCATGCCTTCGGTGCTGAAATGGAACTGGTCGCCCGTGCTCTCGCAGCCGAGCGCCGAGATGACGTACGCGTTCGGCATCACCTCCGGCAGGTGCGGCAGCACCACTTCGTTAAAAGCGGAGCAGATGCCGTCCTGCTCGGCATATTTCAATTCACCCGCGAGCAGCGGGATGGCCGTCGGGTCCAGGCCCAGCTCGGCGCAGAGGTCGTCGTGGATCTTCTTCACGCGGCCCGGCCAGGCGGGGTCGTCCGGGTTGGACTCGCCCTGGTGCAGGAGCATGCCCTTGATGACGCCGTACTTCTGCGCCTCGCGGGCGGTCTCCAGCAGGCGCTGGTAGGGGTTCATGCCATATTCTTTCGCCATGTTCACGAGCCAGCCTCGCGACGGGTCGGCGGCTTCCATGGCCAGGTATTCCTCGCAGGCGTCCTTGTCCCAGAGCTCGAGCTTCGCGCCCGCCACGGAGACGTTGATTACGCCCACCTTGTACTGCTCCGGCAGCACCTCGATCATCTTGCGGCCGAAGAAATCGACCGGTCCCATGTTGTTGGTCTCGCGGCAGATCGGCGGGATGGCGGTGTACCAGTGGTTGCGCTCGCGCTGGAAGCGCGGCATGTCCACGGCCGCCATGAACTGGAAGCGCGGATCGTTGAAGTCCTTGTCCTGCTCGGCCGGGCGGGCGCCCGCCTCCATGTTGGACTGGCCGAAGCAGAGGTAAATGAAGAAATTCGGGTCAGGAGTCTGTGCCAGGGCCGGCAGGCTCAGCGCCAGGACGGCCAGGACAGGAAGGAAACGCTTGAACATATCGGTAATAGTTGTGTTTTTAATCCATACAAATATAACAAATAGATGGTGCATTTTTTCGGATGTTTCGCTAATTTTGTTAGGAATAACCAAAACCTATAATTATTGACACATATGAAAAGAATTGCGCTGACGCTGGCGCTCGCCGTGCTTTGCGTGCTGACTTTCGCCCAGCCCCGCCAGATGGGGCCCTCCGACTGGGGCAACTTCAAACGCTATGAGCAGGCGAACGCGGAATTGACCGCCGCCCCGTTGGTGGTGCTCATGGGCGACTCCATCACGGATTTCTGGTACAATGAGGATCCGGATTTCTTCACGAAGAACAATTTCGCCGGCCGCGGCATCTCCGGCCAGACGGCCAGCCAGATGCTGGTGCGCTTCAAGCAGGACGTCATCGACCTGCACCCGAAGGCGGTGGCCATCATGGCCGGCACCAACGACCTCTGCCAGCACATGATGGGGCAGGCCTACTATCCCGACCAGACCATCTTCGACAACATCGCGGCCATGTGCGAGCTGGCCGGTGAGGCGGGCATCAAGGTGCTCCTCTGCTCGATCACGCCCTGCGCGCACTACATGGCCATCCCCGGGCAGGACGCCGGCTCGCGTATCGTGGAGATGAACAGGCGGCTGAAAGCCTACGCCGACGCGCAGAAGAACGTCACCTACGTGGATTACCATACCCCGCTCGCCACGGCGGAACTCGGTCTCCCCGCGAGCGGCACCTACGACGGCATCCACCCGGCGGTCAACATCTATGACGACATGGAGCGCATCCTCACCGCCGGCATCAAGAAGGTGCTGAAGGTGAAGACCGATTTCTATACCCTTCCCGCCGACGAGGCGGAGGCCCGCAAGCTCAAGAATGACGAGCAGCGGCGTGCCAGCGGCCAGCCGATGACCTTCGAGGACATGGTGGAGATGGTGAAGCGCATGTTCCAGGGCGGCGGCATGCGGCCCCAGGCGGCTCCTGCGCCCGCGCCGGCCAATCCCCGCGGCCAGCTGCTTGCCGGCGCCGCCAAGGTGGACATCACGCCGGATCCCAAAGACCTGCCTCCGACTTCCCAGGGCATCCTGGACCATTGCTACGCCCGCGTCATAGCCTTCGGCAACGGGGCGACGAAGGCCGCGTTCGTGACCTTCGACGCCGGCAACGCCGATGCCCGGGTGGCGCAGTACGTCGACGAGCACGCCGCCGCGGAACTCGGTATCCCGGTGGGCAACATCATCTACAACGGCACGCACACCCATTCGGGCAGCTCCGTGCGCGGAGACGAGCTGACGGAACGCGTCTGGGGCGCCGTGAAGCAGGCGGTCGCCAACATGGTCCCCGCGAAGGTGGGCTACGGCGAGGGCGTCTGCTACCTGAACGTCAAGCGCGACCTCTTCGATCCGGAGCGCGGGACCTGGTGGGAAGGCCCGGACTACGACGGCAAGTCGGACAAGACCGTGGCCGTGATCTACTTCGAGAGCCTGGCCGGCCAGCCGATCGCGACCTACTTCAACTACGCGATGCACGCGGTGATCACGGGCAACACGGACAAGGTGAGCGCGGACTTCCCGGGTGCGGCGGAAACCTACATTGAGAGCCGCTACGGGCCCGATTTCGTGGCGAGCTTCGCCAGCGGGGCGGCGGGCGACCAGAACCCGCTCTACTTCCAGCAGACCTTCGACCTGCGGGACATCCGCATCGCGGACTACGCGGCACGCGGGGAGGACATTTCCAACAAGATGCCCCCGGGCGGCCAGGGCCTCGACCGCAGCAAGCCCGAGGTGCAGCGCCTCCTGGGCGAGCAGGAGCGGATGATCCAGAGCTACGGGCAGATCCTGGGCGAGGAGGTGAAATACGTCATCATGATGATGCGCCGCTTCGAGACCGAGGTCACGCTGAACTGCGCCCGCAGGACCATTTCAGTGCCGGGCCGGCGCCAGACCAACGGCGGCGGACGGGCCGGCTACGCCGGTGAATACGAGGACGGACCAGACGTGGAGGTCGGCCTCAGCCTGATCATGCTTGACGACATCCCCGTGTGCGGCGTCGCCTCCGAGGTGTACAATCCGATCGCGGTGGAGTTGAAGCAGAAGTCTCCGTACGCCCGCACCATGATGACGACCGTGGCCTACGGCTTCGGCGCGCGCGGCGGTGGATACATGCCGGACGACGAGTCCTACGGCGCCGAGGTGTTCGAGGTGCTGGGCTCCCGCTTCAAACAGGGATACGCGCAGAGCGCCGTGGTGAACGGCCTGCTGGACATGATTCACGAAGCAACACATTAGCCGATATGAAGAAACTTTTAGCATTCGCGCTTGCGTGCGCACTGGCCGCACCCGGCCTGTCGGCCGGAAAACCGACGCAGCCGGGCTGGCTCTCCGACGCCGTCTTCTACCAGATTTATCCGTCTTCCTACCAGGACAGCGACGGAGACGGCTACGGCGACCTGCAGGGCATCATTTCCCGCCTGGACTACATCCGCTCCATCGGCGTGACGGCCATCTGGCTCAACCCGGTCTACGTGTCGGGCTGGACGGACGGCGGCTACGACATCATCGACTTCTACCGGGTGGACAAGCGCTTCGGCGACAACGACGACCTCATCGCGCTGGTCCGGGAAGCCCATGCCCGCGGCATCAAGGTCGTGATGGACCTGGTGGCCGGCCACTCCTCCGACCAGTGCGAGTGGTTCCTCCAGTCGCGGGAAGGCGCCAACCTGCGCTATTCCGACTACTACATCTGGCCTACCTTCAAGCCGGAGGAACAGTCGGCGGCGCCCGCCGGTTCGGACGATCCGGACTACGCCGCGCTGATGAGCGCCCACCTGTCGCTCACGCGCAAATTCGTGGCGACGGACGCGCCGCGCGGGCCGTATTACATCAAGAACTTCTACGACACGCAGCCCGCGCTCAATTTCGGCTTCGCCGATCCCGATCCCGCGCATCCGTGGGAGCAGGCGGTGGACGCCCCGGGCCCGAAGGCCATGCGCCAGGAGCTCAAGAACATCATGTCCTTCTGGATGGACAAGGGCGTGGACGGCTTCCGCGTGGACATGGCCGCCAGCCTCGTGAAGAACGATCCCGACAAGGCGGCGACCATCCGCCTCTGGAACGAGGATTTCGTGCCCTGGTTCGACGAGAAATACCCCGAGGGCATCCTGATCGCCGAGTGGTTCAACCCCGCCCAGTCGGTCGCGCAGGCCGACTTCGACCTGGATTTCTTCTGCCACGACGGGCAGTACAACTATTCGAGCCTGTTCTTCTTCAACCGCGGCTTCGGCCCCGCCGGCAGCGCGAAACCCTATTTCGCCAAGGCGGGAGAGGGCGAGCTGAAGACCTGGTTCGACCTGTATGACTATCAGTATCAGTCCGTGCAGGGCAAGGGCTACGTCTGCATGCCGTCCGGCAACCACGATTTCAACCGCGTGTGCACGGAAGGCCGCACCGATCCGGAGGAGCTCAAGGTCGCGATGACCTTCTTCCTGACGATGCCGGGCGTGCCGTTCATCTACTACGGCGACGAGATCGGCCTCAAGCAGAACCCGAACGCCCCTTCGACCGACGGTTCCGGCTTCCGGGCCGGCTGCCGCATCCCGATGCTCTGGGACGGCACGGCCAACGGCGGCTTCTCCACGGCGCCGGTCGAGAAGATCTACATTCCGCAGGATCCGGATCCGAATCGCATGACGGTCGAGAAGGCCGAAGCCGACCCGAATTCCCTGCTGCACTACGTGCGCACCCTGCTGCAGCTCCGCAAACAGGTTCCCGCGCTCGGCGCGGACGCATCCTGGAAGCTGGTCAGCAGCCTCGACCGGCCGTATCCCATGGTGTATGAGCGCGAATGGCGCGGCGAGCGCTGCATGGTCGTGCTGAATCCGTCCGGCAAGCCGGTGAGCGTGACGCTCCCTTCCGAACCGTCGAAGCCGGAACTGATCGGCGGCAGCTACAAGAAATGCAGCTACAAGCAGACGAAGAAGGGCGACGTCATCCAGCTCTCCGCCGTCTCCGCCGCCATCTTCCGGTTCCCCGGCGAGAGCGGTGCGCCCGGCACCGTCGGCGACGGCCATCCCGACAAGCCCCGCGTTTCCACGGGCAAGCTGGATTTCTATCCGGCCTTCGAGTCGGAATCGGGGCTCGTCACGCCGCGGAACGTCTATGTCTGGCTCCCGGACGATTACACGCCCGGCAAGCGATATGCGGTCGTGTACATGAGCGACGGCCAGAACCTGTTCGATGCGGAGAAGATGTTCAACCACCAGGAATGGCGCGTGGACGAGGTTTTCGGCGGCCTGCAGGCGGCCGGAAAGATCCAGGACTGCATCGTGGTCGGCGTGGCCAACTCCTTCCGCACACGGAGCCAGGAATACTTCCCGCAGGACGTGTTCGACCGCTATTCCCCGGAGCTGAAGGAATACGCGAAGAGCAAGCGCATGGGCGAAGATGACCTGCTGGGAAACAACTACCTGAAGTTCCTGGTCGAGGAGCTGAAACCCTTCATCGACAAGACCTACTCGACCCTGACGGACCGGGACCACACCTTCCACATGGGCTCCAGCATGGGCGGCCTGCTGTCCTCCTACGCCGTGGCGAAGTATCCCCGGGTGTTCGGCGGCGCGGCCTGCCTCTCGACCCATTCCGTGCTCTACATCACCAACTACGACGCGGAGCAGGCGTCCATCGATCCGGCGAACCAGTGCTATGTCGATTACCTGCAGGCGACGCTCCGGCCCAACGGCTGCAAGCTGTACATGGACCGCGGCGACCAGACCCTCGACGCCCAGTATCCCAAATACCAGGACCGCCTGGACCGGATGTTCCGGGATGCCGGCTGGGACGACGCCCACTATGTCAGCAAGGTGTATCCGGGCCATGCCCACGTGGAGAGCTCCTGGGCCTCGCGCCTCGAGGAGCCCGTCCTCTTCCTGCTGGGCGCCGAGGCCGACCGGACGACCGTGGAGTTCGTCGTCCGCGACGGCAAGCCCATCCTGATGGACATCTATCAGGGCAAGGAGCGGAAGGAAGGTGGCCGGCCGGTATTCATCTATTCCTTCGGCGGCGCCTGGGCCATGGGGTCCCGGATCGATGCCCTCTGCAACCCGCTCTACGACCATCTCTGCGGGAAAGGCTGGGTCTGCGTCGCCATCGACTACCGCCTCGGCTCTGCGCGCGGACGGGACGGCAAGCCGCTCATCACGCCTCCGGAGGGGTACAGTCCGTTCCAGTATTCGATCGACATCGGCGTGGAGGACATCTACGCCGCGACCGCCTGGCTGATCGACCATGCGGACGAGTATAACGTCGACCCGTCGAAGATCGTCATCAGCGGCAGCAGCGCCGGCGCCATCAACAGCATGAACGCCGAATACTATATCTGCTCGGGCCACCGCCTCGCGAAGGAGAACCTGCCGGCGGACTTCAACTATGCCGGCGTGATTCCGATGGCCGGCGCGGTCTATCTGACCGAAGGCGCCGACTCGGAGCTGAAATGGGACCGGAAACCCTGCCCGATGTGCTTCTTCCACGGCTCGGCGGATCCGACCGTGACCTTTGATACGGAGCGCGGTCCGGCCCGCCAGGGCTTCGGGCCCAAGTATGTCAGCGGGCAGCTGGACGCCCTGGACGTCCCCTACATGCTCAACGAGTATGTGGACGGCGACCACTGCATGGCGCTCCTCCCGATCAGGTGGTTCTGGAACGAAATCGACTCGTTCCTCGACCATATCGTGCTCGGCGGCCAGGACCTCAAGGTCCATGCGGTCGAGCGCTCGTCGAAGCCCCGCACGGACGCGAACTGGCTCGATACCGTGCGCCCGGGGCAGTATGAAGCCGTCAACCGTATGCGCAGATAATCATGAAGAAACTGATCAGTTACATCATCATGGCTCTGTGCGCGACCAGCGCCTTCGGGCAGGCGGAAGTCATCCGGCTCTATGAGGGCCGGGCCCCCGGATGCGAGAATTGGACCCAGCAGGAATTCCTCTTTGAATATACGACGCCCATGAACCCCGGCGAGGTGGGGCAGTGCATCCTGAACGTCACGGATCCTGAGCTGTGGGCCTATCTCCCGGCGAAAGGCACCGAAACGGGCGCCGCCATCGTGGTCTGCCCGGGCGGCGGTTTCACCGCACTGTCCTGGCACCAGGAGGGCCCCAACGTGGCCCGCTGGTTCGCCGCGCACGGCATCGCCGCGTTCGTGCTGAAATACCGCATCGCCTACTCCGGCGCCGATTATGAGGAGGCCAAATACGTGGCCGACCATTCCTATGGCATGCAGGGGCGGGACGCGCGCATGCGCGAGCTCACCGAGAAACATGCGAAGATCGCCGAGGAGCAGGGCTATGACCGTTCGATGGCCTGGGATGACGGCCGCGCCGCCATCCGCTACGTCCGCACGCACGCGGAGAAATATGGCGTCAACCCACACGCGATCGGCATCATCGGCTTCTCAGCGGGCGGCAACATCGTCTATCACGTGGCGCTCGACCACGACGAACTGAGCCGTCCGGATTTCCTCGGGATGATCTACCCGGCCTGGTTTGAGGACAAGGTCCCTGACGATCCGATACCGCTCTTCATCGCCGCGAGCACGGCCGAGGCCTCCTCCGCCAATGGTTTCGGCGATACGCCCGCCCTCTACAACGCGTGGAACAAAACCCGCCAGCCGCTGGAGATCCACTCCTTCACGCGGGGCTTCCACGGCTTCGGCTACCGCGAGAACGGCCAGTCCGTGAATATCTGGACGACGCTGTTCTATGATTTCCTCGACAACTGCAACTTGCTGAACAACAAATAAATGGCAATTAAGCAATCCAATCTGTCCCGGCTGATGCCGATCATGTTCGCGTTCTTCGCGATGGGTTTCGTGGACATGGTGGGAACGGCCACCAACTATGTAAAGGCCGACTTCCAGCTTTCCGACACGATGGCGAATTTCCTGCCGTCGATGGTCTTCCTCTGGTTCTTCTTCCTGTCCGTCCCGACCGGACTCCTGATGAACCGGATCGGCAAGCGCAAGACCGTGCTGCTCAGCCTGGGCGTGACGGCGCTGGCCCTGGTGCTGCCGCTGTGCGCGTACAATTATCCCGTCCTGCTGGCCTCTTTCTGCCTGCTGGGCATCGGGAACACGCTGATGCAGGTGTCGCTCAATCCGCTCATCACCTGCATCGTGAGCGGGGAGAAGCTGGCCAGCACCCTGACTTTCGGACAGTTCATCAAGGCGATCGCCTCGTTCATCGCGCCGCTCATCGCCAGCTGGGCGTCGGTACATTTCAACAACTGGCTGCTGCTCTATCCGATATTCCTCGCCTTCGCGCTCGTCGCGGCCGTTTACCTGGGGCTGACGAAGATCGGGGAGCAGATACCCAGGGACAAGTCCTCGAGCTTCGCGGACTGCCTCAAGCTGCTGGGCGACGGCACCGTGCTGCTGTTCTTCTTCGGCATCATTTCCCATGTAGGGATCGACGTCGGGGTGAACACCTGCGCGCCGAAAATCATCATGGAGCGGCTCGCGCTGCCGCTGGAGCAGGCGGGCATCGCCACGAGCATCTATTTCCTGTTCCGCACGCTGGGCTGCTTCTCCGGGTCCTTTATCCTGTCGAAGTTCCCGCTGCGGAAGTTCTTCGCCGTCAGCGCCGCCTGCATGGTGCTGGCCATGATCGGCCTGTTCGTCTGCCACAGCAAGGCCGGCCTGTACGTGGTCATCGCGCTGGTCGGCTTCGGGAATTCCAATATCTTCTCCATGATTTTCTCCCGCGCGCTGCTCTATCTTCCCGAGAAGAACAATGAGATGTCCGGCCTGATGATCATGGGCCTGATCGGCGGCACCATCTTCCCGCTGCTGATGGGCATCCTGTCCGACGCCATGCATTCCCAGGCCGGTTCGGTGATCGTCATCAGCGCCGGCGTGGCCTACCTGGTGTACCTCGCCGTCGTGTTCCTTAAAACAGAGAAGGCATGAAAAAAGTGATCGTCGGGATCGGAGAGATCCTCTGGGACATGCTCCCGTCCGGCAAGGCCCTCGGCGGGGCGCCCGCCAATTTCGCGTACCACGCCAGCCGCCTGGGCGAGGAGGGCTGGGCGGTCAGCGCCGTCGGCGACGACGCCCTCGGCCGGGAGATCCGGGACATCGTCGCGGAAAAAGGCCTGAAGAACCTGATCGCCGTCACGGACAAGCCTACGGGCACGGTCCAGGTGACGCTGGACGCGCGCGGCGTGCCGACCTACAACATCATGGAGGACGTGGCCTGGGACAACATCCCGTTCACGCCGGAAATGGAGACCCTCGCGCGTCGCGCGGACGCCGTCTGTTTCGGCTCGCTCGTGCAGCGGATGGGCTCGCGCGATTCCGTGCTCCACTTCCTCCGGGCCATGCGCCCCGATGCGCTGAAGGTCTTCGACATCAATCTCCGCCAGCACTACTACTCCCGGGCGCTGCTCGAGGCGTCCCTGGAGCTCGCGGACATCCTGAAAATCAACGATGAAGAGATCCGTACGGTGGCGGAGCTCTTCACCCTCCCGGGCGACGATGCGGCCGTCTGCCGGGCGCTTGCCGCCCGCTTCGGCCTTCGCCTGGTCATCCTGACCAAGGGGCCGGCGGGGAGCGAGGTCGTCACGGCCGACGCCGTGATTCCGCAGCCGGCGGGTGAAGCCGTCGTCGTGGACACCGTGGGGGCGGGAGACGCCTTCACCGCCGCCTTCGTGGTGGCGTACCTGCGGGGCGATTCGCTAGCGGACGCGCAGCGGCTCGCGAGCGACACGGCGGCCTACGTATGCTCCTGCAAGGGAGCAATGCCGGAGTAAAATGAAGGCGTCCGCAGAGAAATCTGCGGACGCCAACGTTCCAACCTTTAATTAACCAAAAATACGTATTAAAACGTAGTCAAGTCTAGTAGGGGAGGTCTCCGTCGACGAAGAGGAAGTTCTGTCCGTCTTTGAAGCCTTCGTTCTGCTCGAGCATGCCTTGCTGGAGGTTGATCTGCTCCTGCGGGATCATCCAGAAACCGCGGGTGAGCGCGTAGCGCTGGGAGAATGAGCGGCCGGGCAGATCCTGATAGGTGTTGGCCTTGCCCAAAAACTCGATATAGCCACCCTTCTGGTTATTCTCGATGATTTCACCGGCCTTCTCGGGATACCAGCGACGCAGGTCGTTGAAACGCATGCCTTCCGTCGCGAACTCGTAGCGGCGCTCTTTCTGGAGCCGCTCGAAAGTATAGGAAGGGTATGGATCCAATCCGGCGCGGGCGCGGAGACGGTTCATACCGGTCACGGTTTCCTTCAGCTCGTCGAGCATGAGGAGCACATCGGCGAAGCGGATGTAGATGGCGTCGTTCTTGTTGCCACTCTTGGCACTGTTGCTGATGGCGCCGTTGACAATATTGAAGAAGTTCTTTTTCAAAGTGGTCTTAGCACCGTCGGAGTAGGCGGCCATGGCCTGGTATTTCTTGGTGTAGAACCAGGTACGCTCAACCTCCTTCGAGTCGTGACCCGTGAATTTGGGAAGCTCCACTTCGCCCTCGTACCAGGGATAGGCCGCTGCGATCTTGTCCTTGTTGGTAACCAGGATGGTACCGTAGAAGCGCTTGTCTTTCGTGCCGTAATCCTCATCCTCATACCATTCCTTAACAAAGAGGGGATTCACGGAAGCGTTACCGTTTCCGCCAGCGGAATAAGGATAGCTGTCCTTGTTAGGGGTCTGGGTGGAGTTACGGAATCCGAGCCATTCCGCGAGGCGGTTGTAGCCGGTGCCGGTGTAGGAGAAATGGACGCCCCAGACGGTCTCCTTGCTGTGGTTGCCTACCCAGTGCAGGTTTTCCTTGTTGGCATAGGTGCCGAAGTCGACGCCATAAGCGATACCGCTGGAATACTCGTTGGAGTACATCCAGAGCTCGCGCTGGTCGTTCTCCAGGTCGAACTTGGAGACGTTGGTGTTGGCGCAATCCTCGAGCCAGCTGATCACCTGGGCTTTGGTGATGCCGGCCATGTTGTCCTTCTTGTAGAAGCCGGTGTAGAACAGCCACACACGTCCCATGAGGGCCTCGGCGGCGTACTTCGTGGCGCGGCCTGCCAGATTGTTGTCCTTGGAGTAACCATATTTGGCCGGGATCATGTTGATGGCGTCGGTGAGGTCTGCGGCGATGGCGGCATAGACTTCCTCGACAGAGGCCTTGGGCATGTTCTCAACTGCGGTGGAAAGCGTCAGCGGGAAGGTTTCCCAACGTTCGGCCATCTCCCAAAGGTAGAAAGCACGCATGAAATGCGTCTGACCCAGGTACCATGCCTTGTTGTCGCCCGTGAAGAGGTCATCTTCCATGGCGGAGATGGCTTCGAGCGCATAGTTGCAACGGAACAACCCGTTGTAGAAGCTCTTCCAGACGCTGTTGTCCTCATCGCTGGACGGAGCGAGCAGACGGTCGTCGGCCGTGGTTTCCTTGGAGCTCTTGGAGCCGGCACCGTAAATGTCGTCGCTGGCAATCATGCGCCGGAACAGGTTGATCTTGAAGATGGAGCCTGTGTACAGCGAATGCATCGTAGAGTAGGCCGAGTTGACCAGCTGCTCCGCGTCCTTCTCGGTCTGGGGGAAGGAGGAAGTGTCCGCCTTCGAGTAGTTCTTCGTATCGAGCATGCTGTCAAGTTTCTCGCAACTGACGAGGGCCAGGAAACATACTGCGATAGTAAATAATATCTTTTTCATATGCTTTCGGAATTAGAATTTGATGCTGACACCAGCCATGAAAACCTTAGGGGAAGGATAGAAGCCGGTGTCGATGCCGGAAGACCAGGTATCCATACCGGAGCCGGTACCCACTTCGGGATCCATGCCGTCATATCCGGTGATCGTAAAGAGGTTCTGGCCCGTCACGAAGATACGGAGCTGCTGGAACGGGATCTTCTTGAACACCTGCTTGAAGTCGAATCCGAGGGTGATGTTGCGGATCTTGAGGTAATCAGCGTTCTGGATGAAGATGTCGCTGTTGTAGCTGTTGCACTTGAAGTTGTTGTGCGAACCGGAGGAGTAGCGCGGGAAGGAGTTGGTGGAGCCTTCGCCGGTCCAATAACGGGCCACCAGGTTGTTGGTGAAGCTCTGGAGATCCTGGAGCGCGAACTGGCGGTAGCTCTGCATGACCTGCTGGCCGAAGGCGCCGGAACCGTTGATGCTGAAGTCGATACCCTTCCACTGCAGGCTGATGTTGAAGCCCATGGTGAAGTCCGGGTGGGGGTTACCGATCTCGACGCAGTCGTTCTCGTCGTACACGCCGTCCTTGTTCTGGTCAATCCAGATCACGTCGCCCGGCTGAGCTGCCTCATAACCGTTCATGAAGGTATAGCCATTGGCATTGTATTCATCGATCTGAGCCTGGTTCTGGAAGATGCCCTCGCTGGCCATGCCGAGGAAGTAGCCGATAGGCTTGCCCGGTTCGGCGCGGTAGCCCTCCAATTTGGCCACGTTCTCGGAGATGATTTTCGCCTGACCTTTGAGATAGCCTTCGGCGGTGTTGATGTAGAGGACGTTGTTCTTGTTGTAAGAACCGTTCAGGCCGACGCTGTAACGAAGGTCGCCGATGTGGTCGTTCCAGGTGAAGCTAAGCTCGACACCGGAGTTGCGCACGGCACCGCCGTTGATGGAAGAAGCGCTGGCACCCAGGATACCCATGTTGGGAGGGGTCACGAGCCAGTCCTTGGTGTCCTTGATATACCAGTCGAAGATGACACCCAAACGGCTGTGGAAGAAGCGGGAGTCGAAACCGATAGCAAGCTGCTCGGAAGTCTCCCAGGAGAGGTTGGGGTTAGGAATGTTGTCGGGATAGGCAGCCGTGACCGGATTTGTCTGGTCGTAGGAGAAGTCATACTGGCCGTTCATCGAGATCGTACCGGTGTACTGGAAGTTGCTGATACGGCAGTTACCGTTCTGACCCCAGCTACCGCGGATCTTCAGGAAGTTGAGCCAGCTCTTGGTGGACTGCATCCAAGGCTCGGAGGAGATCACCCAACCGGCGGATACGGACGGGAAGACGCCCCAGCGGTGGCCCTTGGCAAAGTTGCAGGAACCATCAGCGCGGACAATGGCCGTGAACATATATTTATCCTTGTAGCTGTAGTTGACACGGCCGAAGAAGGAGAGCAGGTTGTTGTAGGGAACGGTGTTGCTGCCGCCCATGCTGGCGTGCTCGTCGCTGGTCAGTGCGCCGTCAACGGAACTGAGGTTGGCGGATTCCCAGGTGCCGAACTTGGTGTTGGACCGGGTACCGTTGACACTCATGCCCCAGCCCGTGGCCTCGATGGACGTACCGACGAGGGCTTCGACGGTGTGGTCGCTGGCGAAGGTCTTCTTGTAGTTGGCGGTGAGTTCCCAGGTCCAGTTGGTGGAAACGCTGGAGCTCTGCTTCACGCTGTCATATTCCTGGAAAGTGGAAGCCGTGAGCTGGTACTCCGGCGTATATTCGCGGGAGAAGCTGGCGTTGGCGCGGACACCGAAGGCGGTACGGAGCTTGAGCTCCTTGATCGGGCTGACTTCCAGGTAAACGTTGCCCTGGACGCGCACGCCCTTGCCCTGGCTCTCCTTGAGGCACTGCTGCTCAAGCAGGTTCACTTCGTTGTCGCGGGCGTCCCAGCCGTCGCGCAGCTGCTTCTCATAGGTATAAAGGGAACCGTCCAGGTCCCAGGCCGGCAGGAGCGGGGTCTTGGTCAGGAGGTTGGACACATCGCTGCCACGGCCGCCCGTGCTCATGCCGCGGGAATCCGTAATGGAGACAGTCACGTTCTCGCCGAGTTTGATGACGTCGCGGTTGCCCTTCTTCAGGATGGAGAAGTCCGTGTTGGCGCGAACGGTGGTTCTATCATAATAGGTGGGCTTGGGAGCACCCAGGGTACCTTCCGAATAGGATTTGGTGAAGCTGAAGGAGTAACGGACAGCGTCGCCGCCGCCGGTGATGCCCACTGCCAGGTTGTTGGTCGGGGCGTTCTTGTTGATGGACTCGGTGAACCAGTCGGTACCGTCCCACAGGCCCTTGCGGATCCATTCCATCTGGACGGGCATCGTCTGTTCGATGTTGTCATATTCATTCAGGCCTGCCCGCTTGACCAGATCGAGGTATTCCGAAGCGGTGACGCCGTGGACACCGTTGGTGTTCGGCTGCTGGAAGCCCATGTAGGCGTCGAAGGTGACGGTTGCCTTCTTCTCGCCGACCTTGCCCTGGCGGGTGGTCACGAGGATGACGCCGTTGGCGGCGCGCGCACCGTAGATGGCGGCGGAAGCGGCATCCTTAAGAATATCAATAGACTCGATGTCGGCAGGGTTGAGGTCGTCCAGGTTGCCGCCGGCGACACCGTCGATAACGATGAGCGGGCTGGAGTTGCCGTTGGTACCGAGACCACGGATGGTGATGTTGTAGCCGGCACCCGGCACACCACTGGACTGGACGATGTTCACGCCCGGGACGGAGCTATAGAGGGCTCCGAGCGCGTTGGTGGTGCTTTGCTTCTGGATTTCATCGCCGGTGATGTTGATCGTAGCACCCGTGAGGAGTCTCTTCTTCTGGGTACCGTAACCGATAACGACGGTCTCTTCCAGCATCTCATTGTCCTCCTCGAGGACGATGTTGAAGACGCTCTGGTCGCCGACCCGGAGGGTCTGGCCCTTGTAGCCGATGCTCTCGACGGAGATGGTAGCTCCGGCAGGAACACTCAGGGAGAATGCACCGTCAAGATCAGTGGCTGCGCCGATGGTCGCGTTGCCGACGACGGTAACGGCGGCGCCGATAACCGGCTGTCCGTTGGTGTCGACCACTTTTCCGCTGATGTTGCGGTTCTGTGCGGAG
>JAFXUS010000024.1 GCA_017535125.1 Bacteroidales bacterium | reverse complement strand
TCATGCCCGGGGCGAGGAGGACGTCCACGCCATATTCGTGGACCTCGTTGCCCATGGCCTTCGTCACGTCGCGCACCAGGTCAAGGTCCCAGGAGCTCGCCAGGAGCGTGCCCACCGGGAAGCCGGTGCAGTAGAAGGTCTGGCTGGTCCCCTGGCGGGTCGGCTGGATGCGCAGGCCGGCAGGGCCGTCGGCCAGGACGGTACCGGGGATGCCGAGGCGCTTGATGGGCCGGGTGTTGCCGGCGGCGCCGGGCACCTGGGCGGCAACGCCGGAGGTGACGCCGTTCACGATTTCGGCACGGGCGCCGCCCACCAGCAGGGTGGCTTTCTCTTCGAGGGTCATGGCGGCAAGGACTTCGTCGATGTTGTCCTTGCGCAGTTGCGGCTGCGCCAGGGCGGAGAAGCCCGTCAGCGCCAGCGCGGCAATCAAGAGGTTTTTTTTCATATCGGTTGTATTGGTGTTATTGTCGTGTTGCAAAAATATGCATTCGGGCGCGCATTCGCCACACGCTCCCGTTCAATCTTTTTCCGCCTTGTTCAATCTGTATTTATTTCAGTCCGTTCAAGGTCTCCCGGAAAATCTCCGACACGGTAGGATGCGGGAAGACGACCTCCTTGAGCTGTTCCGCCGTCAGCTTTTGCTCGATGGCGATGCAGGCGCTCTGGATGATCTCGGAACAGGGGTTGCCCAGCATGTGGACGCCCAGCACCGCTCGGGTGGCGTTGTCCACGATGAGCTTGCACATCCCCTCGCCCCGTTCGTTTTCGGCCACGAAACGGCCGGAAAAGGCCATCGGGAGCTTCAGGACCGTGCAATCGACGCCTTTCGCCGCCGCCTCGGCCTCGGTCAGGCCCACGCCCGCCACCTCCGGATTGGTATAGACCACGCCCGGGATGGCGTCGTAACGCATGCGGTCGGCTTTGCCGAGGATATCGTTCACAGCCACCTCGCCCTCGCGGGAAGCGGTATGTGCCAGCATCGAGAAGCCCGTCACGTCGCCCGCGGCATACACGCCGGGCACGCTCGTGCGCATGCGCCCGTCCACCTTGACTCCATACGGCCGGCCGGCCGGATTGAGCGCCAGCTCGACGCCCAGCGTCTCCAGGCCGAAACCCTGGAGCACCGCCCGGCGCCCGACGGAAACCAGGATCCTGTCCCCGCGCACGCGGCGGATTTCCCCTTCCGGTGTCTCATACACGACCGTGTCGCCCTCGACCGCCGTCACCTTGCAGCCCAGCTGGAAATCCACGCCCTTCTTGGCATACTGCGCCTGCAGCATGGCGCTGATCTCGTCGTCCATCGGACCAAGGATCTTGGGAAGCATCTCCACGACGGTCACCTTCGTGCCGATCGAGTTGAAGAAGCTGGCGAATTCCATTCCGATCACGCCGCCGCCGATGACGACCAGCTCCGCGGGCTGCTCCTCAAGCGCGAGGATCTCGCGGTTGGTCACGACGGCCTCGCTCTCCCGGAGGCCGGGAATGGGCGGCACGACCGCCTCGGAACCGCTGCAGATCAGCAGCTTGCGGACCACGTATTCCTGGCCGTCCGCCCGGACGGCAAATCCTTCCCCGGTGCGGCCGAGGATCTCGGCCTGCGCGGCGACCACCTCCACGCCGGCGTTCTTCATCTGCGCCTTCACGCCCGCCACCAGCTTACGCACCACCTTCTCCTTGCGTTTGAAGACGGCGCCGAAATCGACGGCCGAACCGGCCACGTTCACGCCGTAGCGGTCGGCATGCTGCGCGTAATCAAAGACTTTCGCGCTGTAGAGCAGCGTCTTGGTGGGGATGCACCCTTCATTGAGGCAGACGCCTCCCAGACTGTTCTTCTCGAAAAGGACGACGGAGAGTCCGGCGGAGCCGGCGCGTTCCGCGGCGACGTAACCGCCGGGACCGCCTCCGATGATGGCTAAATCAAGCATACGTGCACGTTTGTGGTTACTTGCAAATTTAGTGTGTTTTTTGATATTATCTCTAAAAAAACTATCTTCGCAAGTTAGTAATTAACCAAAACGCCACAGAATGAAAAAATTATTTCTAGCACTTGCGCTCTGCTGCGCGTTCCTGCCCGCCTTCTCCCAGGAGAAGATCTCCGACAAGGACATGGTCAACGTCATTTACGCCATGGCGCAGATGTATCCCGACGGATTCACCCTCGACCTCAACACCATGCGCCAGCCGACCGAAGGCCTGATGGTTTCCTACAAGGCGACCCAGAACAGCTTCGACCGCAAGAGCCTCCCGGCCGTCATCAAGCATGCCCACGCCCAACAGAACCTCGTGGGCGGATGGTACAATCCCGAGGACGGCAGGTACTATTTCGACAGCACCCGGATGTTCCCGGAGGACAGCCTCGCCGCGGCGGTCGAGTTCGCCCGCCAGAACGAGCAGCACACGGTCTACGTGGCCTCCAAGGACATCAACATCTGGACGAACTATGAGCAGAAGGACATCCGCGTGATCCTCGACTGCGACATGGGTTCCTCGACCGACGACCTCTTCGCCCTGATGATGCTCTACCGCTACATGGACATGAAGCGCTGCAACCTCATCGGCGTCATCGTGGACCGCATGGGCAAGGCCAACGCCGACATCGTGGACGTGCTGAACAACTTCTACGGCTATCCCGACATTCCGATCGGCCTGGAGACCCAGGGCATTCCCAACCCGCACGTCTTCATCACCTATCATAATCTTCCCTACGCCCGTTCCACGGACGGCGTTCCCATGTTCAAGCGCAGCGTCGGCGACAATGGCAGCTACATGGAGAGCTACAAGCTCTACCGCAAGCTCCTGGCCGAGCAGCCGGACCGTTCCGTCACCATCGCCTCCATCGGCTTCGTGACCTCCCTCGCCCGCCTGCTCGAGTCCGGTCCGGACGAGTACTCCCCGCTGAACGGTGTTGAACTGGTCCGCCGCAAGGTCAAGGAAATCTACGCCATGGGCGGCGTGTTCGGCGACGCCGTCGAGCCCGACTACAACTTCAAGGCAGCCATCGACTTCTCCCTCAAGTTCTTCGAGCTCCTGCCGAAGGAAGTGGACATCGTCTTCTCCCCGGGCGAGGTCGGCGATCCGCTGGACTACCGTCCCGAGACCGTCATCGCCGATATGGACTGGACGGACCTGCACCCGATCAAGTGGACCTATCAGTTCCTCAACTGCGACACGGGCCAGAAGATGTGGGATCCGCAGGCGGTCATCAACGCCGTCGAGGGCGACCAGCTCTACAAGCTCTCCCCGCGCGGCTGGGTGACCCTTACGCCCAACGGCGAGACCCTCTTCCGCGAGGATCCGAAGGGCAATGCCCGCTACCAGTATCCCGGCGACCCGGTGTGGTGCGACATGGTTCTCAAGTACATCAGATTAATGGCTATCCAGCATTAAACTATGAAACGAATCCTGATATTCCTTGCAGCACTGACCTTTGCAGTGCCGGCGTTCAGCCAGCAGACGGTCTCCGACAAGGACCTCGCCACGGCGGTCTGGGTGATCGGACAGACCATGCCCGAAGGCTTCACCCTGGACCTCAGCACGATGACCTATCCGAAGGACGGCCTCTACGTTTCCTATAAAGAGACGCAGAACAGCTTCGACCGCAAGAGCCTCCCCGCCGTCATCAAGCACGCCCACGCCCACGAGAACATCGTCGGCGGCTGGCGTGATCCCGACACCGGGCTCTACTATTTCGACAGCAACCGCAAGTTTGCGGAAGACCAGCTCGCCGCCGCGGTCGAGTTCGCCCGCGAGAACGGCCAGCATACCGTCTACGACGCCAAGCTCGACATCAACGTCAAGTCAAACTACGAGCAGGAGGACATCCGCGTCATCCTGGACTGCGACATGGGCTCCTCGACCGACGATCTCTTCGCCCTGATGATGCTCTACCGCTACATGGACATGAAGCGCTGCACCCTGCTGGGCGTGATCGTGGACCGCATGGACCGCGCCAACGCCGATGCCGTGGACGTGATGAACAACTACTACGGCTACCCCGACATTCCCATCGGTCTGGAGAAGGCCGGCGTCGAGGCACCGCACGTCTATATCCCCTACCACAACATGGCGTACGCCCGTTCCATTGACGCCGAACCCCTGTTCAAGCGCAGCGTCGGCGACGACGGCGAGTACATGGACGGCTACAAGCTCTACCGCAAGATCCTGGCCCAGCAGCCGGACAAGTCCGTCACCATCGCCTCCATCGGCTTCGTGACCTCCCTGGCCCGCCTGCTCGAGTCCGGTCCGGACGAATATTCCCCACTCAGCGGCCTGGAGCTCGTGCAGCGCAAGATCAAGAACATCTACTGCATGGGCGGCGTGTTCGGCGATTCCTTCGAGCACGACTACAATTTCACGGCGGCCATCGACTTCTCCCTCAAGTTCTTCGAACTGTGGCCGAAGGACATCGACATCGTCTTCTCCCCCGGCGAGGTCGGCGATCCGCTCTACTACAGCGCAGCGCAGATCATCGAGGACATGAGCTGGACGGACGCCCACCCCATCAAGTGGATCTACCAGTTCCTGACCGAGGACAAATTCCAGAAGATGTGGGATCCGCTCGCCGTCCTCAACGCAGTCGAGGGTGACGAAGCCATCTACGAACTCTCCCCGCGCGGCTGGGTGACCCTCACCCCCACCGGCGAGACCATCTTCCGCGAGGACCCGAAGGGCAACGCCCGCTACCAGTACCCCGGCCCCGGCGGCTGGTCGGACTACGTCCTCAAGTACATCCGCCTGTTCTCCATGCAGCACTGATGTGCTGACATCCTGAAAAAGGCCCCCTGTGAAAGCAGGAGGCCTTTTTTCTATAACTCCGAACTGAATTTCTCGGGCGATTGGCGTTGGGAGTGCTTGGGGCTGGCGCCGGCGTCGGGGAGGCCGACCGGGAAGAGGCAGACGATTTCGTAGCCGGCGGTCTCGGGGAAGTCGGCCTTGATCTTCGCGGGATCGAAGGAGCCCACCCAGACGTTGCCGAGGCCGAGGGCCGAGGCAGCCAGCATGATGTGCGTGCCGACGATGGCGGCGTCCACTTCGGCGCCGTTCTTGCCGTCATACTTGCGCACCCACGCGGCATCCGGCTTCGCGCCCACCATAAAGACGACGGGAGCGCCGTAGATATAACTCGTGGCGCCCTTGAGCTTCTTCAGCGCCTCGGGGCTCTTGACCACCCAGACGTGCACCGGCTGCTTGTTGGCGGCGGTGGGGGCCACCCGGGCCGCCTCAAGGATATTCGCAATCTGTTCATCCGTGAGCGGCGTATCCTTGAAACTGCGGCAGGAATAGCGCTCCCGGGCCAGATCCAGGAAGGCCGAACCCGTCACTTCGGGATTCGGAAGATCTGAAAAAGCGGCGCGTCTGTGGAGGTGGGTAATGTCACTGATTCTTTCCCAAAAAGTCTTCTTCATGGCGATTACGTTTTAGTGTTACCTTGCAATATACGCTTTTTTCAAGCATTTTTCCTTATTTTTACGGAAAATCTGACGTTTTATGAAATTACGAGTTCTCCACCTGCTGCTGGCCGCCGCCCTGCTCGGCGCCTGCGCGCCCAAGGCAGCGCCGGTCAAGACCTGCATCTTCCCGGGCGATTATCCGGACCCGTCCATCCTGCGCGACGGCGACGACTTCTACATCACCCACTCGTCATTTACCTACTTCCCCGCCCTGCTGGTCTGGCATTCCACGGACCTGCTGCACTGGGAGCCTATTTCCCGCGCGGTCGAGGACGGAGACTACTCCATCTACGCCCCTGAACTCTGCAAGGTGGACGGCAAGTTCTATATCTATTACCCCACCAGCCGTGGCGAGAACTACGTCGTCACGGCCGACCGGCCGGAAGGCCCCTGGAGCGCCCCGGTCAAGCTGGACGTGGGCGGCATCGACCCGGGCCACGTCGTGGCCGGGGACGGGCAGCGCTATCTCTATACCAACAACGGATGGGTCACGCCCCTGACCCAGGACGGCCTGGCCGCCGCCGGACGCCCGCAGAAGGTCTATGACGGCTGGGAGTATCCCACCGAATGGGAAACCGAAGGCATGTGGCTCGAATCGCCGAAGCTCTTCAAGCGCGGCGACTGGTATTATCTGGTGAGCGCCGAAGGCGGCACCGCCGGCCCCGCGACCAGCCACATGGTGGTGGTCGCCCGCAGCCAGTCCGCCCTGGGCCCGTGGGAGAACAGCCCCCACAACCCGATGGTCCACACCTATACCGCCGACGAGGCCTGGTGGTCCAAGGGACACGGTACCCTCATCGACGATGCCGAGGGCAACTGGTACGTCGTCTATCACGCCTACCGCAACGGCTTCCACACCCTGGGCCGCAACACGATCATCGAGAGCGTGGTCTGGACGGAGGACGGCTGGCCCGTCCTGGCCGAGTTGGACGGCGCGAAATGGGAACAGGGCGGCCTGCAGGGCGACTACAGCGCGCTGCGCGACTTCTCCAACCCGCTGCTCTGGTCCAAGTGGCAGCCCGGCTTCGAAGACGGCACGCTCTGGCTGGCCACGGCCGTCGATACTTCCTACGAGATCACGGCTGAATTCTCCGTGCCGGAAGGCAGCGGCGCCGCCCTCTACCTCTTCTACAACGAGAAAGCGAATCTCAGCGTCCGCGGCCAGGGCACGCAATTCTCCCTGCGCATCCGCAACGAGAACAACGTCGCCAGCACCTGGAAGAAAGCCGAAGGCGGAGAATGGGAAGCGGTCGCGGAAGGCATCGACGTCTCGGGCCTGCACCACAACAACTACAACGGCTTCTTCGCCCTGCGCCCCGCCTACCTGCTGACCGGCGACGCACAGCTGCTGAGCTTTGAATACAAGCCGCTTTAAATAGGATATAGCTCCGCGCCCACGAAACGGATCAGGTCCTGCGGAGCCAGTTTCAACTGAAGTCCGCGCTGTCCTGCACTGATGTAGATGAAGTCGTAGAGCAGCGCGGATTCGTGGATAAAGGTCGGGAACGGCTTCTTCATCCCGATCGGAGAGCAGCCGCCGCGGATATAGCCGGTGGTCGGCAGCAGTTCCTTGAGGTGAAGCATTTCGCAGCTCTTGTTGCCGGAGATGCGCGCCGCCACCTTGAGATCCACTTCGAAATCGCCCGGAATCACGCAAACGAAGCAGCCGCTGCGGTCGCCGCGCAGCACCAGCGTCTTGAAGACCCGGTCGATGTCCTCGCCCAGTTCGGCCGCGACGTGCTGTGCGCTCAGATCGTCCTCCGTGTAGGCGTACGGGATCAGTTCATAGGGGATGCCGGCGGCGTCCAACAATCTTGCTGCATTCGTTTTTATCATTTTGGCACGGTGCTTGCAATATAGTTAAACCGAATAGATTTTCATTGGTTAATAATTTTGGTTAGAATTGCGAAAAGGCTGCGATGCGAATCGCGGCCTTTTTCGTTTCCACCGCAATTGCAACAAAAATAATCATTCCCCGGGTATATTCAATCGTTTTTTTTCTTACCTTGCAAAGAATACACGTTTAGTTAGGTAGCACCTAATGTTCCACTTCGAAAGCGACTACCTGGAAGGATGCTGTCCGCAGATCCTCGAGGCCCTTCAGGCGACAAACCTGGAGCAGACCCCCGGCTACGGGGAAGATCCCCATTGCGCGAAAGCGGCCGAGATGATCCGCTTCGTCTTCGACTGCCCGGACGCCGACGTCCATTTCCTGGTCGGCGGCACGCAGACCAATGCCACCGTCATCGCTTCCCTGCTCCGGCCGCACCAGGGCGTGCTCTGCGCGGCCAGCGCGCACATCAACGTCCATGAGACCGGCGCCGTGGAGCACAGCGGCCACAAGATCCTCGCCCTCCCCGCCCCCGACGGCAAGATCTCCGCGGGACAGGTGCGCGAGGCGCTGGAAGCGCACCAGCGCGACTTCAGCCGCGAGCACATGGTGCAGCCCGGAATGGTCTATATCTCTTTCCCGACGGAGCTCGGGACCATCTACACCAAGCAGGAGCTGGCGGACCTGCACGCCGTGTGCACGGAATGGGAGATCCCCCTCTTCATCGACGGCGCCCGCCTCGGCTACGGCCTGGAAGCCTCCGGCTGCAACGTCCTGCCCAAGGACCTGCCCCGCCTGTGCGACGTCTTCTACATCGGCGGCACCAAGCAGGGGGCCCTGTTCGGCGAAGCCGTCGTCTTCACCAACACGCGCCTCTCGGACGATTTCCGCTATTTCATCAAGCAGAACGGCGGCATGCTCGCCAAAGGACGCCTGCTCGGCATCCAGTACGAAGTGCTGATGAACAAGGGGCTCTATTTCCAGCTGGCCCGCAAGGCGGACCGCCTGGCCGACCGCATCCGGGCCGCATTCGCCCGCAAGGGCGTCCCCTTCCTCGTGGAGAACACCACCAACCAGGTATTCCCCATCCTTTCCAAGGACGCCGTCGCCCGCTTTGAGACCGCCTTCGGCTTCGAGCCGTGGCAGACCGTGGACGACAGCCACGTCGCCATCCGCTTCTGCACCAGCTGGGCCACGCCGGACAGCGCCATCGACGACCTGGAGGCATACATAGACAAGAATATATAAACCAATTATAAGACAACTACTTATGAAGCAGAAGAGATTCATTCTCCCGGAGTCCGAGATTCCTACCCAATGGTACAACATTCAGGCTGACATGGTCAACAAGCCGCAGCCGATGCTCAACCCCGGCACCAAGGAGCCCATCAAGGCCGAAGACCTCTATCCCCTCTTCGCCGAAGAATGCGCCAATCAGGAAGTGAACCAGACCGACCGCTGGATCGACATCCCCGCGGAAGTGCGCGAGAAATACGCCTACTACCGCTGCACGCCGCTCGTGCGCGCCTACGGCCTCGAGGAGGCCCTCGGTACCCCGGCCCATATCTACTTCAAGAACGAGAGCGTGAACCCGCTGGGTTCCCACAAGCTCAATTCCGCCATCCCGCAGGCCTACTACTGCAAGCAGCAGGGCGTGACCAACGTGACCACGGAGACGGGCGCCGGCCAGTGGGGCGCGGCCCTCTCCTACGCCGCCAAGCTCTACGGCCTCGACTGTGCCGTCTATCAGGTCAAGATCAGCTATGAGCAGAAGCCCTACCGCCGCAGCATCATGCAGGTCTTCGACGCCCTCGTGACGCCGTCGCCGTCGATGTCCACCCGCGCCGGCAAGGACATCCTGACCGCCGATCCGAACCACCAGGGTTCGCTCGGCACCGCCATCTCCGAGGCGGTCGAGCTCGCGATGAGCACCCCGAACTGCAAATACCTTCTGGGCTCCGTGCTCAACCACGTGTGCCTGCACCAGACCGTCATCGGCCTGGAGGCCGAGAAACAGATGGCCATGGCGGGCGAATACCCCGACATCGTCATCGCCTGCTTCGGCGGCGGATCCAACTTCAGCGGCCTCGCCTATCCTTTCCTGCGCCACAACCTGTCCGGCGAGAAGAAGACGCGTTTCATCGCCGCGGAGCCCGCATCCTGCCCGAAGCTCACCCACGGCAAGTTCATGTATGACTTCGGCGACGAGAGCGGTTACACCCCGCTGATCCCGATGTTCTCCCTCGGCCACGACTTCCGTCCCGCCAACATCCATGCGGGCGGCCTCCGCTACCACGGCGCCGGCGCCATCGTGTCCCAGCTCCTCAAGGACGGCCTCATCGAGGCCACGGACATCCGCCAGCTGGACTCCTTCGCCGCAGGCACGCTCTTTGCGCAGGCAGAAGGTATCATCCCGGCCCCGGAGTCCTGCCACGCCATCGCGGCAGCCATCAACGAAGCCAACAAGTGCAAGGAGACCGGCGAAGAGAAAGTCATCCTCTTCAACCTCTCCGGTCACGGCCTCGTGGACATGACCGCCTACGACCAGTACATCTCCGGCACCATGGCCAACACGGGTGAATAGGATATGAACGTAACCGTCAACCGTACGAAGATCGAGATTTTCGAAGGCGCGCAGGCCCAACACGCCGTGCTGCGCTATCTCGTCCGGCGGCGCCTGTCCCAGTCATGGCTCAAGCGCGGCCGCATCCAGGATGCCTACGGGCACGAAATCGGCCTGGACGCACCGCTTCGCGAAGGACAAATCATCAAATTCAAGGTACAATAATGAAGAAACTTTTACTGACTCTCGCCGCGGCCTGCCTGCTCGCTTCCGCGGCCTTTGCGGAGAAGAAGGAGATCCACATCGTCTCCGTCAACGACATGCACGCAAAGATCGAGAACTTCCCGCAGTTTGCCGCCGTCATCGACAGCCTGCGCGCCATTTATCCCGAGCTGCTGATCTTCTCCGCCGGTGACAACCGCACCGGCGAACCGCTGAATGACCTCTATGAGATTCCCGCCTATCCGATGGTGGCCCTGATGAACCAGATCGGCTTCGACGCCACCACCCTGGGCAACCACGAATACGACGGCGGCCAGGCCAATCTCGCCAGGCTGATCAACCTGTCCAATTTCCCGTATCTCGCCTGCAATATCATCCCGGATCCGAAGTGGGGCATCAATGTGCTTCCCTATAAGGTATTCTTCGTCAATGAATTGCGTGTCGCCGTGATCGGCGCCACCCAGGTAGGCCCCGCCGGGCATCCGGACACCCATCCCGACAACGTCGCGGATATTCTCTTCACCCCCGTCGAGGAAACGCTTCAGGAGTACAAATGGCTCCGTGACGAGAGCGACGTGGTCATCCTGCTGACCCATATCGGCTACGAGCAAGACGTCGAGCTGTCCCAGTACGTACCCTGGGCTGACCTCATCATCGGCGGTCACTCCCACACCCAGGTGGCCGGCGGCGAGATCCACAACAACGTCATGGTCACCCAGGACATCAACCGCCTCGAGCGCGTCACCTTCATCACCCTGACCGTCGAGAACGGCAAGGTCATCGACCGCCAGGCCAAGAACATCGAGGTGGCCGGCTATCCCAAGCAGAACAAGATCGTCGCCGAAATGGTCCGCTATTTCAGCGACAACCCCGCTTTCCAGCGCGTGCTCGCCACGCTTTCCGCCCCGATGACCACCTACGAGGAGCTCGGCTGCATGATGACCGACGCCTGGCGCGCGGAAACGGGCTCCGACATCGCCTTCACCAACACCGGCGGCGTCCGCTACGACTACCTCCCGGCCGGTCCGTTCACGGTCAGTGACGTGCTGCGCCTCGATCCTTTCGGCAACGACGTCGTCCAGTTCCAGCTGACCGGCCAGGAGCTCAAGGACATGCTCATCGCCACGCATTATGCTGATATCGAGTACGGCTTCCCGAAGGTCAGCGGCATCGTCTGCAACGTCATCCTTGACAAGAAGGACAACACCAAGATCAAGGACCTCAAGATCACCAACCCGGACGGCAGCAAGTTCGACCTCAAGAAGACCTATCAGGTCGTGACCAACAGCTATACGGCCGCCATCGCGGTTTCTCCGCGCAAGGACCAGGGCCGCAACCTCAACCGCACCACCGCTTCCGTCATCCAGGAATACCTCGAGCACAAGGGCACCATCGACTACACCGGCGCCCAGCGCGTGTTCCAGAGCATTTCGACGAAATGACGAAGTCTGCAAAAAAGAAGGGCTCCGCAAATTGCGGAGCCCTTCTTTTTTGCTATGCTGATTACCAGTTCAGGATCTTCTTGAAGTCGTACGCCTCCGGGTTGGGGACGAACTTCTTCGCGGCTTCGTAGTCTGCCGGGGTGATGAAATGGCAGATGAAGTTGTAGTAGTTCTGGGCGATACCGCCGTCGATATCGACGCGGCGCGGCGGAATCTTGCCCTCGGCGTTCTGCAGGTCGTGCAGGTAGAGCGGCTTGGCGTTGCCGAACGCATCCACGTACACCATGCAGCCGGTCTCGCCCTTCTTGAACAGCTCGTACACGCCCATGGCGAGTTCGGAGCAGTAGGTCAGGTCGAAGCCGATCGGATCCTGGCAGCGGACGTCGTAGCCGATCTCCACCGGACGGGTCTTGGCCTTCAGGCCGACCTTCTTCATCTCCTTCTCCAGCAGCTCGTTGAAGAGCACCGCCTTGGAGATCTTGCCGAGCTCGGGGTGGCCGTGCTCATCATAGGTCATATGGATACCGGCGGCCTTGATGTCCTCGTCGGCCAGGTCGTGGAACACGCCTTCGGCGACCACCACGGTACCGTAACCGATGCCGAGGATGCTGCGCTTGATGATGGCGGAAAGGGTCAGCTTGACGATCTTGTCGATGGTGATCTCCGTCTTGTTGAACATCTCCGGGATGATGGTCATCGGAGCGTGCGTCGCCTCGCCGATACCCAGGGCCAGGTGGCCGGCGCTGCGTCCCATGGCGCTGATGAGCAGCCAGTTGCCGGAAGTGCGGGCATCCTCATACACGGTGCGGGCGATGTGCGCGCCTTCGTCCTTGGCGGAGTTGAAGCCGAAGGTCGGGGCGTTGTTCGGCAGCGGAAGGTCGTTGTCGATCGTCTTCGGAACGTGGATGTTCTTGATGGGATACTGCTTGGCTTCCAGGAACTTCGCGATGCGGTTGGCCGTGGAGGCGGTGTCGTCGCCGCCGACGGTCACGAGAAGCTTGATGTTGTTGTCCTGGAACAGGCCCAGGTTGAAGTTCTCCTCAAAATCCTTGTCCGTGGGTTTGAAACGGCTCATCTGGAGGTAGGAGCCGCCGCGGTTGAAGTATGCGTCAGCCTTGAAGAAGTCGAGGTCTTCGGTGCGCGGGGTCTTGCTGAACAGGCCGCTGTAACCGCCGTGAAGGCCGATGACACGATAACCGCCGGCCAGGAAGGTCTTGGCCACGGAGCAAACCACGGTGTTCATGCCCGGAGCGGGGCCGCCACCGCAAAGGATGATGATGGAATCTTTCATATTCGTGATATACTAACTGATTTGACTTTCAATAAATCTTGCGAATTTACACATTTTCAGCGGGATTTGCAAAAGCCTTTACATCATGTTGTACATCGCATTCTGTACACGAGCGTTCTTGGCGGGGTTCATCTTGCCGAAGCTCCACTTGACGGAGAACATCGCGTAGCGGCCCATGATGAGGCTCCGCGTGTCTTCGACGTATTCGGCATTGATATTGCGCCGCAGGGTACGCTCCTGGTTCAGGATGTCCGAAATGCCCAGGCTCAGCGTGAACGCCTTGATGTTCTTGCTGACCGAGAAGTTCCACAGGCAGTACGGGTCATTATAGCCGGGAGAGTAGCCCCGGAACATGTGGTAGGACGCATCCGTCTTGAACTCCCAGCCGTGGAGGGTTTCATAAATCAGTTCCATCCGGGGCTCGAACGACCAGTAATTCGTGTTGGCGGAGGGATCGAGGCTATAGGTGCTGCGCTCGTTCTCCATTATCGCAGCGAGCTTGGCGGAGAACCGATCCAACCGGTACTCGGCATTCAGGACGACATAGAACAAAAACTGGCGGGTCCGGCTCTCCGCGAAGCCGCTCTGTCCGCTATAGAAACGGCTGCCGCTCGCATCGCCCCAGAAATCAGCCATGAAGGCATTGTAGTCGAACGTCTGCAGGTCCACCCCCGCCCGCCGGGCCGTCGCCTGGTAGCTGGTGCCGGCCGAGATGGCCGCTTCGCCCGAGAGACCCAGGGTCAGGCGCCTTTCCTTGCCGACTGGCTGGCGGTAGGTGATATATGCGGTCATCTCGTAGGATGGCTTGCGGGTGTTGACCGGCACGGAGTAGCGGACGCCGTCGAGGTCGAACCACGAAGCCGTCTGGATGCCGCGCTGGGTCATATACCCGAGGAGATAGACGTCCACGTAGGAGAAGGTCTTCTTGTCATTGTATTCCCAGTCGAGGTAAGCGCGGTGCGAGTAGGTCGGGCGCAGATAGACATTGCCCGTGGAGATCTGGAGCGGGTTGGAGATGTCCAGCACCGGAGAGATCCGGCTGCCGGACACCTGATTGGTGCTCCCCTGGTAAGAGGCGTACAGGGAGTGCCCGCTCTGGGTGTTGTAGCGGAAACTGACGTAGGGCGACCAGTCATACAGCCACTCCCCGATGCCGGTTTCGGTGTTCCGGCCCAGCGAGCGGGAGCGGACTTCGTTGCGCGTCTGGTGGACCTGGACGCCGAAATAGAACTGGTTACTCTCCTTGCGCCACTGCATCTGGACGCTTTCGCGCAGCGTCAGATAGTTGCTACGGGAAGTCGAAGAATAGTAGTCGTTGGCGGAGCCGTCAGCATTGAATGCCGCCTTCCCGCTGCTGCGCTGCTGCCACATCGGGTTGATGATAGCAGCCAGACCCCAGTGCTCCCCGAAGGGCTCCAGGTAGCTCAGGTTACCGGACAGCATCCGGTTGTTGCCGCTGTTGTCGTAGCGGAGATTTCGCGGGGTGACGGTGGAGCCGTACCAGGTCCGGGAGATCTCCGTGCTTTCGCCCTCGTTCCGGTTGAAATTGTAATTGAGGGTCAGCGTCAGGCTGCGCCGGTCTTTGCCGAAGCTCTTGATGCCACCGGAGAGGCGGCCGTTGGCCTGGAAGCTGCGCGAATTCGATGTCTTGTCGGCGTCAGTGCCGTTGATCTCGGTGCCGCCCGCATCGGTCGTAACGGACTGGTTGCGGGTCGAACCGCTGCTGGTGTTGAAGCGGAAGCTGGGCGAGAAGTTGAAACTGAAACGCTTGGTGTCCTTCCGGTTCAGCTCGAAGCCGACGTTGACGCGGTGGCTGCGGCTGGTGCCGGAGGACAGCCCGTTCGTAAAGAGAGGGTCTTCGCCCACCAGCGTGGACTGGCGCGCGGAACTGTAGCCGGAGAGCTGGTCGGAGAAGTTGTAGCTGACGCTGGCAGTAGACTCCATCCCCTTGATGCGGTCGGAATTGAGGTTGGCGCCGGCCATCGCCGCGGTCTTCATCCCGCCAATCAGGGACATGATGTCCAGGTCATCCAGGTCGGTGTCGCCACTGACGGCAATGAACACGGAACCGCTGCTTCCTGGATCCGAGGCATTCTGCCCGTTTGCCATGATGGTCAGTTGGTCCTGCTCGTTGTAGCCGCTGAGCATGAGGTTGCCGTTGAACAGCGCGTGGCGGTTATCACCCAGACCGTCCGGGTCATTGCCCGGACGGACGCCGCCGCCCAGTTTGGCATTGCCGAACCAACCCTGCTTGTATTCCTCTTTTAATTGGAGGTCCATGACCGTTTCGCGGCTATCCTGCGAGGCAATGCCGGAGAAGGCCGCCTCCTTGTTTTCCTGGTCCACGACCTTGATCTTGTCCACAATCTTGGCCGGCATGTTCTTCAATGCGGCCGTCGGATCATTGAAAAAGAAGGTCTTGCCGCCGACGGTGATCTTGTCCACCTCCTTCCCGTTGACCTTAACCTTGCCATCCTCGCCCACTTCCATGCCCGGCATCTTCTTGATCAGGTCTTCCAGCATGGCATTGTCGCCCACGTGGAAGGCCGCCGCGTTGTAGATCAGCGTGTCCTGCCGGACCTCGATGGCATTACCGACCGCCGTGATGGATGCCGCATCAATGATTTCCGGATTTTCTTCCAACTTAATCACGCCCAGGTTCTCTTCGTAATTTCGGAAATTGTAGTCCTTGGCAAAGGGGGTGTAGCCGATCAACTCCACATTCAGCCGGTAGCGGCCCACGGGCACGTCTGCGAGCTCCACCTCGCCCTTCTGGTCGGACAGGGCGAAATGGGTGATGGTCGTGTCGCCCTGCGGGTTCAGGTACACCGTGGCGAAGGGCAGCGGCTCCTCGTTCTTCGCATCCTGCACGGTCAGCTTGACCTTGATGTTCCGGTTGTTCACGAACATATCGTAGTCCATCACGACGACCTGCGCATGGGCGGAGAGCGCCAGCAGAAAACCGGCGAATACAGCAATAATACTTCTTTTCATTCTTTTACACTACTAACACTATTTCTTACTTCTTCGGTGCATAGCGCACCTGGAAGATGATGGGGACGGAGAGCGCCATGTCGTACGGTTTGCCGTTGATGGTGGCAGGTTCCCATTTCGGGGATTTCTCAATGGTCGAAACCGCCAGGGCGTCCAGTTCCGCGCAGACGCTTTGCACCACCTTGACGTCTGAGACAGTTCCGTCTGCACCCACGACAAACGACACTTTCATCGTGCCTTCGTGATTGCAATCCTTCGGGGCTGTTATCTGCTGGCAGAGCCAGCGGCTGAACATGTTGATGTCTCCGCCCTGGAAGGTCGGCATCGTATCCGGCTCGACCGGATAGAACTTGATGGGCTCATCGTCCTCCCGGTCCCGGACCCGGACCACGACGATCTCCTCCATCTCCGTAGGCATCTTCAAAGTGATGACAATCACGCCGTGCGCCGCCTTTTCACCATATTTCTCCCATGCGTCGGCGTCCTTCATCAGGCCGACGGACTTGATCCTGCCCGAGTCCAGATTGTCGTATTCTTCCTTGGTGATCTCATGCTCTTCCCCCCATGCCTGACGCAGGATGATCAACGGATTCTGATTCTCCCCGGCTTGCACTTGCATGACGTGATAATCAAAGTTTTTGCTATCTTTGTCCTTCGGGACATAGACAGTCCGTGCCTGCAGGCCGATGCCCAGGCAGATGAGCGGGAGCAGATAGAGCGCCCGCAGGCCTCTCGCGAGAGAGGATTTGGATTTTGACATCATAGTAATACGATTTTTAAGGATACTGTGATTAAAGCTGTTGGCAACTGAGTAGCCGCTCTTGCTGACAGCTTTTCTTATTAATAGATATTGATATTCCCTGATGTCGGCGCCGCCGCGCAGTACGGCGTCATCCGCCTCATATTCATGAAGTTCCTGCAGGTCGGCGCGAAGCATCCAGATGGCCGGATTGAACCACTGAAGAGCGGACAGGACATCCACCAGCAGCAGCTCTATGGAGTGCCCGTAGGCGATGTGCGCCTTCTCGTGCGCGAGGATGGGCGCATGGTCCCCTTCCCAGTCCTTCCGGGACAGGACGATGTAACGCATCCAGCTAAAAGGATCGATATTCCGGTCCGTCACGATGATCCGGCAGCCGTCTTCCTCCCCGACCAAATCTCCCCTGCGCACGATACGCGCGATACAAAGGATGGAAACGGTCACGCGGACGAGCACGAAGGCGACACCGGCCCAGAAGAGGATGGCGAGCGCCGTCTGCCACCAGGGAGCGGACGGCTCCGCGAGCGGGACGATTTCCCCGGCGGACAAGTCCGGCAGCGCCACCGCCTGTCCGGTGATCTGCAGGTCCGTCTCCACCGGCTTGCGGATGGTGATGATGCATAGCGGCAACAGGAAAGACAGAACGGCCGTGCCGACCAGCACTACGCGGTTGAAACGGTGGAAGGTCTCCTTCTTCAGGAGGAAACGGTAAAAGAGGTAAAAGACCAGCAGCGCAACGGCCACCTTGCCTTCATAGACGAGGAGATTCATCATTTCTTTTGTCCTTTTTCGACGAGTTCTATCAATTCCTTCAGCTCCTCGACGCTGATCTTCTCCTCCTGCACCAGGGCCGAGACGGCGCTCAGGTAGGAGTTGTCGAAATACTTGTCGATGAGACCGATCAGCGAACGCTGCTTGTATTCATCGCGCGTCACTTTCGCGAAATACTGATAGGTCGGTCCATAGGCCTTGTGGTCGATGAACCCTTCCTCCTGGAGCGTGCGCACCTGCGTGGACAGCGTGGAGAAATGCGGCTTCGGGTCGGGATACAGTTCGCGTAATTCCCTGACAAACAGAGGTCCCTGTTCCCAAAAGTGATCCATGATCACTTCTTCCTTTTTGGTCAGTCGTTTCATATCTGCGGATGTTTACCGCAAATATAGCTAATTTTTTTAACTATGCAACTATTTAGAATAATTATTCCATTCTCTCGCAGAAAATAAGTACCTTTGCGCGCTATGAATACGATTTGGATTGTTCTGCCCATTCTGACCCTTCTGATGTTCGATCTGGGGCTTTCCCTGCGGTTCGAGGATTTCGGCAAGGTGTTCCGCCGCCCCTGGCCCATCGCGGTGGCGCTGTTCGGGCAACTGATTCTCCTGCCGGCCATCGCGCTCGGCCTCGCCTACCTGTTCCGGCTGCCGCCGGTCTTCTTCATCGGCCTGGTGCTCATCGCCTGCTGCCCGGGCGGCAGTTCTTCCAACGTGTTCTCCAAACTCGCGAAAGGCGACGTAGCGCTTTCGGTCACGCTGACCGCCATCAGCAGCGTCATCACGCTGTTTACCATCCCCCTCATCATGAGCTGGGCCACGCGGCTGGTCGGCGACAGCGTCGGCATCACCCTGCCGGTGGGCAATCTCATCAAACAGAACCTGGTACTGATGCTCCTGCCCGTCCTGCTCGGTATCGGCCTGCATTATGCCTGGCCGCAGGCAGCGGAGAAGACGGACAAGGTGCTTTCCAGGCTGGCGTTCCCGCTCCTGCTGGTTCTGATCACGGTTTTCTACATCCAGCACCACCGGACCATCCTGGAGAACATCGGCGTGCTGGGCGCCTGCGTGACCGCACTAATCCTGGTTGCCATCGGCTGCTCTTCCCTGCTCTCCCGCCTGGTGCGGAACGACGCGCAGCAGCGACGGACAATCATCATCGAAGTGGGCATGCAGAACGCGGCGCAGGCCATCGCCATCGCCTCCAGTCCGCTCATTTTCGCGAATGAAGTGATGGCTATTCCTGCCATCCTCTACTCCCTGATGATGAATATCGTGCTGCTGACCTACGTCGGGCTCGTGCGGCGTCTATCGCAGCATTCTTTGCGATAAATACTGCTCAAAGGCGGGTTTGTAGGCGTCGGAGACGTGGATGAGGGCGCCGCCGATGGAGATGTCGTAGGAGCCGCCGATGGACTCGATCTTGTCCAGGGCGATGATGTAGGAGCGGTGCACCCGCATAAAGATGCCTTCCGGGAGCAGCTCCTCGACGGCTTTCATCGTAATGTGGGTTACGAGCGGACGCTTCTCGGAGCAGAGGTACAGCAGGACGTAGTCCTTCATGCCCTCCACGTAACGGATGTCGGAGAAGGCGACCTTGTGCAGCTGCCCCTCGGATTTGACGAAAATGGAATCCTGCTGCGACGTGGCGCTTCCCTGCGGCGCGTCGGCACCGGCTTCCGCGCTCTCCAGGAGCGAGAACCACTGCCGCGCCTTCTCCGCCGCCTCCAGGAACTTCTGGTAGCGGATCGGCTTGAGCAGGAAGTCCAGCGCGGACACTTCGTAGCTGTCGAAAGCATAGTCCTTGAAGGCCGTGGTGAAGATGACGCGCGTCCCGTCCGGGACCATGCGCGAAAGCTCCATGCCGTTCAGGTCCGGCATCTGGATATCCAGGAAGACCAGCTGCGGCCGTTGGTTGCGGATGGCCTCCAACGCGGCCACGGGATCGGTAAATGAAGCCTCCAGCGACAGGAAAGAGGTCTTGGAAATATAGTTCTCCAGCATCTTGACGGCCAGCGGCTCGTCATCGACGACAATGCAGCTCAATGCTTTCATCCAAGCAAGTTCTTGAGGGTGATCCGGACGGAATAGACGCCGTCCTTTTCGTGTTGTTCATAGTTGTAGGCGCCCGGATAAATCAGCTCCAGGCGGCGTTTCAGGTTCTCCACGCCGATGCCGGAACCGATGTGATCCTCCCCCGTTTTCTCGAAGAGGGAATTCTCGCAGTCGAACACCAGGTCCTGCCCTTTCGTGCTCAGCCCGACGTGCACGAACGACGCCATGCGGGCGTTGACGCCATGCTTGAAGGCGTTCTCGATCGGGGAAATGAACAGCAGCGGGGCGATCTTCACCTCGCCCGCCGGCAGCTCCCAGGTGGTCTTGACCTCCGTAAGTTCGTTGCAGCGGAGCTGCATCAGGTGGATGTAATTCTTCATGAAGGCCACTTCGCCCGAGAGCGGGACCTTGTCGGTATCGGTGTCATAGAGGGCGTAGCGCAGCGTATCGCTGAGCTCGCCGATGCTCTCCTGCGCCTTGTCGGGATCGATCTGCGTCAGGGAAGAGATGTTGTTCAGCGTATTGAAGAGGAAATGCGGGTTGAGCTGGTGCTTGAGCCAGGTCAGCTCGGCCTCGGCGGTCTTGCGCTTCTCTTCCTGCAGCTGGAACTGGATATCGTTGGAGCGGATGATGGAGCGCACGCCGATGGCGAGGAAGATGAACACCAGCTGGAAGAAGCCCGCGGAGATGAGGGTCGGGATGCGGAACGCCAGGATGTCGCGCCGCTGGATCTGCTCCCGCCAGGGCTCGGGAATCTCCCCGCGCGGCAGGAAGCTCGGAAGATTGAGCAGCGCCAGCAACACGAGGTTCAACACGATGAACCAGACAATTTTCCTGGGGAACAGGAACTTCGGAACCAGGAGGAAATAATTGACCAGATACACCAGGCAGATGGGCATCAGCATGTGGAATGATGACCAGAAGGTCATCGTAAAGCGGACGCTGTCGCCCGAAATCAGCCAGGTCACGCCGGCGGGCAGCAACATCGCGCAGGCCCAAATCAGGACTTGCGCGATGTTGAGTATGAGACGATTGTGCTGTCTGTTCATCTCTTGAGCATTTTTACAAAGATAGCAATTATTCCGTTACATCATACCACCGCCCATCATGCTGGATCCCAGGCTTTCGGTCGTGCTCTCGGTGTTGATGATATCGTCGTTCTTGATGGTCTTGCGAGCGCTCTTGACGCGGGCGTTGCCCTGCTTTCCGAAGCTCCAGCTGATGCTGAAGTTGAGCTGCTGCATCGGGATGGTATTCACGCTCACGGAGCGGAAATCCTTGCCCTCGCTGACGCTGCGCATCTCCATGCCCTTGCCGCCGGTGAGCGGAAGCGTGTAGTTGATGCTGATGCCGAGGCGGTCGTCCAGGAAGCTCTTGGTCACGCCGACCATCGCCATGCTCATGCCGGAGCTCCAGCCCTGCAGGGAGTAGTTCTTGCCCATCGCGACGATGTTGGCGCTCAGGCTGAAGTTGAGCGGAAGGGCCTGCTGGATGCCGAGCATCGCGTTGTAGCTCAGGCCGCTGTTGGACTGGCCGAGGACCTCGCTGCGCAGGTCGGTATAGTTCAAGCCGCCGTTCAGGTAGATGCGGGTGGTGCCGCTTGCGTTCCAGTTGATGAAGGCGTTCAGGCCGGTCACGCTGCTGCGGACGATGTTGCCGTAGGTCGTGTTGAGCAGGTTGTTGGCATCATAGAAGCTGTAGGAGGAGATGCCGTTGGCGACCAGCTGCTCGCGCAGGGTGAGGTTGACGATCCACTTGGGGCTGTAGAGGTTGTAGACGAGGCTGATGTTGTGGCCGCGCTCGACTTCGAGCTCGCTGTTGCCGTAACTGCGGGCCGTCGGATCGGAGAGGTCCACGTAGGGATTGAGGTAGCTGATGCCCGGACGGCTGATGCGCATGTTGTAGGACAGGCCGATGTTCTGCGTCGGGCTGATGTTGAACTGAAGGCTGGCGGTCGGGACGAGGCTGCCGTACTGCGTGCTGAAATTGTTGCCCTGGCCGGCGGCGTAGGTGACGTTCTGCCAGGTGTACTCGTAGCGCACGCCGCCGAGCAGGCTGACGGGGCCGAGCGTGGCCTTGTATTCGGTATAGAGGGCGCCGATGCGGTTGTAGAAGTTGTAATCGAGGCTGCTGGCGGCGTTGTAGGCCCAGTCGGTGCCGTTCCAGAGGTAGGACTCCTGGTTGGAGCTGTTGTGGCGGCTGATGAACTTGGCGCCCGCGCTCAGGGTGCCGCTCACGCCGACCGGCGTGGTGAAATCCACCTGGAAGGTGTGGTCGGTGGAGCCCTGCAGACCGTTGGTCTTGCGGCTGGTGAGATCCAGGCCGCCAAGCTGGCCGGCGGCGAAGCGATTCTCGCTTACGCTATTGGTCGGGGTGCCGGAGAACTGGTAGGAGAAGATGAGGCTGCGGCCGGGATTGTCACTCCAGAGGTGCTGGTAGTCCACGCTGGCGGTGATGGCGTTGGAAGTCATTTTCGTCAGGGACGTGCCGTCGTAGCTGAAGCCGGTGCCGTAGATGCCGCCGCTCATGGCCGTGGAGGTCAGGCCGTCCATCGAGGTGCCGAAGTGCATCAGTCCGGCGGTTGCGGAGATCAGGTTCTGGTCGTCGATTTCGTAGCTGGCGCTCAGGTTGCCCATGGCCATGGGCATCGTCATCGCAGACTCGCTGTGGGTCGTGGTCGTTCCGCTGGCGGCGCCGAGCAGTTCGCGGGTCACGTCGGTCGTGGTGCCGGGCATGCTCATGTACATGCCGTTGCCGTTGAGGCTCCAGGTGAACTTGCCGGCCTGCTGGGTCAGGAAGAGACCGCCACCGCCGCCGCGGGTGCTGCCCATCGCACGGACCGAGCCGTAGAAGGCATCCGCCATGCTCTGGCCGCCCGTCGCTTCGCGGTTAGTCACGAGGTTGAGCACGCCGCCAACGCCCTCGGCGTCATATTTCACGCCCGGGTTGGTGATTACCTGGATGTCCTTGACGTAGCTGGCGGGCATCATCTTGAAGACCTGGGACGGGTTGCTGGAGAACATCTGGCTGGGCTTGCCGTCCACCGTGACCTGGAAGCTGGAGGAACCGTTGACGGTAATGTTGTCCTGGCCGTCCACTGTGACCATGGGGACTTTGCGGAGCATATCCAGGACCGTGGCGGTCTTGGAGTCCACGTCATCGACCACGTTGTAGGTCATGCGGTCCACTTCCATTTTCACGAGCGGACGCTGCGCGGTCACGGACGCCTCCGCGAGGGCCTCGATATCATCCTCGATCAGGATTTCACCGAGGTCGAGGGTCTCTTCGCCGTCGAGGGTGAAGGGGACCTTGCGGTCCTGGCGGCCGATGCCGGAGAAGTAAAGCGTGTAGGTCCCTTTTCCGGTCAGCACCTGGGAGAAGACGCCGTCCATGTCGGTCGTGGTGTACGCGACGGGCGTGGCGTCGTCGGCTTTGAAGAACTGCAGCACGGCGGCCGGCTCACCCTGATGGGTAAGCGCGTCAAGGATGTCACCGGTGACGGTGGTGCGCTGGGCGGAAAGGGCCGTGCAGAAGATCACGGCGAGAGCGAGGGTGGTGAGGATTCGTTTCATATCGCGTTTCATTTTGTTTCTGGTGCAAAATTACCGCGCCCAACCCCCTGAGTCAATGAACTTTCGACGAGCGCCCCTTTCCCTTCGACGAAAAATCGACCCTTTCGACGAAGCTGCATTTTCCTTCGACGAAATTCGGCTCCCGGCGTCAGCAGGCGGATGTCTCCTCGCGGGCGGACCGGAATTATTTTTCGTGCAGTTGCTCGAAAAACCAATTCCGGCTCCACCCTCCACGACGCCGACGCTGCCCATCCGCCCGCTGCCCGCCTGCCGGGCACACTGAAAGGCCTGTCTGTGCCCGGGAGGTCGAAAAATGACTCCCCGGGCACGGAGGAAGGCACAAGCGTGCCCGGCTACAACTGTATTTGTACAAAATGGTGGCTTTTACTGTTTTTTTGTATGTTTAATCATATGGCGGTCAAAGTGATACTATTTGGGTATTAGCCATCTCCATCCATTTCTTTCTATTAAACGATTAAACGGATATTTAAACGATTATCTCTTTCGACCTTTGCAGATATGAAAAACTGTTTTCCCAACCGCCCGCTCTCGTTCGGAGAAAGAGAGCAGCAATGCGAGGATCTTTTCCGATCCCGCGGTCCGTTTTACCATTTATGCACCCCTGGCGACAGTACGCTCGTCCTATTCGAAAACGATGTAGACTATCGCTTCGCCATGAATCTGATTGCTTCCAGTACACATTCGACGCCGGGGGTCACTATTATCACGCACGAGATTATGCGCACACATCTTCATATCATTGGAGAAGGCGCGCCAGACGCGGCGCTTACGTGTTTTTCCGGAATGCGGAAAAGGCTCTACCGCTTTTATCAATCCACCGGGAGAGTCCGTAATCTGGATATGTTCCAAGCAAAAGTATTTCCGATAAATGATCTGGCTTTCCTTCGCAATTCCATTGCCTATGTCAATCGGAATGGCTACCTGGTCCATCCGGATTATACTCCATTCTCCTACCCATGGGGCGCGAATCGGTATTATTTTAACCCCGACGCCAAACAGCGCCATGACCGGAGGATCGAAGGACTTTCCGTGCGTGAGAAAAGGCAGTTGTTCAGCAGCCATACGGTTGATTACCCAGCCAATGCACCGATTGTTGATGGCTACATCTCTCCGGCTTTTTATTGTGATCTGACGCTGGGAGAAGGTATTTTCCGGGATGCGCGGCATTACTTCAACATGGTGTCGCGAAGCGTTGAATCCTATCGTGATATTGCCAACCAGCTTGGAGACTCGATCCTTTATACCGATGATGAGCTCTATCTGATCGTCCGTCAGATATGTCGGGACAAGCATGGGAACGCCCGTCCGGAAATATTGACTCCGGTATTAAAACAACAGCTGGCCAGGACACTTCATTTTGATTACAAGGCGACGAACAAGCAAATCCAGCGTATGCTTCGTCTCGACGAGCGGACGCTGGCCGCATTCCTGGGGAGATAGGATGCCAGGCAAATTCTAGTTGATGCCGCTGACGGCGTCTTTGTACTTCCGGGAGATGGGAAGCTGGATGTCGCCGAGGTAGAGGAGGTCGACGTCGATGCGGGTGATGGCGGCCCGGTTGACGAGGAAGGCGCGGTGGATGCGGATGAACTGGGGGCTCAGGTTAGACTCCCACTGGGAGATGGACGTATAATTCTTGAAGCGCCGCCCATCCGTTGCCACGACGACGGTGGCGTCATCGTTGGATTCGACAAAGAGGATTTCCTCGCGGGACAGTCTGACCGTCTTCCGGTCGGAGGTGAACGAAATGGGGCCGGGTGCGCTGGGACGCTTCCGATCCAGCCAGGACTCGAAGAAAAAGGCGCCTGCGGCGAGCGCCGTCAGGATGATGGCAATGAAGACCGGGTTGGTCAGGAGGTGGGGAATGTCCGGCATGAGATCCGGCGGGAGGTAACGCCCTTCCCGGAGGAGGTGGATATAATAATGCGCGACCAGGAACAGGAACATCTCTCCGACCAGGATGCCCAGCACGACAAAGACGGTATCTTTGATTGCAGACCGCTGCTTCTTGAAATTCACCTTCGGGAAAAAGAACTTCGCCGCCAAGGCGCCGGGCAGGAACAAGGTCCCGATGAAGAGCGCCTCGAGGAAGCGATAGCCAAGACTGACGAGGACAAGCGCCACCAGCAGAACGGAGATAACCCAGTAGGATATGATCAGCAATCGTTTCATTACCTACACAAAAATAATAAAATAACCGCAGTTCCCGCAATCCGGAAGCCGATATTGGGGATTTAACGTCCTTTCCCGGGGTTTCGGCTTGGACGGAAAACGGCCGTCGCTTACTTTTGCTCCCAGATTAACCCACAAAACTCATAGCCTTATGTTCAAGTTATTCATTGATGGCGGTCCAATCTTCATGTCCGTCCTTACGATTCTTCTGGTCGCCCTTTTCTTCGCCGCCTGGAAAGCACCCCGCTGGGTGAAGGAAATCGGCAAGTTTGCCCTCGTCTTCGGCCTCGTGTCTCCCTTGTTCCCGCTCTATGGCGCCTTGTCCACCCTGCAGCAGGTGGCCATCGACCTGGGCAGTGAAGTGCACGGCATGTTCGACCTGATCTCGCCTGGCGTGCTCTTCGGCATCAAGGTGATCCTGATCCCGGTCATCTACGGGATGATCATCTATATGATTTCCCTGGTTATCAGAATGATCCAGAAACCCCGCCTGTAATGAAAAAACGTTGCTCTTCCCTCTTGGTCGCTCTGCTCGCTGTCTCCTGCGGGCTGGGCGGCTCCGATTCGCAGAATATTAATCTCGACCGGGCGCTGAAACATCCCGCCAGCGCCCGGGACGTGTATGCGGAGGCCGTGACGATCCCGCTCCAGGGGGCGTCGCTCGAACAGGAAGCAGTGCTGCTGGACGTCGCTCCGGACCGTTTCGTCCTGTTGGATGCCGGGAAGAATGAAATCCTGCTCTTCGATGGGAGCGGCCGGTTCGTGACCGCTATCGCGTGCGCGGAGACCATCCTCGATGCCTCGGTCTATCGGGACGAGACCCTGGAAGTCCTGACGCAGAACGCCTTCTTCGACTATGCTATGGCGGACTGCTCCCTGCTGGCGAAGCACCCGTTCGATAACGAAGGCGTGACGCTGAAATGCCTGGGCCGGGTGGATGAAGATTCCCTTTTCATGCTGGGCAGCAAAGACGGGCTTGCGTATAATTGCGGCTATATCATCGGAAAACTCGGGTTTTATTCCGATGCGCTTCCGACCGCTGACAGTTATATCACGCACGCGCATGCCCCGGCCACGGAAGTCGAGAACGCCCGCTTCTTCCGCTGCGGCGAATCCGTTTACTGTTTCCTCTCGCGGTCCGGTGAAATCCATCTTTTCACGGGCAATGACTTCGCCTGTGTCCCGTATATGTGGGACTTCGGCAAGCGGCAGCCCAGTTTCACCAACGTCCAGAAAACGGCCGACCGGCTCTACCTTGCTTTCGAGCTGAGCGGGGAGTGCGCCGTGCTCATCTACGATCTGACGAACCATCGGTACAAAGCCGTCCCGCAGTCTGAGTTCCCGCTCGGCATCATCTGCGACGGGTGTAACTACGCCTTCGCGTACGGCGCAATCACGCGCTACGCGCTGCGGTAAGCAGTTCCCGGGCACCGAAAAGGGTGTTCCCGTGCCCGGGAAGGTTATTTTTGACCTCCCGGGCACAAACAGGCCCTCCTGCGTGCCCGGCAGGTGACAGCAGGCGGGTGGGGTGCGTCGGCGTTGCGGAGGGCGGAGCGGAAATTGGTTTTTCGAGCAACTGTACGAAAAATATTTTTTCGTCCGCCCGCGAGAGACCATCCGCCCGCTGCCGAGTTTGCATTTGAGGCAGGAATTCCGTATTTTTGTTGTTTGTACGCGTATATGCGCGCGAGCATATGGAAGAACAGGCCGCAAAAATACGGATAGACGAGCTCCGGGAAATCCTCCGGGAGAACAGCCGGCGTTATTATGTCGATAATGCGCCGACGATGTCCGACTACGAGTTCGACCAGCTCATGCACGAGCTGGAGCGGCTGGAAGCGGAGTTCCCGCAGTTCGACAGCCCCGACTCCCCCACCCGCCGCGTCGGCTCCGACCTGGATGCGCCCGTGGGCGCCAATGCCGAATCGCAGGCCCGCCAGGGTTTCGTCCAGCGGCCGCACCGCTACCCCATGCTCTCGCTGGGCAACACCTATTCCATCTCGGAAATCGAAGAATTCGTCGCCCGCGCGGAGAAGACCCTCGAGAACATCCGTTTCAGCTACAGTTGCGAGCTCAAGTTCGACGGCACCGCCATCTGCCTCACCTACCGGAACGGCAAGCTGGTCCAGGCCCTCACCCGCGGCGACGGCGTCCAGGGCGACGACGTCACGGAGAACGTCCGCCACATCAAGAGCATCCCGCAGCAGCTCCACGGCGACTTCCCCGCGGAATTTGAGATCCGCGGCGAGATCCTGATGCCCTATGAGGCCTTCGACGCCCTCAACCGCGAACGCGAAGCGCAGGAAGAAGCGCCCTTCGCCAATCCGCGCAACGCCGCCTCCGGCTCGCTGAAGCTCATCGATCCCGAAGAAGTGGCGCACCGCGGCCTCATCTGCACCCTCTACCACGTCCCCGCCGAATCGGTCAGCTTCGCCTCCCATGCCGAGGCGCTCGACGCCGCCGCGCGCTGGGGGCTGCCCGTTTCCGCGGAGCGGCGCCTCTGCCACGACATCGCGGAAATCAAGGACTACATCGACCACTGGGACAGCGAGCGCAAGTTCCTCCCTTACGCCACCGACGGCATCGTCATCAAGATCAATGAGCTCGCCTGCCAGCGCGCGCTGGGTTACACGGCCAAATCGCCCCGCTGGGCGGTGGCCTATAAATTCAAGGCCGAGCAGGCCTGCACGGAGCTGCTCAGCATCGACTACCAGGTCGGGCGCACCGGCGCCGTGACCCCCGTGGCCAACCTCGCCCCCGTCCAGCTCAGCGGCACGCTCGTCAAGCGCGCCACCCTCAACAACGCCGACCAGATGGCCCTGCTGGACATCCGCGTCGGCGACTGGGTCTATGTGGAGAAAGGCGGGGAGATCATCCCGAAGATCACCGGCATCGACCCGGCCCACCGCGCGAAAGGCGCACAGCCGCCCGTCTTCCCGAGCGTCTGCCCGGACTGCGGCACGCCGCTGGTCAAAGCGGAAGCCGAGGCCAAGTGGTTCTGCCCCAACCAGGACGGCTGTCCCATGCAGATCAAGGGCCGCCTGCTGCATTTCGTCAGCCGCAAGGCCATGGACATCCTGGCCGGCGACATGACCATCGACCAGTTCTACGCCGCCGGCCTGGCCCGCACCCCGGCCGACCTCTACGACATCAGCAAATACCAGCTGCTCAGCCTCGAGGGCTGGCAGGACAAGGCCGCCGAGCGCTTCCTCGCAAGCCTGGAGGCGTCCAAGCAGGTGCCCTTCGAGCGCGTGCTCTTCGCCCTGGGCATCCGCTATGTGGGCGAGACGACCGCCAAGGGCATCGCCCGCCATTTCGGCGACATCGACACCCTCGCCGCCGCCACGCAGGAGCAGCTGCTGGAAATCGACGACGTGGGCGAAGTGATCGCCCGCAGCGTCTGCGACTATTTCGCCAAGCCCGAGCACCGGGAGCAGATCGCGCGGCTGCGCGCCGCCGGCCTGCGCTTCGACGGCGCCGGACAGGACGTCGCGGTCTCCGACGCCCTCGCGGGAAAGACCATCGTGATCTCCGGCAACTTCAGCATCAGCCGCGAGCGGATGAAAGACCTCATCGTGGCGCACGGCGGCAAGGCCGGCTCTTCCGTGAGCGGCAGCACCGCCTTCCTGCTGGCCGGCACCAAGCCGGGGCCGGAAAAGCTCAAGAAGTGCGAGAAGCTGGGGATTCCGGTCCTTTCGGAAGACGACTTCCGCGCCATGCTGCCGGAAGATTCGCCGATCAAGTCGGCGAATGACGGGAAGGCGGGCAGCGGGTTGCCCATGTCGGGCGTTTCCGCAGCGGAGCGAGGACGAGTTTCTTCGCCCGACAGGGACAAGCCCGCTGACGCCGACCAAACCATAGAAGAATTAACGTTGTTTTAAGATATAATGAAGATAGCCAGCAAAATAACGAACCTGTTCAGCGACCGGATCTGGACCCTCGACACCAGCGGGGACTCCAGATTCTATGCATGGCTGGTCCGTACCTGGAAGATCATCCGCATCACCTTCAAGACTTTCACGGAGAACCGGATGGGCTTCCAGTGCGTCTCGCTGAGCTATTTCATCACCCTGGCCCTCGTCCCATCGATCGCCTTCGCCTTCGCGATCACGGGCGGTCTGGGCCTGGAGAACAAGGTCACGGAGATCCTCCAGATGGTCCTGCCCACCCACCCCGAAATCGTCACGATGCTTGCCGAGAAGGCGGACAACATCCTGCTCTCCGCCCAGGGCGGCGGACTGGGACTCGTCTCCGCCCTGATGTTCCTCTGGGCCATCCTGTGGATGATGTTCCAGGTGGAGCGCGTCTTCAACAACGTCTGGGGCATCCTCAAGATCCCCCGCAAGATCTACAAGCGCTTCGGCTTCTACTTCCTGGTGCTCTTCCTCGCCCCGTTCATCATCATCATCTTCGGCACCGGCATCGTGTATGCCACCAACATGACCGACCTGTTCGGCCTGAACATGAAAGAAGTGCGGGGCCTGTTCAAATGGCTGGGCAACATCGGCTTCTACGCCATCTCGGTGGGCACGTTCACGGTCATGTACAAATACATCCCCGCCACCTACGTCAAGCCCAAATACGCCTTCTGGGCGGCCCTGATCGCCGGTGTCATCTTCCTGCTGTTCCAGCACCTCTACCTGCACACGCAGATGTTCGTGGGGCGGCTCAGCCAGACCTACGGACTCCTCGCTGCCATCCCGCTCTTCCTGATCTGGCTGAATTTCAGCTGGCAGATCATCATTTACGGAGCGCAGCTCACATACAGTTTCCAAAATGTCGATCGCTATAACGTCTCCGCGTGGGACACTGAAAAAGGATAATGAGTATCTCCCAGTTCACACCCGATGATCTCCGCTGCATCGACGAGGCCTACACCTCGCTGATGAAGGTAGCCGCCAAGCGCTGCAAGGACAAGGCGGAGGTGGAGACCGTGCGGAAAGCCTTCAAGTTCGCCAACCAGGCCCACAAGAACGTGCGCCGCCGCTCGGGCGAGCCCTACATCCTGCACCCCATCGCCGTGGCCGAGATCGTCGTCTCGGAGATCGGCCTGGGCTGCAAATCCATCTGCGCCGCCTTGCTGCACGACGTGGTCGAGGACACCGCCTACACGGTGGAAGACATCCGCAACCTCTTCGGCGACAAGATTTCCACGCTGGTGGACGGCCTCACCAAGATCAAGACCGTACTGGACAACGAGGACCGAAAGGGAGAAGCGGCCAGCACGGAAAGCCTGCAGGCGGAGAACTTCAAGCGCATCCTGCTCACCCTCAACGACGACGTGCGCGTCGTCCTGATCAAGCTGGCGGACCGGCTGCACAACTGCCGCACCATCGAATACATGCCCGAGCACAAGCGGGACAAGATCCTCTCCGAGACCATGTTCATCTTCATCCCGCTGGCGCACCGCCTCGGCCTGTACAGCGTCAAGTCGGAGATGGAGAACATCTGGCTCCGCTACAAGGAACCGGAGGACTACCGCCGCATCACCGAGCGCATCAAGGGCAACGTCGCCACGCGCGACAAGGACATCGACACCTTCATCGCCCCCATCGAGCAGGCGCTCAAGGAAGCCGGCTACAAGTTCACCATCAAGAAGCGCATCAAGACCCCCTACTCCATCTGGTACAAGATGCGCACGAAACAGGTGCCCTTCGAGCAGATCTATGATCTCTACGCCGTCCGCATCATCTTCGATCCCAAGGAAAACAACATCCAGACCGAGCGCGGACAGGCCTACCTCATCTTCTCCACCGTCACGCACCTCTACCGGGAGAACCTGACCCGCCGGCGCGACTGGATCTCCCAGCCCAAGAGTAACGGCTATGAAGCCCTGCACTGCACCCTGATGAGCCATTCCGGCTTCTGGGTGGAAGTCCAGATCCGCTCCCGCCGCATGGACGACATCGCCGAGAAGGGTATCGCCGCCCACTGGGCCTACAAGAACGACGGCTATATCTCCGAGAACGACTCCGAGATGGACAAATGGCTCGCCGAGGTGCAGGAGATCCTGCTGAGCGACGACGTCAGCGACCTCGAACTGTTGGACATCATCCACAAGGACCTGCTCAGCAACGAGATCGTCGTGTTCACGCCGAAAGGCGAGCAGAAAGCCATCCGCGGCGGCGCCACGGCGCTGGACTTCGCCTACCAGATCCACACGGAGATCGGCAACAAGGCCATCGCGGCCAAGGTCAACATGAAACTCGTCCCGCTCTCCTACACCCTCAAGGCGGGAGACCAGGTCGAAATCATCACGGCGGAGAACGCCCGGCCCAAGATGGACTGGATCTCCGTCCTGCATACCCGCTACGCGCGCAACCGCGTCATCGAATACTTCCGCCGCGACTTCGACGTCATCGCCCGCGAGGGCGAGCGCATCTTCGAGGAGCGCGTCCGCCTGATGGGCCTCCAGAACAGCCGGGAGCTGATCCGGAAGTTCCAGGACTACACCCAGCTGCGCGACGAGGACGAGCTCTTCTTCCGCATCGGCCTGGGCCTGCTCGGTCCCGAGGAATTCAAGGCCATCATCGACGAGAAGGACCTCTCGTCCGGCGAGCGCCGGAAGAGCACCACGCTCCGGGAAGACAGCGCCATCCAGTACAAGATCGCGGAATGCTGCCACCCCATCCCGGGCGACCCGGTGATCGGCTTCTCGATGAGCGACACCCTCGTCATCGTGCACAAGAAATCCTGCCCCGTGGCGGAAAGCCTCGCCAGCAAATACGGCAACCGCATGGTCGTCCCCCGCTGGGAGGCCGTTCAGCAGGAATACCCGATCCGTATCTCGCTCAAGGGCATCGACCGCATCGGCCTGCTGGGCGACATCTCCAACTTCATTTCCCAGACCCTGGGCATCAACATCCGCAAGCTCCAGCTATCCACGGACGGCGGCCTGTTCGAAGGATTCATCGAACTGCGCGTCCGCGACAAGCGGAACCTCGAGCGGATGGTGGAAGGCCTTTCCAAGATCGACGGCATCCAGGATGTCGTCAGAACCGACCTGTGACGCCATGAAGAGATTCCTGCCCCTGATCCTCCTGGTCGGCGCCTGCCTGCTGCCGCTCTTCTTCCCCTCCTGCGCCAACACGACGCAGGCCCCTTCCGGCGGCAAGAAGGACACCATTCCCCCGCTGATCATCGACATCAAGCCGCTGCCGGGCGCCGTCAACGTGCCGCTCGAAGGCGCCACCTTCGTGTTCACCTTCAACGAATACGTCACCATCAAGACGCCGGGCAACATCTTCCTGTCGCCGCCGCTGAACCGCCAGCCCAAGTCCCGCCTGCGCGGGCACAACCTCGTCGTCTCCTTCGAGGAGCCGCTCCAGCCCAACACCACCTACACCCTCAGCTTCACCGACGCCATCGCGGACGCCAACGAGGGCAACATGTTCCCGGGCTTCACCTATGTCTTCTCCACCGGAGCGCAGATCGACTCGATGATGATCACGGGCACCGTGCTCGACTGCAACACGCTCGCGCCCGTCAAAGGCGCCACCGTGCTGCTGCATAAGGATCTCGCGGACTCCGCCGCACTGCTCCACCGGCCCTACGCCGCCGTCAAGACGGACGACTGGGGCTTCTTCACGCTGCCGTTCATCCAGGACACCCTCTACCGCATCTACGCCATCCGGGATGCCAACAACAATAACATCTACGACCCCGAGACGGAGACCGTCGCCTTCATCGACTCGCTGATCCGGCCCGTCATGTTCGCGCACGACACCGTCCCGGAGATGCTGAAATACGACATGCTCGACACGGTCCGCTGCCAGGCGCGCCGCAGCGAATACGAGCTCAAGCTCTTCCGCGAAAAGCCGAGCAAGCAATACATCGTGAACAAGGTCCGCACGGCCGAACGTTCCGCCTACCTCACCTTCCAGGCCCCGGGCGCCTGGATCGACTCGCTGTGGATACGCGGCTACGGGGCCGACCAGGTCATCAGCCAGTTCAACATCCTCCAGGACAGCCTGGAACTGTGGATCAACAGCCGCCGGGCCGCGCCCGACACGATGCGCATCTACGTCAACTACCGCAAGACGGACTCCCTGGGCCGGCTCGTCCCCACGCAGGAAATCATCCGCCTTCCGATGCCGCAGGAGAAACGGACCTACTCCAAGAGCGTCCGACGCAATCTCAAGCATGACGACACGGTCTGCGTCTATACTTTCAAGACCAGCCCGGAGACCGTCGAGCAGTACGGTTTCGAGCTGGAGTTCCGCAACCCGATCATCACGGAACACTTCGACTCCGTGCAGTTCTTCGCCATCAACACCCGCCAGCGGCAGAGCCGCGCCGAGTTCACCGTGGAGAAGGACAGCCTCAACCTGCGCCGTTTTATCCTGCGGCCCAAGGACAAGCTCATGCCCGGTTTCGAATACCGGATGAAACTCCCCTACCGCGCTTTCCGCGACATCAACGGCTTCTGGTCCGACAGCACGATCGTCAAGGTAAGTCTCCCCTCCGACGAGACCTTGAGTTCGCTCGAACTCAACCTCTCCGGCGTGGACCGCAAACTCATCGTGGACCTGCTGGGCGAACGGCGCGACAAGGTCCTGCGCAGTTACGTCACCGACAAGGACGGCGTGCTCATCTTCCCTTACCTCCGGACCGGACGCTACAGCATACGCATTACCGAGGACGGCAACCGCAACTCCATCATCGACACCGGTTCGCTGCTGGGGCACCGCCAGCCCGAGACGGTCGTGTTCCTGGATTTCAACGGCAGCCAGTACCTCTTCATCCCCGCCAGCGCCGAGCTTTCGCAGAGCGTCGATATCAGCACCCTGTTCCATTGACGCCATGAGAAGAATCCTTATTATCCTGCTGCTGATCGGCCTGGCCGTCCCCGCCCTCCGGGCGCAGGCGACCTTCGAAGCCGATACCCTGCAGGAAGCTCCGGCCAAGAAGGCGCTGATCAACGATTACATCATGATCGGCGTCAACTACGGCGTCAGCTTCTCCAACATGTACTACTCGCCTGCCAAGCACAACCGCGCCTGGCAGTTCTCGCCCAACTACGTGAGCGTCACCTTTACGAAGTTCAGCAAGATGTTCGACCGGCTCCCGATGTTCGCCCTCGTGGTGGGCGTGGCCCACGGCTATGAAGGATTCGGTTTCCTGCGCGATCCCGCGACAGGCCGCTCGCAGGAGGTGGACGGAGCCGAGCAAGCCGTGATCGAAGTTTTCGAAATCCCCGCACTGGCGCAGGTACACATAGATTTCCATCCCGGCAAGATCATGGCCAACATCGGGGTCTATGGCGGCTGGCGCAACAGCATTTCGCGCAGCGGCCCCAACCTCGAACCGGAATTCACCAACGCCTTCCGGCCCTATGAGAACCGCTGGGAATACGGCCTGCAGACCGGTGCCGGCTTCGCGCTGATGTTCGACCCGGTCGAAATCCATTTCAACGCCCTGCTGCGCTGGTCCTGGTCCTCGCTCTACACGCCGAACTCCGCCAGCCAGTACTACTATCGCTACGCCTACCCGATGGACATCATCGCCACCGTGGGCTTGCATTTCCAGCTGACCAAGCGTTCCGGCAAGACCACCTCGCAGCTGCGCCGGGAGGCAAAAGAGATCGTATATGGCTCGCATTGAGACGCTTCCCGTCCGGGTCGGTGACTCGCTGGTCATCGGCGCCGGACAACCCATCGTCGTCCAGACGATGTGCAATACCCACACCTCCGACGTGGACGCCACCGTGGCGCAGGCCCTCGAGCTCGCCGCCGCGGGTGCGCAGCTCGTCCGCATCACCGTTCCCGGCCGCCAGGACATACCGCACGTCGCGGAAATCAAGCGCCGCCTGCGCGCCGCCGGCTGCAAGGTCCCGCTGGTCGCGGACATCCATTTCTCGTCGGAGACGGCCATCGAGGTGGCCCCCGTCGTGGAAAAGGTCCGCATCAATCCCGGCAACTTCCATCCTGACCACGAGCAGGCGCGCGCGCAGTTCGCCCGCTTCCTGTCGGTCTGCAAGGAGCACGGCACCGCCGTGCGCGTGGGACTCAACCACGGCTCGCTGGGCCGCTACATCACCGACCGCTACGGCAACACCCCGCACGCCATGGCGATGGCCGCCATGGAATGGCTGGAAATGTGTATCGAAGCGGATTTCCTCAACATCGTCGTCTCCCTCAAGGCCAGCAACACCGTCGTCATGGTGGAGGCCTACCGCGAACTCGCGCGCCGCATGCAGGAGCGCGGCGTCGTCTTCCCGATGCATCTCGGCGTCACGGAAGCCGGCGGCGGCGACAGCGGCCGAATCAAATCCTGCGTCGGCATCGCCTCCCTCCTCCAGGAAGGGATTGGAGATACGATCAGAGTATCTTTGACGGAACCTCCGGTAAATGAATTGCCTGTCGCTCAATATCTCGCCCGCTATGGCGGCGTGCTGCCTGACGGCGAAGGCTCAGCCGCAGCAGGATTCGTGGCGCCGAATCCGGTTTCCGCGCCAGCGGGAAGCGAGGATGGACGCCGAGCCGCAGGCAGCGACGCCGCCATGCTGGATGCTGCGATTAAATGGGGTCCCAAACTGCTGAAGCGGGAAATCGACGAAATCCCGGCGTCCGCGGGCCTGTCGGAATACCTCCGCGACGAGATCATGCAGGCAGCGCGGCGCCGCTTCTACCGCCCCGAATACATCGCCTGCCCTGGCTGCGGCCGCACCATGTACGACCTCCAGACCACCTTCGAAGAAGTCCAGCGCCGCACCGCCCACCTCAAGGGCATGGTCATCGCGGTCATGGGCTGCATCGTCAACGGCCCCGGCGAAATGGCCGACGCCGACTGGGGCTATGTAGGCGAAGGCGGCGGCAAGGTCACGATCTACCGCCGCAGCGAACCCGTCCTGCGTCACATTCCCGACAGCGAAGCCATCGACCGGCTGTTGGAGCTAATTGAATCGGCCTGACCGTTTTCCACAAATAGCTATCTATCAGTAATTTACAAAATAAACCTGTCGCATTTCGGACAGGTTTATTTTGTAATCAATTAATCCTGAATAGCTTACAAAAAACGCTATTCAACATAAAGAAGCAATCCTTTCAGGTACTCCCCCTCCGGATGGTAGATACTGACCGGATGGTCCGCACCCTGGCAGAGGCGGTCCAGGATACGCACGCTGCGCCCCGTCTGCGCCGCCGCAGAGAAGACCGTATTGGCGAAGGTAATCTTATCCACGACCTGCGAGCAGCTGAACGTGAACACGAGGCCGCCGGGCGCCACCTTCGCGATGGCGGCGGCATTCAGCCGCTGATACGCACGCAGCGCGTTCTTCAGCGCCCCGCGGTGCTTCGCGAATGCCGGCGGATCCACGATCATCAGATCGTACTTCCCCTCCGGAATCTTATGAAGAAAATCGATTGCATCCTCACAATAATTATGCACCTCCGCCTCACCGGAATTCAACTGTAAATTCCGCTCGACCAGCGAGATCGCCTTGGCAGAAGAATCGACGGAATCCACCAGCGCGGCACCTGCCGTCTTCGCATAGATACTGAACCCGCCCGTATAACAGAAAAGATTGAGCACGCGCCGTCCGGCGGCATACTTGCCCACCAGCTCGCGGTTGTCCCGCTGATCCAGGAAGAAACCCGTCTTCTGGCCCTCCTCCCAATTCACGAGGAACTTGCGGCCGTTCTCCAGCACCACCGTCTCGGACGCATCGAAACCCGGCGCCCGGTACAGATACCCGTCGATCAGCTCCAGCCCCGCCTTGAACGGCGCCGTCCCGGAACTCTTGTCATACACCGCCTTCAGGCGCTCACCGAACACGGCCTTCAGCGCCTCGCAAATCTGCATCTTCGCCCGGAACATACCCACCGAGTGGGCCTGCAGTACGCACACCCCGTCATACCAGTCGATAATCAGCCCCGGGAGACCGTCTCCCTCACCGTGTACCAGCCGAAAACACGTTGTATCCTGATTTTTCGGAGCCGAGACAAGGACCTCTCCAGCAAAACCGTGGCCGCCCGTGGCCTCGTGAACGGGAGGGGCCCAGCCGTCAGGCTGGGAGGGATGAGCGCGCAGCGCGAAGTTTTGTCGGAGAGCGTCCTTGCTCGGCGACGCCGGAAACAACCCGACAGCTTCGCGGACTGCAAGCGCGCGAGAAATAGAATCTTCCCAGAAGCCAGGAGCGGTAGGATCCGCGTCGAAAGACAGGATGCGGACGGCGATGGAGCCGACCTGCCAGTGGCCGGAGGCCAGGAACTGCCCCTCGGCGCTGTACACGCCGACGATGTCGCCCTCGGCGGGCGAACCCTGCACCTGGGCGACAGCACCGCTGAACACCCACGGATGGAACCGGCGCAACGACTCGTCGCGCCCATGCTTCAGAAAAACCTTAACCATTGTCCTGTTGCTGCGCCTCTGCGGACTTCTTCGACTTGCTGCGATGACGACGGCGCCGCTTCCGCGCCTTCGCCTTCTCCTCCTCGGCGGCAGGAGCGACCTCCACCTTTGGCTGAACCGGCTGCGGCTGCGGCGGATTCAGCTCCTCCGGCGTCAGCGGATGCTTCTCCGACTGCAGGAGTTTCAGATACATCTCCCGGCACACCCAGGCGTCCGTCGCCGCATACATCTGCTGCGCGGCCGAAAGCTGCTCCGCCTCCCAGTTGGAAAGCTGCTGCGACTTCGAAATCCGCACGCCGAGAATGTTCGCGGCCATCTTCTTCACGCTCTTGTCGCGGATCCCCCACTCGTACGCAATCTTCTGCAGATCCACGAAACCCTTCGCATCGAAACGGCGGTAATACTGCAGCCCGCGCACGTCGTCGTGGACCGCGGCCCCGACCTTGATGATGCGCGGATTCGACATGATGGCGCAGAGCAGGCGGCTCATGCCCATCGTCCCGACGCGGAACAGGAACGCCTTTCCGCCGCCCGAGAGCTGCAGCAGCGCCACGTGATTGTGGCGCTGGCCCGGCGAAAACACCGGACGCGTCTCCGTATCGAAACCGATGATCCGCTGCGTGCCCAGATAGGCGATCGCCCGCACAAAATCGAGACCGGTCTTGTCTATCACATGAATCTTGCCGGGAAAGGATCCCAGCGGCATTTTCTCTATTTCCTCAGGCTGGATGCTAATTTTGTACATAAGAACCGGGAATCAGGATGATCGAACCGTCCTCGGACTCCGGCTTGCGGACCGGACGGTAAATCGTCACCTGGGGTTTGGCTATGTTGTGGGTGAACAGATTGTTCGCCCGCAAGAAACTGAAACATTGGGCCGACACCGTATCGAAGGTGTCGAGGAAGAAAAAGTTGCGCGAGACCAGACGGCCGAGCGTCATCGAACTTTCGTTCATCACGGACACGATCTCCGCCAACTCGGTCTTGATCAGATCGGCGTCGATCGAGAGGTCGTCGATCAGGATGACGTCCAGCGGCTTGCTGTGCCCCGCCGCCTGGTAGCGGTTCAGGAAATCATACAGCACGCTGTCGCGCTGCTCCGTGCCGAACACCACGCAACTGGCTCCCTTGCTGCCGCGCTCTGCGGCCTTCCGGGCAAAAATCCGCTCATAAATCCCCGTCGAATCATATTGCGGCGCGCAGATGATGCCGACCGAAAGGTCCCAGCGGCCACCCTGCTCGAAGGCCTGGTCGATCATCATCTCGATCGGGCTGAACACCGGAATCCGGCATCCAGTCGAGCGGAACAGGGTATCCACGTCGAAACCGCCGTACTCGCACAGATACGGATCCGCCAGCACGACGATCTTCGAGCTCGGCTTGACGGACAGGCCCTCCATGTCGTAGGGGCTGATGTGCGCCACCGTGTCGAGTGCGGCCAGCACGCGCAGCAGCGTCTGCTGGCGGAGCGCCTCCTCGCCGTCGCGCGCCAGCACGTCGGCATACGGCACCACGTCCTCGATGCAGACGAAGGTCTCGCCGGCGAAGTCCGGCAGCCCGTCCTTCTCGAAGCGGGCGTCCACGTTGTCCTGCCAGTCCCGGAAGGAGAATTCCTCCGCCAGGCGGTCGCAGGCGAACTCGGAACCGATGATCGTGATGTCGGCCAGGGGCACGGAAGCGCGTTCGCGCACCAGCTGCGCCCGGGGATCGGTCCGGTCGGAAAGGATTTCCCGCACCAGCGGAATGGTCGGCCGCGTCTCTACTACCTGACGATCACATGCGACAGGAAGCAGCAGAAGCAACAGCGGGAAGAATCTAGCTTTCATATCTTGAATAAGGCGTAAACCAGATTGTTCAGGATGTAGAACAGGAGGCCCAGCACCACGGTCAGCGACCAGTGATGGCCGGCCACCAGGCAGAAGACGGCGGCCGCCACGAAGAAAGCGACCAGCGTCCAGCGCTTGACCTGCAGCGTGCGGCTGTCGCCCCGGTGCATCTTGAACGAGAACATCGGGACCTCGCTGACCAGCAGGATGCAGAGGCAGAAGGCAAGCAGCGGAATGAACACCGGACCGGACACCCAGGTGGACAGGAACTCGAGCGGCGTGTGGCAGCAATAGCAGCACAGCGCCCCGCAGAGCAGCGCCGCGGCCGGCGTGGGCAGGCCCAGGAAACTGGACGTCTGACGCTCATCCACGTTGAACTTCGCCAGACGCAGCGCGCTGAACAGCGTCAGGGCCAGCGGCAGCCAGCACACCGGACTCTCGTCAAAACGGTACAGCTGCATCAGGACACAGAGCATCAGCGCCGGCAGGAAGCCGAAGCTGATCAGGTCGCAGAGCGAATCCAGCTCCTTGCCCATGTCGGAATATGCGTCCAGCGCGCGGGCGGCCAGTCCGTCGAGGAAATCGAAGACGGATGCCGCCAGCATGCAGTAGAACGCCATGTCCAGGCGGTTGTGCAGCACGAAGACCACTCCGACGAGTCCGCAGACCAGATTCATCGAAGTGATGGTGTTGGGAATATGCTTGCGAAGCGTCATTACTTCACGCCGAGTTTCTTCTTCAGCTCCTTGGTCAGGGCGGACTTATGGACGGTGATGTCCAGGGTCTGTGCCTTCACGAAAGCCTCGGTGGCATACCAGATGCCGTCGTAAGCACCGGTCACACCCCAGGAATTCTTGACCATGTAGTACTTCTTCCCGTCCTGGTCCTTGGCGATGCCGTAGATATGCATGCCGTGGTCGTCAGTCATGGTCTTGTTGTCGAACTCAATCTGGCGGGACTCCTGCGTCGGGGTGCCTTCCACGATCTTGACGGGCGCGGGCTTACCCTCGATCTTGCCGACCCAGCGCTCCTGGTCGGAACCGGCCTTGGTGGCCTGCTCGTCCACCAGGATGGCGAGGCCGTTGCGGGTGAAGCCCGTGTGGCTCACGTCGGCGCCCCAGCAGACGGTGTAGCCGTTCTCGAGGGCGTTGTCCACCACGGCCATCAGCTCGTCGATCGGGACGTTGTAGGATTGGGAACCGCGCCAGTTGTCGCAGACCTCCAGGGCGAACCAGGTATAGAACGGATGATGCGTGAAAGAGGTCAGCTCGACATAGTCGTCCGGGTTGATCTTCATCGCGTCGCGGTAGGAAGCCGGGGTATAAGTCACGCCGTCCACCTCGAAAGTCTCGGGGGCTTTGCCCAGGTATTCGTCCACGACGGCGTCGAAACCGCGCTTCCAGGCCGTAGAGAGCTTGCCGCGGGCCTTGGAGACGGCCTCCACGTAAGCGGCCAGGACAGCGTCCATCTCAGCCTGCTGCGGGAGCGGGGAACCATAATTCATACCGGTCATGGCCTCGTTGGGCACGATGCCGTGGTTGCGCACCACGTCGAACACGTCGCCCGCGCCGGAACCGGCGCTGAAGCCGAGCTTGCCGTCCAGGCGGATATACTTCTCGGCGCGCTCCTTATAGGAGTTGGACACCACGAAGAATTCGGAGAAATCAGGATATTTCGCTTCGTCCTTGATGTTGCAGAGACGGATGGCCTCGGACTCCAGGAAGCTGATGGCGGAGAAGGACCAGCAGGTCCCGCTGCTCGCCTGGTTCTTGATGGACGTGATCGGAGCAGCCGTGACGGTCGTGAACTGGTACTCAGGGAGCTGCTCAGGCGCGGGGCGCTGCTGTGCAAAGGCGGATGCACCCAGACACAGGAGGGCGGCCGCAAGCAAAGTAATCTTCTTCATACTGTTATCAGTGATATATGGTTATTCTTTACCATTAAACTTACAAATATAACAAAAGGATGGCAGAAAACTGCCATCCTTCCGTAAAAAAGTCAGTGTACTCTGCTTACGCAGCGATGACCTTCGCCATCTCGAGCACCTTGTTGGAGTAACCCCACTCGTTGTCGTACCAGGCGCAGACCTTCACGAAGGTCTTGTCGAGCTGGATACCGGCCTTCACGTCGAAGATGGACGTGCGGGCGTCGTTGCGGAAGTCGGTGGAGACCACAGCGTCCTCGGTGTAGCCCAGGACACCCTTGAGCTCACCCTCGGAAGCGGCCTTCATGGCGGCGCAGATCTCATCGTAGGTAGCCTCCTTGGCGAGTTCGACGGTCAGGTCGACGAAGGAGACGTCGGAGGTCGGGACGCGGAGGGACATACCGGTCAGCTTGCCGTTCAGCTCAGGAAGCACCTTGCCGACAGCCTTGGCAGCACCCGTGGAGGACGGGATGATGTTCTCGAGGATGCCGCGGCCGCCGCGCCAATCCTTCGTGGAGGGGCCGTCGACGGTCTTCTGGGTGGCGGTGGCGGCGTGGATGGTAGTCATCAGGCCGCGCTTGACGCCGAAGACGTCGTTCAGGACCTTGGTCAGGGG
>JAFXUS010000023.1 GCA_017535125.1 Bacteroidales bacterium | reverse complement strand
CCATGTGGCCAGCCATACGCATGCCGGGGAGAACGCGGGACGGCCAGGAGGACGCACCCATGGAACCGGGGTGACGCAGACGGTTGTGCTGGCCGTGAGTCTGTCCGCCGACGCCGGCGAAGTGATGACGGTGCACAACACCCTGGAAACCCTTACCCTTGGAGGTACCGATCACATCCACGAACTTGACATCCTCGGTGAAGATGTCGGCCACGGTGAACGTGCTGCCGAGGGCCACCTCACCGGCGAAGTCGGCCTTGAATTCGACCAGCTTGCGCTTGGGAGTGGTACCTGCCTTTTTGAAGTGCCCCATCAGGGGCGCGCTGGTGTGCTTTTCAGTGGTTTCGCCATAGGCAAGCTGCACGGCTTCGTAGCCATCCTTCTCAAGGGTACGCAGCTGCGTAACGACGCACGGACCAGCCTCGATAACGGTGCACGGTATGTTCTTACCGTCGGCACCGAAAACGGAAGTCATTCCGATTTTCTTTCCAATTAATCCAGGCATTGGTTTGTTAATTAATTGTTTATAAATACTTTATAAGTTTTCTCGCATTTTTGCGGGCTGCAAATATACAACTAATTTCTCAATTTACAAATACTTGATTTACAAGTTTTTCATCGAAAAAAGGCCTCCCGCAGAAACGGAAGGCCTTTTTCGTCGACTTGCGCCGCCTAACGGTACTCCTCGTACTCGGGCATCGCGAGGCGGGAGAGGAAGTCCTTGAGTTTCTTCTCGTCGCGCGGGCAGATCATCAGCACGTCCTCGGTATCGATGATGATGAAGTCCTGCATGCCCCGGATGGCCAGCAGTTTGTCGTCGCGGGTGGAATAGACGATGTTGTCGGCGCTGTCCACGAGCAGGCGCCGGCTGGTGCGGTTGAGGGCGTTGCCCTGGTCGTCATGATAGGCCAGGTACTCGTAGAGGGACTCCCAGTTCCCGATATCGGCCCAGCGGAACTCCGCGGGATAGACCCAGGCGTTGTCCGTCTTCTCCATCACGGCATAGTCGATGGAGATGCGCGGCATGTCCGTGTAGATGCGGTCCACGAAGGCCTGCTGGCCGCTCTTTCCGAGCGCTTCCTGCCAGCCACCCCAGAGATCGGTGATCTCGGGGGCATATTTCTCCAACGCCTTGCGGATGGCGTCCGCGCGCCAGACGAAGATACCTGAGTTCCAGAGGAATTCGTGGGTATCCACGAAGACGCGGGCCAGCTCGGCGTCGGGCTTCTCGGTGAAGGTCTTGATCTTGACGGGGCGGCCGTCCTCGGACTTGCCGGCCATCTGGATGTAGCCGAAATTGGAGTCCGGACGGGTCGGCACGACACCCAGCGTGATGAGCGCGTCGGTGCCTTCGGCATAGGCAAGCGCCTCCTGCAGGGTCTGGTTGAACACCTCGTGCCGGGCGATGGCATGGTCGGAGGGCGTCACCACGGTGACGGCATCCGGGTCGCGCTGCAGGATCGCGTAGGTCGCAAACGCGACGCAGGGGGCCGTGTTGCGGTTGTACGGCTCGAGCAGCAGGTTGCATGCGGGTAGCTCGGGCAGCTGCGCCATGACCTGGTCGCGGTAGCGCTCCAGACTCACCACGAGGATGTTCTCCTCGGGGATGACGACCTTCATGCGGTCGTAGGTACGACGCAGGAAGGAGCGGCCCAGGATGCTGAAATCGAGGAATTGCTTGGGCTGGTCGGCCCGGCTGATCGGCCAGAAACGGGATCCGATCCCGCCGGCCATGATTATACAGTAATGATGGTTATTAGACATAATGTGGTATAAAAGCTTTAGGGTAGTACTCTATTTCAAAATCTTCGCCCGTCCCGTAGAAGACGATCGACATCACGTCGAAAAAAACTTCCAGGTCGGCAGGCAGGTCCTTGCGTCCCTCGTCGTGCAGAAAAGCCTGCGCGGCGGCGACCAGGCGCCGTTGCTTCTCGCGGCCCACGTTGCGCTGCGGCTCGGCCATCACGGGCGCCACGCGGCTCTTGACCTCGACGAAGTGGAGCTCGTTGCCCGTGAGGGTGATGATGTCCAGCTCGAGGTGTCCGCCGCGCCAGTTGCGCGCGAGGACCTTGTGTCCGAGCCGGGCGAGGTAGCGGGTGGCTTCCTCTTCTCCCCTGCGGCCGACGACGGCCCTGTCCGTTTTCATAGTTTGACGACGGTTACCCCGGTGCCGCCGTTGCGCACGTCTTCGTCGCTGACGGTCAGCCCCGGAATAGTCCGCAGGTATTTCTGTATCTCTTCGCGCAGCACGCCGGTCCCCTTGCCGTGGATGATGCGCACGGATCCGATGCCGAGCATGACGGCATCGTCGATGTAATGCGTGACGATGTCGAGCGCGTCGGAGAGACGCTCGCCGCGGACGTCCAGCTCCGGCTTGAAGCTGAGCTTGCGCTCCGTGATGGCACTGTCCACCCGCTGCTGCACGGGAGCGAAGACCTTGCGGGACGCTTCGCGGAATTCGTTCGAGGAGATGCGCTCCACGCGCGCCGGTGCCATGGTACTGGTGATGTTGCCGACGATCACGGTCACGGATTTGCTGCTGATCTTGGCCACCTCGCCCACGAGGCCGTTCTCCTTGATCCGCACCTTCTCACCCACCTTGAGCGGTTCGCTCTTCACGGGCTCGGCAGTCACGGCGGCGCCGCCCTTCTTGCGCTTCTTCAGCTGCTCGAGCTTGCGGTCGATGTAGGCGTCGCGCGTCTTCTTCTCCTTGGTCTTGCGCTCCTGGAGCGCGCCCAGGAAACCCTGCAGCTCCTGGCGCGCAGCCTTAGTCTGCTCCTTGCCGGCCTGGGCTTCCTTGATGTCGCGGATGGTCTTCTCCACCTGCTTTCCCGCGCCCTTGACGATCTGCTCCGCTTCCTTGCGGGCCTCCTCGAGGATGGCCTTCTTCTGCTTCTGGATGTCCTCCAGTTCGCGCTCGTAGCGCTCCGTGATGCCCTCGAGGGCCTTGTCGGTATGCTTGATCTTCTGGAGTTTCTCGTCCAGCGCCCGGCGGTTGCGGGCGATTTTGCGCAGGTTGCGCTCGATGCCCACGAACTCCTCGCCGGCGCGCGTCTCCGCATCCTTGACGATGCTCTCCGGCAGGCGCATCTTACGCGCCAGCTCGAAGGCGAAGGAGTTGCCGGGCAGGCCGATCTCCAGCTGGAACATCGGCGCGATCTTCGCGGCGTCGTAGAGCATGGCGCCGTTGACCACGTGCGTGTCGGCGCCCGCGGCGTAGAGCTTGAGGTTCGTGTAGTGCGTGGTGATCACGGCGCGCACGCCGCGGCGGTCGAGCTCGGCCAGGATGGCCTCGGCGATGGCACCGCCGGCCGCGGGCTCCGTGCCGGAGCCGAATTCGTCGATGAGCACCAGCGTCCGCTCGTCGGCCTGCGCGAGCAGGTCGCGCATGTCCGCGAGGAAGGAGCTGTAGGTGCTGAGGTCGTCTTCGAGGTTCTGGTCGTCGCCGATGCTCACGTCGATGCGGTCGAAGACCGGAAGCTCGGAACTCTCGGAAGTGGGAATAAGCATGCCCCACTGGAACATGTATTGGAGGAGTCCGACCGTCTTGAGGCAGACGGACTTGCCGCCGGCGTTGGGGCCGGAGATGAGCAGGATGCGTTTCTTGTCCGTCAGGGTGACCGTCAGCGGGACGATTTCACGCCCCTCGCGGGCGAGCGCCTTTTCGAGCAGCGGGTGGCGCGCCTTGCGCAGCGACAGGCTGCCGTCAATCGAGATGACGGGCATGCCGGCCACGAGGTCGAGCGCCGTCTGCGCCTTCGCCATCAGGAAATCCATTTCCCCGACGAAGGCGGCGCCGGCGAGCAGTTCGGGCAGGTAAGGCCGCAGGAAGTCGGTGAATTCCATCAGGATCTTGCGGATCTCGCGCTCCTCTTCGAAGCGGAGCTCCGCGATGTCGTTCTCCAGCTCGATGATCTCGGCCGGCTCGATGAAAGCCGTTTTGCCGGAGGCGGACACGTCGTGCACGAAGCCGGGCAGCTTGCGCTTGGCGGAGGTCCCGACGGGAATGAGGTATTTGCCGTCGCGGATGGTCACGTCCGCGTCGGCGTCCACGACCCCCTCTTCCTGCGCCTTGCGCAGAATGGCGCCGGCGCGCTTGGAGATGGCCGCCTCCTTGCTGCGGAGGTCGCGCCGGATCTCGAAGAGCCGGTCGGAGGCGGAGTCCTTGATGTCGCCGTATTTGTCGAGGATGCTCTCGATGCGCCGCTGCACCTCGGGGAAGGAGCGGATGGGCGAGGCGAGCTTCTCCAGCTGCGGGTAAATGCCGCCCTTGACGCTGCCGAAGAAATGGAGGATGCGGCGGACGGTGTCCGTGACGGTCTTGAGCTTGCCGAGCGAGAGCACGTCGATGCAGGATCCGTCGCGCTCCAGCGCGGAAAGGAACGGGATGGCATCGATGTAGCCCGTGGTCGGGAAGCCTTCCTCGAACATCAGGATGAGGCGCATCTCGTCGGCGAGGGCGAGCCGCCGCCGGATGATGTCGGCATCGGTGGAGAAGTCCTCCTCGGCCACGCGCCCGGCGGCGTAGTCCGTCAGGCAGCGGTCGGCAATCATCTTGCGGATCTTGTCGAAGCCGAGTTTGCTCTCCAGTCGTTCGTGGGTCATTCCGGGGTCTCTCCGAGCAGCAGGTTCAGGGTG
>JAFXUS010000022.1 GCA_017535125.1 Bacteroidales bacterium | reverse complement strand
GGGCGCAACTCGGTAGGCACCTGGAAGTTGGCGCCGCCGATACGGCGGGACTTGACCTCGATCTGCGGGGTCACGTTCTCGAGCGCCTTCCTCCAAATATCCAGAGGAGCCTTGTCAGAATCTTTCATCTTCTCGCCTACCATATCAATGGCATCGTAAAAAATAGAATACGCGATACTCTTCTTCCCCTGCAACATCAGGTTGTTCACGAAGCGGGTGACCTGCGTATCGTGAAACTTGGGATCAGGAAGTAGAATCCTCTTCTTAGGCTTTGCTTTTCTCATGGTAAATGTGAAAAATTAATAATTAAACCATCCTTCGGCAATTACTTCGGCCTCTTGGCGCCGTAGAGCGAACGGGACTGGGTCCGTCCTTCCACGCCGGCAGTATCCAAAGCACCGCGGAGGATGTGGTAACGTACACCGGGGAGATCCTTGACACGACCACCGCGCACGAGCACGATGGAGTGCTCCTGCAGGTTGTGCCCCTCGCCCGGAATGTAGGCATTGACCTCTTTAGAATTCGTGAGACGTACACGCGCGACCTTACGCATAGCGGAGTTCGGCTTCTTGGGAGTCGTCGTATAGACTCTCAAGCATACGCCACGCTTCTGAGGACAAGCATCCAACGCACGAGATTTCGACTTGACCTCGATAACCTCGCGTCCTTTGCGAACCAATTGTTGAATAGTTGGCATAAATAGTTGTTAATAAATAAGTTATAAAAAGCCCCCAGTTTTTGGGGGCTGCAAATATACGGAAAAATCCGTAAATCACAAAAAATGATGAATCTAACTATCTGAATTTCGCGAACTCTACATCCGTTTTGGACTGCTCGAAGAGACGCTTGTCCTTCGCTTCCACGTTCGCCAGATGGCTCTTGACGCCGGCGGCGTCGCCCTTGCGGGCGGCGATGATGGCACGTACGTATTCGGCGCGGCCGCAGTGGCAGGTGACGCGGGCCTCGGCCTCGTCGAGACGGCCGGCCAGCAGGCTGGCGATGGCGCCATTCAGGCCGTCGGTACCCTCCAGCTGCTTCGCGGCGGCGTCATAATTGCCGTCCAGGAGCTGCAGCAGACCGAGGTTGGCTTTCGCCTCCGGCGTACCGGCTTTGCGGAACCATTCCGCGGCCGCCTTGCGGTCGCCGCGCTGCAGTTCCACCACGCCGCGGGCGTTCTGCACGTCGGCGTCCTGCACCTTGATGCCGTCCAGCTGCTTCGCGGCAGCGTCCGGACGCTGGTCGTCCAGCGCCATGGCGGCGAGGTTGAAACGGGCACGGTCGGAACCGAACTTGTCCACCGCCTTGTTGTAGAGCTCCGCCTTGCGGGCGGCGTCATCCGTGATGGAAGCCACGCGCAGCAGGCCTTCCTCGTCGAGCACGTCCACCGCCTGGCGGGACATCTCGACCAGCTCCTCATCCGAGAAATTCTGGTAATCCATCTCCGTGATGAATCGCGCGCGGCGCAGTTCCGGGAAGACGCTCTTGTTGATCTCCGTATAGACCTTGGACATGTTCTTGATCTCGCTTTCGCGGACGGCCGGGTCGCTGTACATCGACAGGACACGCAGGATCAGGTCCTTGTCCTCGATGTCGGACTTCTCGATGGCCTCGCGGAAACCCTCCCAGTCCTGTCCGATGCTGCGCACCTCCAGGTTGTCCGGGGCGTTCTTGTCGCCGGTCACCTTGCTCCAGGCCTTCTCGGCGGAAGCGGCGCGGTTGTCGGAGAGCTTGGCGTTGTACTCCTGGCCGCCTTCCGGGGAGGCGTAGGCGACGACGCTCGTGCCTGTGATGGTGTAGCGCGGATCGGCTTCGATCTGCGCAAGGGCGGCCTGCAGCTCCTTGATCGACTGCGAACGCAGTTCGCTGCCCTTGATGGCGGCGGAGTTATAGTCGTACATCACCTGGCCTTCGGTCTGCTCATGGAGCACGGCTTGGTAGTCGTCTTTCTTGTAGCTGTACTCGCCGTGCGTGCTGGCGAGCAGCTGGGTCACGATCGTACCGTCAGCCACCTTCACGGCCGGAATGGCGATCGCCTTGCCGTTGTAGTAGGCGACGCCGCGCAGCTCGAGGTGCGCCCGCTCGACGCCTTCCTCGTAATCGAAGGCGAACTGCTCGCGCACGGTGCCGCCGGCCTTGGCGACGACCTTGTAGTTATCCATTACCTTTTCACCCTGGTAGGTGTAGGTGGGGCCTTTCTGTTCCTCGCCGCTGCTGTACACCAGCACGGGGGTGACCTCCATCGTGGCTTTCGGATGGAAGTAGCCGTCCGGATAGGTGACCGTCAGGGAAACGGGAATCTTGTCGCCCACGAGCGCAAGGACTTCGGGCGTGCAGTCGATCTGCACTTTCTCGGCAAGCTTCATCTGTTCGGCGCGGGATTTACCGCAGGCTGCCGCCACGACGACGGTGGCGCAAAGGAGAAGAATTCTCGTGATATTTTTCATGCTGAAAACGGTTTTATATGGTTACAGATATCATTCGATTCACAAATATAAAAAATAATCCTTAACTTTGCTCTCTATGGAAATGCAAGAGCTCCAACGACTCAAAAATAAATACGACATCATCGGAAATGACGCCGGGCTGAACCGCGCGCTGGAGACGGCCGTCGCCGTCGCCCCCACCGACCTCACCGTCCTGATCACGGGCGAGAGCGGCGTGGGCAAGGAGAACATCCCCCAGATCATCCACCAGTTCAGCCGCCGCAAGACGGGCAAATACCTGGCCGTGAACTGCGGCGCCATCCCGGAAGGGACCATCAACGCCGAGCTGTTCGGCCACGAGAAAGGCGCCTTCACGGGCGCCATCGGCGAGCGGAAAGGCTACTTCGAGGAGGCGAACGGCGGCACCCTGTTCCTCGACGAGATCGGCGAGCTGCCGCGCGAGACGCAGGCCCTGTTGCTGCGCGTCCTGCAGAACGGCGAATACATGAAGGTCGGCTCCTCCAAGGTGGAGAAGACTGACGTGCGCGTGATCGCCGCGACCAACGTCAACCTGGCCTACGCCGTGGCCACGGGCAAGTTCCGCGAGGACCTCTACTACCGCCTGACCGGCATCCAGATCCAGATGCCCGCCCTGCGCGAGCGCAACAAGGACGACGTCTATCTGCTGTTCCGCAAGTTCACCTCGGATTTCTCCGAAAAGTACAACCTCTGCAAGGTCAGCCTCAACCACGACGCCATCTCCCTGCTGACCGCCTACCGCTGGCCCGGCAACATCCGCCAGCTCAAGAACGTCGCGGAGACGGTGACCGCCCTCGAATCGCGGCCCGTCACCCCCGGTTCCGAGCGCATCGAGCTCGGTCCGGCGGCGCTGATGCGCTACCTGCCGGACGAGAAGGACTCCATGCTCCCCGCCGTCTCCGGGCCTGCGCCCGCCGGCGGCATGTCCGACAGCGACAAGCAGATGATCATCAAGGCTATCCTCGACCTCAAGCAGGAGGTGGACCGGCTCAAGGAGGCCGTGCAGACGGGCGCACCCGTCCAGCAGCCCGTCACCAACGCGCTGCCCCACTACGTGGACATGGTCCGGGACGAGCCGGAAGAGCAGATCATCGAACCGGAGGCCGCCGAGGAAGGCATTTCTCTCCGCAAGTCCAACGACGAACTCATCGAGCGCGCCCTCGCCAAGCACGGCGGCAAGGTCAAACCCGCCGCCGCGGAACTCGGCGTCTCCGAGCGCACCATCTACCGCAAGCTCGCGGAATGGAAGAACAACGGCAAGAAAGCATGACACGGCCGTTCGCACGCATACTTTCGCTCCTCGCCGCCGTGCTGACGCTCGGCGCCTGCGGCATCTATTCCTTCTCCGGCACCTCCATCCAGAACGACGTCAATACCATCGACATCGAATATTTCGAGTACCGGGCGGAAAAGGTCAACCCCTCGCTGAGCAACGACATCACCGAGGCGCTGCGCACCCGTTTCCGCAGGATGACCCGCCTCGAGCAGGTGGAGCAGGACGGCGACCTGGAAATCACGGGAGAAATCACGGGCTACAACGTCGCGCCCGCCGCCGTCTCCGCCAACGAAATCGCCACGCGCAACCGCCTGACCGTGACGGTACGCGTCAACTTCGCCAACCGGAAATATCCCGAAGACGACTTCGACGGCAAGAGCTTCTCCGCTTACGCGGAATATGACACCACCAACTCCCTCGACGCCGTCGAATCCACGCTCTGCGCCGAGATCGTCGATAAGCTGATCGAGGACATCTTCAACGCCACCGTCGCCCAATGGTAAATCCGTCCGACATACACACCATCACCCTGGAGGAACTCTCCAGCGTCGTCTCCCTGTACCCCTGGTACGGCGGCGCCCGCATGGAGCTCTGCCGCCGGATGGCCGAGGCCGGAGCGCTCTCCGAGAGCCAGATCGCCGAGACGGCGATGCACCTGTGCGATCGCAAGGCCATCACGCCCCTGGTTTTGTCGGGCCGCACGGTGGACTGCTCCGACAAGGACGCACGCCGGCTCGTGGAGACTTTCATCCCGGAACCGGAACCGGAACCGCAGGCGCCCGCGCCGCGCATCGTCGTGGTGGGCGGGGACTATTTCTCCCAGGACCAATATGAGGGCGCACGCAAAGACGGGGACAGCATCTTCTCCCGTTTCGCCGTCAAGGCGCGCGAAGAGGGCTACGTCGATGAACCGGCCGCCGGGGCGGCGGAAGAAGAACCCCTCTGCACCGAGACGCTCGCGAAAATCTACCTCGAGCAAGGCTATCCGCAGGAAGCGATCGACATTTATTCGCGCCTAAGTTTGCGATATCCGGAAAAAAGTGTTTACTTTGCAGCCCTTATTGACGAAATAAACAAAAAAGAGAACTGAATATGAATGCATTGTTTGTGATTTTGACTGTGCTGATCATCCTCGCCGCCATCCTGCTCATCATCGTGGTGCTTCTCCAGAGTGGCAAGGGTGAGGGTCTCGCCAGCAACTTCGTGGCCGGCAACCAGACCTTCGGTGTCCGCCAGACGGCCGACGCCCTCGAGAAGATCACCTGGGGTCTCGTCGCCTTCATCCTCGCCGTCTCCATCATCTCGTCCTTCACGACCGGCACCAACGGCGCCGCCATCGACGTGACCGACCAGATCGAGAACGTGGGCACGGATGCCCAGCCTGCCTTCCCGTCCGCCCCGATCCAGCAGGACGCTCCCACGGAGTAAAAGAAAGGTCAAGAGAAAAGCCCGAGGCTCAATGCCCCGGGCTTTTTTTATTTGTTCCGCAGGACGGTCTGCCCGTCCGCGCTGTCCACCTCGATGGCGGAGTCCTTGTGGACCTTGCCCTCCAGGATCTCCCGCGCCAGCTTGTTCACCAGCTCGCGCTGGATCAGCCGCTTCACCGGGCGGGCGCCATAGACCGGATCGTAGCCGTTCTCCACCATGTCGTCCTCGAAGGCCTTGGTGTAGCTGAGCACGACGTTCTCGTCCTCCAGCTTCTTGCGCAGGATCTCCATCTGGATGCGCACGATCTGCCGGATATCGTCGGGTGTCAGCGGGTCGAAGACCACGATTTCGTCGATTCGGTTCAGGAACTCCGGCCGCATGCGAAGGCGCAGCTCCTCCTCCTTGAGGTTGGAGGTCATGATGAGGATGGTGTTCTTGAAGTCCACCGTACGGCCCTTGTTGTCGGTCAGACGACCGTCGTCGAGCACCTGCAGCAGGATGTTGAACACGTCCGGGTGTGCCTTCTTGATCTCGTCCAGCAGGATCACGGAGTAGGGCTTGCGCCGCACCGCCTCGGTCAGCTGGCCGCCTTCGTCGTAGCCGACGTATCCCTGAGGCGCGCCGACGAGCCGGCTCACCGTATGGCTCTCCTGGTATTCGCTCATATCGATACGCGTAAGCATATTCTCATCGTCGAACAGGAACTCCGCCAGTGCTTTGGCCAACTCGGTCTTTCCTACGCCTGTGGTTCCGAGGAAGAGGAAGGAGCCTATAGGGCGCTTTTCGCTCTGAAGTCCTGCCCTTGAACGCCTTACGGCATCGGCGACAGCCTTGATAGCCTCATCCTGCCC
>JAFXUS010000021.1 GCA_017535125.1 Bacteroidales bacterium | reverse complement strand
TTGATGAAGACCATCTGCTCGCCGGAGGCGTTGACGGCGAAGACTGCCTTGAAGGTCTGGCCTTTCGTCATGTCCAGGCCCTTGCGGCGGAAGCGGCGGATCCAGGCCTCCATCTGTGCCGTGGTCTCGAAGCGGACGGTCGGGACCTTGCCCAGCTTGCGTGCCGGCTCGAAGAACTGGCGCATCTGCTTGCCTTCCTTGACGAAGGTCAGGCGGAGGCAGTCGTTGCGGTCGATGAGCAGCTGGAGGGCGTCAAGCATGCGCCCTTCGTCGAATCCGTTATCGAAGGTGACGGAGAAAAGGATGTTGGCGACCCGCTTGAACAGCGCGTACTTGGTCTGCAGGTGAATGATGTCCTGCGAGTAATTGAATGAATAACGTTTAGGTTCCATTATCATTTGTGTTTTTGCATCCATTGTTGGAGGGTCTGGAAGTCCCGGCGCTCGACGGCGGCGGGATCCTGGCAGGCGCGGTAGCGCAGCACGGCGTATTCGGCCAGCGCCAGCGCTTCCTCGCGGTCGGACAGTTCGCCGAGGGCTTTGGACGTCCAGGGACGGGCCTGCTGCATGCCGTCGGAGAGGGCGAAGCGGTCGATATTAGTGCTGCCGTTCATCTTCTCCAGCTTGGCCTTGTGGTCGGCGATCTGGGCGGCGCGCTTGTCCGCGCTCCAGTTGCGCTCGTACAGCAGGTTGGCGACATACAGGAAGGTCGTGACGCGGGGTTCGCCGGCCGGTGCGTTCGACGCGGCCGTGCGGGCGAAGTTGATCGCGCTGTCGTTGGACTTCATGGGGTGGTGGTAGTACATCTCCGAGAGGGCCTGCCAGGCCTCGGACATGCGGGGGTTCAACCCGTTGAGGATCTTGGTCAGGTCCTTCGTCATCGCGGGGACGGCCTTTGCCTGCTCCATGAGGGAATGCGTCTGGCACTCGCCGCCCGTATTGGCGCAATGCCACATGTAGCACTGGGCGTCGCGGGAATTCTCTTTAATTCCCTGTTCGGCATAGGCGATGCCCTGGTTGAAGCGTTCGCGGCGGGCGAGTTTCTCCTTCTGGGCGTCGCCCAGCATGTAGTTCACCCGGGCGAGACGCCATAGCACGGAGGCCTTCTCGGCGCCATTTTCGGCTTGCGGGAGCATCTGCAGCAGGGACTGCTCACAAGCACGGTAATCGCTGTCTGCAAAAGACTTGTCCACAGATTGGAACTGCAGGACAAGCAGGGGAATCAGGAGTAATGTCTTAATCATAAATCATGCAAATTTACTAATTCGGGAAATACGTGACTAATATCGTGCCGAATATTATGACGTTTTGACAAATACTTTGTATTTGTGACCGTAATTCCCGTTTAGTGACGGAATTTGCCTTCCGGATATTTTCGTCACACGCTAGAAAAGCTGTTCCAGCGGCGTCTCGGAATCCGCCAGCACGGTCTCCATGACGCGAAGGTAGCGGTTTTGGAAGTCGGTGAGCTGCTTGGGCGTGACCCGCAGCTTCTGGACGTCGTAGTTGACGAAGATCTCATTGTTCGTAAGATCGTGCATCAGGGCCACGTAGGTGATCAGCGCGCCCTTGCCGTTGCTTTGGAGTTCGAGCCGGACGCCCTCGTGGGAGGCGAAGGGGATATAGGAGAATCCGGAGCTGTTGAGCATGTCGAGCATGGAGAATTTCCAGGATTCGTGCTGCATGATCTCGCCTTCCAGGTAGCTGAGGCGGGTGTGGCGGTAGAGCTCCTTCTGCTCCTCCGACAGGACGGTCGTATTGGCGAGGAAGCCCTTTCCGTAGTCGATCTCGGTGCAGACGGCCATGCCCTGCGCCTTGGTGCCGGCGGTCCTGCGGTCTGCCAGGGAGCCGCGACAGTTGAGGATTTCCACGTTGCACAGCCGCGTTTCACGATCATTGAGCAGGGAGAGCGTGAGCGTGAATCCCATGAAGAACAGGGTGTTCAGGGAGATGTCGTGTTCCTTGCACCATTCTTCCGCCCGGAGGGTGACGGCGGCCGGTACCGCGAACTGGAATGGGTAGGTGTCGCAGCGGACCATCAACATGGGGATGGAGAATTTTCCCTTTCGCTTGCATTTGAGCCAGCGGTCGTTCTTGTTGCCGTGCGTGCCGCAATAGACGGGATGGTCGGGGTGAATCTTGAAGAAATAATCATGGAGATATGCCCGGTCCCGCTCCGTCGCGGCGGTATCCAGCCGATATTCGTTGTCTTTGCGGATGATGTCTTCGAAGCTGCCGGGCGCGGGCGGAAGTTCCTTTCCGTCGCGCAGGGCGGTATAGATGACCATCAGGTCGTTCGCCAGGATGCCAATGCCGTAGGTGTCGGCGGAATAATGGCTGATTTTGCAGATCACCATCTGCTTGCCTTCCGGATTCACGGCGAAGACTACGCGGAGGGCGTCGCCCTTGGCAAGATCGGTGGGCTTGCGCCGGAAGCGGCGGAAAAAGGCTTCGTACTGTCCGTTCGTCTTGAAGTGCAGGGAAGGGATCTCGCCGGGCTTGCGCTCCGGCTCAAAATATTGCATCGTCTCCTTGCCCTGCTTGACGAAGCGGAGCCTGAGGCAGTCGTTGCGCTCATAGAGTTTTTCGAACGCCTGTCTCATCAGTGTCTCGTCGAATCCCTCGTCGAAGGTGAGGGTGAAAAGGATGTTCAGGACTCGCTTGAAGAGCGCGTATTTGCTTTGCAGCCGGATGACATCCTGCGAATAAGTAAAATGGTAGAGGTTCATGGCGAGATTTTTCGGTGCAAAGTTACCAAATCGGGAAATACGGGATTAATTTCGGGTTGAATAATCGCGTTTTTTGATATAAATGCTATATTTGTGACGGCGCAGTGTGTATTGTGACAGAATCTGCCGCCTGTTTTTTTTGTCACACATGATGTAAGTATGCTTCCGAACCTGTTCCGTCGCTATACCAACGAGCTCTGGTATATCTTCCACATCCCTTTTTTCTTCTTTGTCTTCATGGTGGTCTGGCAGCCTTTCCACAGCGAGACGGATCTGGACATGGGGCGCTCGCTGTTCATCTTCAACGTCACGATGATGATGTGCATCATCCTCGTCACCCTGCTGCTGTCCCGGACGCTCCGCTACCTGCTCGGCAATCTCGTCAACCGAAGCTGGTGGCAGCTGTTCGCCTGGTGCGCCCTGGAGCTGACGGTGATCACCTATTTCCTGGCGCTCTACCTCTATCTGATGGATTCCTCCATCCCGTATTTCCGCTGGCTTCCGCGCTGCCTGGAATACAGCTTTCTGGTGCTGATCTTTCCCTATCTGGCTGTCACGGGCGTGTGCGCGCTCGTCGCCGCGTACCAGACGCCGGCGCGTGAGCGGGATCTGGTTCGCTTTGCGGACGGCAGCCGCCAGGTCCGCCTGGTCCTGCTCAAGGATGCCATATTATATGTAAAGGCGCAGGAGAATTACGTCCGGATCTTCTACCTGGACAACGGCAACGTGAAGGATTACGCGATGCGCTCGACGATGCGTGCCATCTCCCCGCTGCTGGAGCATTACGGCTTCTACCGCTGCCACCGTTCCTACTTCGTGAATCCTTCGCACATCGTGGCCCTGCGCCGCGACCGCGACGATGCGTTCAGCGCGGAGCTGGACGTTCCCGGGACCGTCCTGCCCATCTCCAAGCGCGTCTATCACGAGATTGCGCAGAAGTTGTAGGATTGTTGAAAACTTTTTTTGTGGGGGAGGGCATTTTTTCATAACTTTGTCAGTCAAATAAAAGTCCCTCCGCTATGTCCTTTATTGATGAAAGAATCGCCCTGGAAGGCTTGACTTTTGACGATGTACTCCTGATTCCGGCGTACTCCGAAGTCCTGCCGCGGGAAGTCTCCCTGCAGACGCGTTTTTCCCGCAACATTTCCCTGAACATCCCCATCGTGTCCGCCGCCATGGACACCGTCACTGAAGCGCCGATGGCCATCGCCCTGGCAAGGGAAGGAGGCATCGGCGTGATTCATAAAAATATGAGCATCGCCGCGCAGGCCGCCGAGGTCCGCAAGGTGAAGCGCTCGGAGAACGGGATGATCAGCGACCCTGTCACGGTCAACCAGGACCAGACGGTGGGCGAGGCCCTCGCCCTGATGAGCGAGAACCACATCGGCGGCATCCCCGTCACGGACGGCGAGAACCACCTGGTCGGCATCGTGACCAACCGCGATGTCCGCTTCCAGGAGGACATGGACGTGCTGGTGCGCGACGTGATGACCTCGGAGAACCTGGTCACCATCCCGCATACCCGCACGGACCGCGAATACGTGAAATCCATCCTCCAGAAATATAAGGTGGAGAAGCTCCCGGTCGTGGACGAGAAGGGCCACATCGTGGGCCTGATCACCTACAAGGACCTCATCAAGGAGCGCCTGCACCCGGATGCCTGCAAGGACGCCAAGGGGCGGCTGCGCGTGGCGGCCGGCATCGGCATCACGCCGGATGCGCTGGACCGTGTGGCGGCGCTGTATGCCGAGGGCGTGGACGCCGTGGTGCTGGATTCCGCTCACGGCCACAGCAAGGGCGTGATCGACCTGCTGAAGAAGGTCAAGAAATCCTACCCGTCGCTGGACGTGGTGGTGGGCAACGTGGCCACGGAGGAGGGCGCGCGCGACCTGGTGAAGGGCGGCGCCGACGGTGTCAAGGTGGGCATCGGCCCCGGCTCCATCTGCACCACGCGCATCGTCGCGGGTGTGGGTGTGCCGCAGCTGAGTGCCATCTGGGGCGCCTCGCAGGCCCTCAAGGGCACGGACGTGACGCTGATCGCCGACGGCGGTCTCCGTTACTCGGGCGACGTCGTCAAGGCCCTCGCGGCCGGTGGCGACTGCGTGATGTGCGGCTCGATGTTCGCCGGCACGGAGGAATCGCCGGGCGAGACCATCATCTACAGCGGCCGCAAGTTCAAGGCCTACCGCGGCATGGGCTCCATCGACGCGATGGCGGCCGGCTCCAAGGACCGCTACTTCCAGGACGACAAGGTCGAGCTGAAGAAGCTCGTTCCCGAGGGAATCGTCGGCCGCGTGCCGTACAAGGGGACGCTTTCCGAGACGGTTTACCAGCTCGTCGGCGGCTTGCGCTCGGGCATGGGCTACTGCGGCGCGAAGGATCTGCAGGCCCTCAAGCAGGCCAAGTTCACCCGCGTGACGGCCAGCGGCATGGCGGAGAGCCACCCGCACGACATCACCATCACCAAGGAAACTCCCAACTACTCCCGCGGTGAATAAGATCCTGATTCTCGACTTCGGTTCCCAGGTGACCCAGCTGATCGGCCGCCGCCTCCGGGAGCTGAACGTCTTCTGCGAAATTTATCCCTACAACAAGATTCCGGCCCTGGACGAGTCCGTCCGGGGCGTGATCCTGTCCGGCAGTCCCTGCTCCGTGCGCGACGCGAACGCGCCGCAGGTGGACCTGTCCCTCTTCAAAGGCAAGCTGCCGCTGCTGGGCATCTGCTACGGCGCCCAGTACCTCGCGCACCGCTGCGGCGGCTGCGTGGAGGGCTCGATCGCCCGAGAATACGGCCGCGCGATGCTGTATGTGGTGCGGCCCGATTCCCCGCTGATGCGGGGCGTGAGTCCGCACTCGCAGGTGTGGATGTCACATGGCGACACCATTTCCCGGCTCCCTGAGGGGGCCGATGTGATCGCTTCCACGCCTGACGTGGCCAACGCCGCGTTCCAGATCGCGGGGGAGCAGACCTATGCGGTGCAGTTCCACCCGGAGGTGTTCCATACGACCGAAGGATCGCAGATCCTGTCCAACTTCGCGCTGGACATCTGCGGCTTGGCGGGCGACTGGACGCCGGATTCCTTCATCGAGACAACGGTGGCCGCGCTGCGTGCGCAGATCGGCGACGACAAGGTCATCCTCGGCCTGAGCGGCGGCGTGGACAGCACCGTGGCCGGCGTACTGCTCAACAAGGCCATCGGCCACAACCTCACCTGTATTTTCGTCAACAACGGCCTGCTCCGCAAGAACGAGTACGAGGACGTGCTGGAGTCCTACCGCGGCATGGGCCTGAACGTGATCGGCGCCGACGCGTCGAAGGAGTTCCTCTCCGAGCTGGCCGGCGTGACCGACCCCGAGCAGAAGCGCAAGATCATCGGCCGCCTCTTCGTGGAGACTTTCGATAAATACGCGAAGCAGATTGAAAACGCCCGCTGGCTGGCTCAGGGAACGATTTATCCCGATGTGATCGAGTCCGCCGGCATCCCCGGCATCGCCTCCAAGATCAAGAGCCACCACAACGTGGGCGGCCTGCCGGAGCAGATGAAGCTCCGGATCGTGGAGCCGCTGCGCATGCTCTTCAAGGACGAGGTGCGCCGCGTGGGCCGCGCGCTCGGCATCAAGAAGGAGCTGGTGGGCCGGCATCCTTTCCCGGGTCCGTCCCTGGCGGTCCGCATTCTCGGTGACATCACCGAGGAGAAGCTGCGCGTGCTGCGCGAGGCGGACGATATCTTTATCCGTGCGCTGCGCGCCTACGACTGCACGGACATGGGTTTCCCGTCCGCGTCCGACCCGCGCGTGATGGCGACGAACCTCTACGACGCCATCTGGCAGGCGGGCGTGATCCTGCTGCCGGTCAAGAGCGTGGGCGTGATGGGGGACGAGCGGACCTACGAGTGCCCGGTGGCGCTGCGCGCCGTGGTGTCCACGGATGCGATGACGGCTGACTGGTTCCATTTCCCGTACGATTTCCTGGCTGACGTCAGCAACGAGATCATCAACAAGGTGCGGGGCGTGAACCGCGTGGTCTACGACATTTCGTCGAAACCGCCGGCAACGATTGAGTGGGAATAACATATTAATTATCATACACTATGGCAACAGGTAACGTCCGCCCGGCGAATATGGAGCGCATCACGACTCCGGCGCTGGCCCAGAAATTCATTGAAGAACAGATTAAGGAGCTCCGCGCCCAGATCGGTGACAAGAAGGTGCTGCTGGCGCTGTCCGGCGGCGTCGATTCGTCGGTGGTGGCCGCGCTGCTGATCAAGGCCGTCGGCAAGCAGCTGGTGTCCGTCCACGTCAACCACGGCCTCCTGCGCAAGGGCGAGCCCGAGCAGGTGGTGCGCGTGTTCCGCGACGAGCTGAACGCCAACCTGGTCTATGTCGACGCGGTCGACCGTTTCCTGGACAAGCTGGCCGGCGTCGCCGATCCCGAGCAGAAGCGCAAGATCATCGGCGCGGAGTTCATCCGCGTGTTCGAGGAGGAGGCGCGCAAGCTGGACGGCATCAGCTTCTTGGCGCAGGGCACCATTTATCCGGACATCATCGAGTCCGGTCCCGTCAAGTCGCACCACAACGTGGGCGGTCTGCCCGAGGACCTGCAGTTCGAGCTCGTGGAGCCCATCAAGCTGCTCTTCAAGGACGAAGTCCGCGTGGTTGGCAAGGAGCTGGGGCTGCCTGACAACATGGTGTTCCGCCAGCCGTTCCCCGGCCCCGGCCTGGGTGTGCGCTGCACCGGCGCCATCACGCGCGACCGCCTCGAGGCGCTGCGCGAGAGTGACGCCATCCTGCGCGAGGAGTTCGCGAAAAACGGCCTGGAGGGCAAGGTGTGGCAGTATTTCACCGTGGTGCCCGACTATAAGTCCACGGGCGTCAAGGAAGGCAAGCGCAGCTGGGACTGGCCGGTGATTATCCGTGCCGTCAATACCCGCGACGCCATGACCGCCACCATCGAAGAGATCCCCTATAAGCTCCTGCACCACATCACGCAGCGCATCGTGACCGAGGTTCCGGGCGTTAACCGTGTGCTCTACGACCTGACCCCGAAGCCGACGGGAACCATCGAATGGGAATAAATCAATCACTACTATAGCACTATGGCTCAAGTACAAAAAAACCAGGCTGTTTATGATGCCCGTACGCTCGGTAAGGGCAAGATGACCGTCCTTGGCCTCCAGCATCTCTTCGCGATGTTCGGGGCTACCGTCCTCGTTCCGGTAATCACCGGACTTTCCGTCTCCGCGACCCTGCTTTTCGCGGGCCTTGGCACGCTCCTCTTCCACCTGCTGACCAAGATGAAGGTTCCGGCCTTCCTCGGCTCCTCGTTCGCCTTCCTCGGCGGTTACGCCGCCGTGGCGCAGATGGGTGCCGACAAGGGTCTCGACCTGGCGCATTCGCTGCCGTACGCCTGCATCGGCGTTTTCTGCGCGGGACTTTTGTATTTCGTGCTGGCAGGCCTGTTCGCCGCCTACGGCGCCAAGAAGGTGCTTCGTTTCTTCCCGCCCATCGTGACGGGCCCGATCATCATCGCGATCGGTCTGACGCTGTCCGGCTCCGCCATCCAGAACTGCAGCCAGAACTGGTGGATCGCCGCCCTGGCCGTCGTGATCGTGATTATCTGCAACATCTGGGGTCGTGGCATGATCAAGATCGTGCCCATCCTGCTGGGTGTGCTGGGCTCCTACCTTGTGGCCGCCTGCTTCGGCCAGGTGGACTTCACGCAGGTGAAGGAAGCCGCCTGGGTGGGGCTGCCGTTCAAGTGGGAAAATACGGCCTTCGCCGTGTTCCGGAATCCTGACTGGGGCCTGGTGGTCGCCGCCATCATCGCCATCCTGCCGATCTCGCTCGCCACGATGGTCGAGCACATCGGCGATATGTGCGCCATTTCCTCCACGACCGAGATCAACTACCTCGAGGATCCGGGCCTGCACCGCACCCTGATGGGTGACGGTCTTGCCACCGCCCTGGCCTCCCTGTTCGGCGCGCCGGCCAATACGACCTACGGCGAGAATACGGGCGTGCTCAACATCACCAAGGTCTTCGACCCGCGCGTGATCCGCATCGCCGCCTGCTTCGCCATCGTGCTGGCTTTCTGCCCGAAGTTCGCGGCGCTCATCGGCGTGATGCCGGCCGCAACCATCGGCGGCGTGTCGCTGGTACTCTACGGTATGATCTCCGCGGTCGGTGTGCGCAACGTGGTCGAGAACCAGGTGGACTTCACCTCTTCGCGCAACCTCATCATCGCGGCGCTCATCCTCGTGCTCGCCATCGGTATCAAGTACGGTGCGAACGATGCCATCGACCTGGGCTTCACTTCGCTGAGCGGCCTGGCCGTCGCGGCTCTCGTGGGTATCTTCCTGAACGCCGTGCTGCCTGGCAACGACTATGAGTTCGGCAAGGGCGGCGCCGGTGACATCTCCGTCAACTTCGGCCCCCGCACGGAGGAAGAGGTAGAAAACCAGAAGAAATAATCTGTCGGCGTCCAGCCAAAAATATCCCCCGGCAAGCTGAAAACATACCATTCGGTAAAAGCTTGCCGGGGGATATTTTTGCGCTGTCCGCAGTTTTTCGTCATTCGCCGGCTTGACCAGCGAATCTCCTTACTTCAGCAGCTTCTCGCTGCGGGCAATGAAGTCTGCGAGGGCCTTGCCCTTCAACATGCCGTTGCCCAGCAGGGCCAGGTCAACGACCTGGTGCAGCAGCTCGCTTTCCTTCCGCTCTTCCCAGATCTTCGCGATGAGCGGATTCTGCATGTTGACGATGATGTTGTAGGCCTCGGGCATGGTGCCGTAGAAGTTCATGCCGCCGCCGAGGGCGCTCATTTCGCGGTAGCGGCGCATGAATTCGCTCTGGGTGATCAGCACCGGCGCGGCGTCCTCGCCGAGGTTCTGCGCGTCCACCATGTAGTCGTTGCCCTCCGGCAGGACGCCCTTGAAGAGCTCGTCGAGCGCCTTCTTGTCCTCCTCGCTCATCTCCGGCTTCACCTTCTCCTCCTTCGGGATGAGGTTATCGACGGAGTCGCTGTCCACGCGGGCGAAGCGGGTGTGCTCGATCTTGGCCTCGAGCAGGTTCACGAAGTGGCTGTCCAGTTCGCAGTCCATCAGCAGGACGTCGTAGCCCTGGTTCCTGGCGGCTTCGATCCAGCTGTACTGCTCGGCCGGCTTGGTGGCGTAGAGATAGACCACGGTCTTGTCCTTGTCGGTCTGGGCCGGCTCGACGGCCGTACGGTAATCCTCCAGGCTGAAGTACTTGCCGTCGGTGTTCTTGAGCAGGGCGAACTTGAGGGCGCGCTCGCAGAATTTCTCGTCGGAGAGCATGCCGTACTCGATGAACAGCTTGATGTTGTCCCATTTCTGCTCGAACTGCTCGCGCTGCTCCTTGAAGATCTCCTCCAGCCGATCGGCCACCTTCTTGGTGATGTAGGTGCTGATCTTCTTGACGTTGGCGTCGCTCTGCAGGTAACTGCGGCTGACGTTCAGCGGGATGTCCGGCGAGTCGATGACGCCGTGCAGCAGGGTCAGGAAGTCGGGGACGATGTTGTCCACGTGGTCCGTGACGAACATCTGGTTGCAGTAGAGCTGGATCTTGTTCTTGTCGATGGCCATGCGCTCCTTGATCTTCGGGAAATAGAGCACGCCGGTCAGGGTGAAGGGGTAATCGACGTTCAGGTGGATCCAGAACATCGGCTCTTCCTCCATCGGGTAGAGTTCCTTGTAGAATTTGAGGTAGTCCTCGTCCTTGAGCTCGGACGGGGCCTTGGTCCAGATGGGCTCGATGCTGTTGATGACGTTGTCCTCGTCGGTCTCCACGCTCTTGCCGTCTTTCCATTCGGTCTTCTTGCCGAAGACGACCGGAACGGGCATGAACTTGCAGTATTTGCCCAGCAGCTGGGAGATGCGGCCCTTGGCGGCGAACTCCTCGGAGTCGTCGTCGAGGTGCAGGGTGATCACAGTACCGCGGTCCTCCTTCTTGCCGATGCCCATGGAGTACTCCGGCGAACCGTCGCAGGACCAGGTGACGGGCTGGGCGCCTTCTTTCCAGCTGAGGGTGTCGATGGTGACCTTCTTGCTGACCATGAAGGCGGAATAGAAGCCGAGGCCGAAGTGGCCGATGATGGAGCCGAGCTGGTCCTTGTATTTCTCGAGGAATTCGCCGGCGGAGGAGAAAGCGATCTGGTTGATGTAGCGGTCCACCTCTTCCTCGGTCATGCCGATGCCGCGGTCGATGATCTTCAGGATTTTCTTCTTCTCGTCGAGCTCCACGCTGACTTTCAGCTCGCCCAGCTCTCCCTTGAAATCGCCGCTGGAAGCGAGCGCCTTCATTTTCTGGGTGGCATCGACTGCGTTCGCGACCAGCTCGCGCAGGAAGATTTCGTGGTCAGAATAGAGGAATTGCTTGATCACCGGGAAGATGTTCTCGGTGGTCACGCCGATTTTGCCTTTAAGCGTCTTGGTTGCCATATCTTTGTGTATTTGAAATCAAACAGGGCCGACCTTGCGGCCGACCCTGTAGGATTCAAATGCTGTTCCAGTGACAATTTGTCACTATTTGTAGAGGAAGCGCTTGATGCTCATCTTCGGCGTCTTCTCGAAGGGGACGAGCACGGGCTCCACCTTGGTGATCTGGCTGTAGTTCGGCAGCTGGCGGTTGGCGCCGGTGCGGATCTTCTCAGGCAGGTCGGAGACGGCTTCTTCGTCGAGGCCGGACTTCTTGATGCCATCCTGGTCCAGATAGACCAGGGCGACGATCTTGCCCGCGCGGTCCACGACCACGGACTCGGCGACGAACGGCTGGTTGTTCACGATGGCCTCGAGTTCCTCGGGATAGACGTTCTGGCCATTGGCGGTCAGGATCATGCTCTTGGAGCGGCCCTTGATGAAGATGTTGCCGTTCTTGTCCATGATGCCGAGGTCGCCGGTGCGGAGATAACCGTCCTCGGTGAACGCGTTGGCGGACGCCTCGGGGTTCTTGAAGTAGCCGATGGTGATGTTCTCGCCCTTGGCCTGGATCTCGCCGGCGATGTGCTGGGGATCCTCGGAGTCGATGCGTACGGTAGCGCAGTCCACGGCCTTGCCGCAGGAGCCCGGGACATACTTGGTCCAGTGCTCATAGGCCAGCAGCGGGCAGGCCTCGGTCATGCCGTAGCCGACGAGGTACGGGAACTTGATCTTCTTGAAGATCTTCTCGACTTCGGGGTTGAGGGCGGCGCCGCCCATGATGAATTCCTGTACGTTGCCGCCGAAGGCCTGCACGAGGCCGTCCTTGACCTTCTTGTAGATGATCTGGTTGACGCCGGGGACCTTCAGGAGGAACTTAACGAGGGGCTTGTCGAGGGTGGGTTTGATCTTGGACTTGTAGATCTTCTCCATCACGAGGGGCACGGTGATGAGCAGGTAGGGCTTGACGTCGGCGAACGCCTTGAGGAGCGTGGCCGGGGTCGGAGCCTTGCCGAGCCAGTAGATGGCGGTACCGTTGCAGAGCGGGTAAATGAACTCGATCACGAGGCCGTACATGTGGGCCATCGGGAGCATGGAGACCATCTTGTCGCCGGCCGGAACGTGGCGCTGGCTGAAATCGACGTTGGCACAGAAGTTCCGGTAGGTCAGCATGACGCCCTTCGGGTCGCCGGTGGAGCCGGAGGTGTAGTTGATGGTGGACAGGTTGTCCCAGTTGTCGGTGGGGAAGACCACGTCTTCGGCGCCGTAGCCGTTCGGCCACTTGGCGGCGAAGAGGGCGTCCATCTCGCCGTAGATGTCACCGTCCTTGGCGTCACGGGCGTAGAGCAGACCCCAGGTGTCCACATCGACCACGAAGCGGACGCCGGGCATCTTGGCGATGTCCATCTGCTTGAACTTGTCCTCGTTGGTGAAGAGGGCGATGCTTTCCGAGTGGGTCACCAGGAAGGCGGCGTTGTCGGCGGTGAAGTCGGCGAGCAGCGGGACGATCACGGTCTCGTATGTATTGACGGCCAGGTAGGACATGCCCCAGCGGGCGCCGTTGCGGGCCCAGAGCGCGATCTTTTCGCCCTTCTTGATGCCCAGTTTCTCGAAGACGAGGTGAAATTTTTCAATTTGCGTGGCCATCTGGCCATAGGTGAAGGACTCGCCGCCGATGCTGTTGAGCGCGGCTTTGTCCCAGTACTTGCGCGTTGCATCCTGCAGACGCTCCAGATAATGCGGATATTTCTCCATATTTTGGGTTTTGTGTTTCGTGTCAACTGTACAAAAATAACCGGGCCGGGTGTTTTTTCCAACCTCACGCGTGCGTATGTGGCGAATTATTACGATATTTGGGGCGAAATCCATTAATACGTGGCGAATTATGAGGCAGAAGAAACCGATCATCGCGCTGATCTACGACTACGACGGGACGCTCTCCCCGGGCAACATGCAGGAATTCGGCTTTATCCAGGCCGTCGGCTCCACGCCGGAAGAGTTCTGGAAGATGAGTGACAGCATCGCCATCGGGCAGGATGCGTCCAACGTGCTGGCCTACATGAAGTTGATGTTCGACGAAGCCAAACGTCACGGGATCAAGCTCCGCCGCGAGGATTTCCTGCGCTTCGGCCGGGACATCCAGCTCTTCGACGGTGTGCGCGAGTGGTTCCGTCTCATCAACGAATACGGCAAGGCGCACGGCGTCGTGATCGAGCACTACATCAATTCCTCCGGCCTCAAGGAGATCATCGAGGGCAGCCCCATCGCCCGGGAGTTCAAGCACGTCTTCGCCGGCACCTTCATCTACGACGCCAACGGCGAGGCGGAATGGCCCGGCATCGCGGTGGACTACACGGCCAAGACGCAGTTCCTCTTCAAAATCAGCAAGGGTATCTTCAGCGCCCGCGACAACAAGCAGGTCAACGAATCCATGTCCGAGGACCAGAAACGGATACCCTTCTCGCACATGATCTATTTCGGCGACGGCGACACGGACGTGCCCTGCATGAAGATTGTAGGCATGTTCGGCGGCCACTCCATCGCGGTCTATGATCCGCAGAACGAGCGAAAGAAGGCCACGGCCGCGAAGCTCAAGCGCCAGGGGCGCGTGGCGTTCGCCGTGCCGGCCGTCTATACGCAGGACGCCCCGGCCTACCAGGTCGTCACCGCCATCATCGACAAGATTAAGGCCGACTGGGTCCTCAGTCGTTTATCAAAGTAAATTTCGCCGTCCAGCCTCCGCCGGGGGCCATGTGGACCGTCATCGTGTGCGCTGCGGCGCTGACGGTGACGGTCTTCATTTCACGCGCGTAGTCACGCGCGTTGCGGTCGGCGTTGATGCCGTCGCGGAAAATTTCCACGCTGTAGCTGCCTTCCGGCAGGAAACGCGCCAGGTCGATCTCCAGCTCGCGGGCGTCCCAATCGGTCATCGCGCCCACGTACCAGTCGCCGCCCTTGCGGCGGGCGATGGCCGCGTAGTCGCCCACGCGCCCGCCCAGCGCTACCGTCTCGTCCCAGACGGTCGGCACGGCCGCCATCCATTTCAGGCATTCCGGCTCGGCGAGGTAGTTGGTCGGGCTGTCGCAGAGCATCGTCAGCGGCGCCTCGAAGATGACGTATTCCGCCAGCTGGCGGCAGCGCGTGCCCTGGCTCATCGGCTCGGAGTTGACGGGGCGGTAACTGCGGCGCGTGCTGTTGTGCATGGCGCCCTGCGTGTAATCCATCGGGCCGGCGAACATGCGCAGGAAGGGGATCTGGACGTCGTAGGTGACCTGGTCCACCGAGGGCTGCGCCCATTTCATCTGCTCCAGGCCGGCCACGCCCTCGTGGTTGATGACGTTCGGGTAGGGGCGCTGCAGGCCGCAGGGCTTGAAGGCGCCGTGGAAATCGACGAGCAGGTGGTAGCGGGCCGCGGTCTCGGCCACCTCGGTGTAGAAGTCCACCATGAGCTGGTCGTCGCGGTTCATGAAATCGATCTTGAAGCCCTTGACGCCCATGGCGGCGTAGTGGCGGCAGATACCCTCGATATCGCGCTGCATGGCCCAGTAGCCCGCCCAGAGGATGATGCCCACGCCCTTGGCGTTGGCATGGTCCACGATGGCCTTCATGTCGATGGCGGGGACGATCTGGAAGAGGTCGGCCTTGAGGTTGACGGACCAGCCCTCGTCCAGGATCACGTATTCGATGCCGTGGGCCGCGGCGAAATCGATATAATACTTATAGGTCTCGGTGTTGACGCCGGCGCGGAAGGGAACGCCGGTGATGTTCCAGTCGTTCCACCAGTCCCAGGCCACCTTGCCGGGCTTGACCCAGCTCCAGTCGATATCGGCAGCCGGGCGGCTCAGGAGCCATACAAGGTCGCTGTCGAGCAGCTGACTGTCGTCCGTGGCCACGGCGACGATGCGCCAGGGCAGGGAAGCGCCGGCGGGCTGCTTGGCGATGTAATCCTCCGTGGTGCGGACGATGCCCTGCAGCTTGTTGTAGCCGTCCTGCTCGATGAGCTTGGGGTAGGGCGGATAGAGGCCTTTGACGGCGGTGCCGCCGTCATGCTCGAGGTACATGCCGGGGTAGTCCAGCAGGTCGGATTCGGTGATGTTGACCCGCCAGCCGTTCCGCAGCTTGAAGCCGACAGGCAGGAAGGCCTTCTGGTCCTCTTTCCACGCGCTCAGCGGGTGGATGTCGTAGTAGGCCTCGAAGCTGTTGAGGAAGGGGTCGCGCGGGGAGTCCGGCTTGACGTAGGGGACCGTGGCCTCGACGTCTTCCGCGAAGCGGAATTCGGCCGTCTCGTCCTCGACGAGGAAGGGTTTCTTGCTGCGCGAGACGAAGCGCCAGGCCATGCCTGCGTCGTAGGCGCGGAACACGAGGTCGAAGGTCTTGTATCTGAGTATCAGCTGGTTGTAATGGTCGCGCACCTGCGCGCGCTTGTACACGGGCGCGGGGATGGTCGCGTCCACGGAACTGCGGATGGCCTTCTCGAAGCGTGCCGAGGCGTCGTAGTCGGGCGCATCGACCAGCGCCAGCTCCACCGCGGAGGGGGCGAGGACGGCGACGCCGTCATAAGAGAGGGCGTAGCGGAGCTCCGGCGTGGCGTCGATGCCCACGCAGAGACGCCCGTCGGGCGAACGGAGTTCATAATGGCGCGGCGCGGCCGCAAGGCAAAAGGGGAGCAGCAGGCAGGCGGCTGCAAGGAAGAGTCTGGTTCTCATTAGCGTGCTATTTTCCGTAAATATACGAATAATTGCTATCTTTGCGAACGGTTAGTTTATCAATCCCATGAAAAAGACTATTTGCAATTTTCTTCTGCCCGCAGCCGTCCTTCTGCTGGCTGCGGCCTGCACCCGGGAGATCAAGACCGCCCGGGTGGCCGACGAGGGCGTGATCGCCCTGGAGGGCTATGAGGACACCGGCTGCAACTGGACCTATTCGATGGATTACGTCACGGGCGGCGTGAGCCGGGAGGTGATGGACAAGATGAACCTGGCGATCATCCAGAGCGCGACCGGGAGCGACGTGGACGACACGTCCACCGACGTGCCTGCTTCCTGCCTGCAGTGGGTCGACGGCATTGATGCCGAATACTCCGAGTACTCGGGGGAAATCCTCGCGAACCTGGCCGAGGATGATTCGCCCTGGATGCTCAACTGGAGCTACGCCGTGGACGGATCCTTCACCACCGGTTGCAAGGCGCGCAAACTGATTACCTATTCCTCGGCGAGCGACAGCTATACCGGCGGCGCCCACGGCAGCAACTACGTCGCCTACCTGGTTTTCGACCTGACCACGGGTGAACTGGTCACGGAATCCGACCTCTTCCGCGAGGGTTTCGAGGCGGATATCGCCGAGCCGCTCTATGATAAAATACTGGAAGGGCTGGACGAGGAATTGTGGGATGCCATCTATGAGGTCCCGATGCCGAACGGCAACTTCTCCGTGAGCGAGGAAGGCCTGACCTGGCTGTTCAACACCTACGAGATCGGCCCCTACGTGCTCGGACCGCAGATCGCTTCTTTTACCTGGGCGGAGCTCGAGCCCTATCTCAAATAGTAATTAATCAACGTCGAATATGAAAGCAGTAAAACTTTTTCTCCCCCTGGCGGCCATCCTTCTCGCCGCCTGCACCCATGAACTCCAGACCCGAACCATCGCGCTGGAAGAATCCGTCCCGGCCGAGAACATCGACGCCAGCTGCGAAATCTCCTGCAGCTTCGAATACGTCACCGGTGGCGTGAAACCGGAGATCATGGACATGATTAACGGCAGCATCGTCGCCAACCACATCCTGTTCGAAGAAGCCGACGGCTGCACGGACGTCGTGGAAGCCTGCAAGACCTGGGTCGAGCAGACGGCGAACGGCTACTCGGGCGAAGGGGAAGACGTGGACGAGGAAGACGCGTGGATGTACAATTTTGAATTCAGCCGCAGCGGCGAGTTCGCCGGCGCCTGCAAATCCCGCCACCTGCAGACCTATACGGGCAGCGACTACGACTATACCGGCGGCGCCCACGGCTACACCGGCATCGGCCACGACGTATTCGACCTGACCACGGGCGAGATCGTCACCGAGGCGGACCTCTTCGCCGAGGGCTATGAGGAAGGCGTCTCCGAGTTGCTGGCCGCCTCGCTGGAGGAGTATCTCGCGGAAATCGAAGAAAGTCCGGAGATGATGTTCAGCATGCCCGAGCCGAACGGCAACTTCGCCGTGTCGGAGGAGGGAATCACCTGGACCTACAACCCCTACGAGATCGCTCCCTATTCGATGGGCATCTTCGACCTGACGGTCTCCTGGGCCGACCTGAAACCCTTCCTGAAATAATCTTTGACAAGCAATAAAAAAGGCCTTGCAGCATCGCTGCAAGGCCTTTTTAGTGCTCCCTTAGGGGCTCGAACCCTAGACACCCTGATTAAGAGTCAGGTGCTCTACCAACTGAGCTAAGGAAGCAATATTGTCAAACGAAAGCTCGTTCACTTTTTGTGACCCGTTCGGGGCTCGAACCCGAGACCCCAACATTAAAAGTGTTGTGCTCTACCAACTGAGCTAACGAGTCCTCCGTTTTGGGATTGCAAAGGTATACCTTTCTGTGGAATTCTCCAAATTTATTTCAATTTTTTTCCGGTTATTTTCTCGATGGCCTCGAAACTGCCCAGATCGCTCCAGGCCCACCGGCCGGGAATCATATAGACTTCGGCGGACTTCTCCATGACGGCGTAGTCGATCGAGATCTTCTCGCAGGTGGGGAAGAGGCGGGCAAGCTCTGCTTCCTCCGCCGGGGTGCAGAGGGCCGGGGCGAGCTCGTCCATCACGCCGCAGATCTGCGGGGCGTGGGCGCGCAACTCAGTTTCGATGGTGTCGAGGTTCCATACGAAGATGCCGGCGTTCCAGAAATAGCCGCCCTCGGCGAGATAGCGCTCCGCGACCTCCAGGGCCGGTTTTTCCTTGAAGGCTCCGACTTTGACGATGCCGTCCGTGGCGCCCGGGGCATGGATGTAGCCGTAGCCGGTGTGCGGCGAGTCGGGCTGGATGCCTACGCACACGATGGCCGGCCGGTCGGCCGTGAAATCGAGGGCGGTGCGCATGGTGGCGGCGAAAGCCGCGCAGTCGGGCACGAAGGCGTCGGCCGGCGTCACGACGATATTGGCATTCGGATCCTTGCGGCGGATCTTCCAGCAGGCGTACGCGATGCAGGGAGCTGTGTTGCGGGCCTCCGGCTCGGCGAGGATCTGGTCCTCCGGGATGTCGGGCAGCTGCTCCCGGATGAAATGGGTATAACGGCCGGAAGTGACCACCCAGAACTGCGCCTTGGAATCGACTTCCAGGAAACGCTCGTAGGTCAACTGGATGAGGGTCTTGCCGCAGTCGAGCAGGTCGAGGAACTGCTTGGGGTGTTCGGGCGTGCTGACGGGGTAGAGCCGGCTGCCGACGCCGCCGGCCATGATAACTATGTGGTTGTTTTTCATATTGTTACAGAAGCTCTGAAAGTTGCTTGTAGAACTGTTTGCTGACCGGGATGGACGGCACCTCGGGGTGCAGCAGCTCGGCCGAAATCATGCCTTCCCGGTTCTTGCGCAGGAGCTTGACGAACTTGGGATTGACGAAATAGGAGCGGTGGCAGCGGATCAGCCCGTGGTTGGCGACGGTGTTCTCCACGCTCTTCATGGAGGCCCGGAGCATGAACTCCTTGACGCGGTCGGCGTCCATGTAGCGGATGATCACGTAGTTGGCGTCGGCCTGGATGCAGATGACGGCCGCCGGGTCGATGGTGAGCTTGAGCCGCTTGTGCTCGTCGTAGAACTTCACGAGGGTCTCGACCGGCTCGGCGTTGAGGTCCGTTTCCTTGTTGAGGATGATCTGGATGAGCACCAGGAAGAGGTACGGATAGACCAGGATCAGGTACGCGAACTTGAAACAGAGGGACAGGACGACGAAATAGCTGTACTGCCCGTTATAGAACAAGGTCGTGTACATGGCCATGAAGAAGGAGAACACGAATACTTCTCCGACGCACCAGATCATGTAGTGCCACCACTTGAACGGGATGTGTTTGTATAGCGCGTTGAATATCAGTCGGGTGAGGGCCAGGATGGCCATCAGGATGGTGGCCAGGATGATGAAATGGAAACCGAAGCCCATGCCGCCTACCTGATAGTAGTCCTTCATGCCGAAGGGATCGTACAGGAAGCAGAACCCGACGAAGAAAGCCGGAATCAGCAGAATGTACAGCAGTTGCGACAGATAGCTTTTGCCGATGCGGAGTCTGGAGTTCATAGTCAATCGTATTTTTCATTCTGTTTCAGCGTCAGGGACGAAGCATCGGTGCGCTGGAATTCGTCCCAAAGATACGGCCTTTTTCCCGCAAAACAATTGTTTCGTCACTTTTTTCGCCCGCTGGTTTCTATTATTTGTTCGTCCGCGCGGGTGAAAGTAACTTTGCACCGTCATTTCGCCCCCGCAGGCGGCATTTGTCCACAATGGCGGCGGAATTGACCACAAAGTCCGTGCTGCCGTTTTCGGAAGCGTTTTTTTCGGGGTATCTTCGCAGCCGGTTTTTGAAAACAACTGAAAAATGATCAAAATCGACAACTTCATCAGCCTTTTCGAAGGCGCCGTCCGCAACAGCTGGGAGCGTCCCGCGCTGAGCGACTTCCGCAAGTCCACCATCACTTACCGTGAGCTCGCGGAGCGGATCGAAACCCTGGACCTGATCTGGAAGAAAGCCGGCCTGAAGCCGGGCGACAAGATAGCCATCAACACCAAGAGCTGCGCCCTCGGTGCCTCCGTCTTCATGGCGGCGGTCAGCAAGGGCTACGTGGCCGTCCATCTCTATAACGCCTTCACTCCGGCCGATACGCAGCGGCTGGTCAACCATTCCGACAGCAAGATTCTCTACACGGAGAAGCGGACCTTCGACGCGATGGATTTCCAGCAGATGCCCGAGGTCCTCTGCGCCATCGATTCCGCCACCGGCGAGGTGCTCGCCAGCCGAAACGGCGTGGGCGAGATCTATGCCGCCGGCGCGAAACTGCTCTCGGAGCGCTATCCCGCCGGCATGCAGCCGGCCGACTTCCAGGTCATCCATCCCGACCTCGACGAGGTCTGCGCCATCCTCTACACGTCCGGCTCCACCGGCAATCCCAAGGGCGTGATGCTGACCTACCGCAACTATACGGCCAACGTCCAGGGCATCCGCCCGGGCTTCCCGTTCCACGAGGGCGAGAACTATCTGAGCCTGCTGCCGCACGCCCACAGCTTCGGCCTGACCTGCGACGTGGTCATCCCGATGACCATGGGCATGCATGTGACCGTGCTCGGCTTGCCGCCGATTCCGAAGAACGTCCAGGAGGCCCTGGTGGAGGTGCGCCCGCGCATCTTCTACGGCGTGCCGCTCATCTTCGTGAAATTCGCCGAGTATGTGCTCGGCGCCGAGATCAACAGCCCGGAGGGCAAGGCGAAACTGGCTGACTATGAGAATAATGCAGACTACTGCCAGATGCTGCACGACAAGCTGATGGCCTCCATGGGCGGCAACATCGAGGTGTTCGCCACCGGCGGTTCCGCCATCCCGTCCGAAGTCGAGGCCCTGCTGGTTTACAAGCTCAAGGTCCCGTTCATCACGGGCTACGGCCTGACCGAGCTCGCCCCGATCGTGTCCTACGGCAAGGTGGGCAAATACATCCCGAAGTCCTGCGGCGAATACCTGCCCGAGATCATGGAGATCCGCATCGATTCTCCGGATCCGCAGCACATTGCCGGCGAGCTGTCCGTCAAGGGCGACGTCGTCTTCAAGGGCTATTACAAGAATCCCGATGCTACGGCCGAGGTGCTGCAGGACGGCTGGTTCCGCACCGGCGACATCGGCACCGTGGATGAGAACCGCAACGTCTTCCTGCTGGGTCGCTGCAAGAACATGATTCTCGCCGAGAACGGACAGAATGTCTATCCCGAGGAGATCGAGGTGATTCTCAACGAGTTGCCTTATGTGGCGGAATCCATCGTGCTCCAGCGCGAACACAAGATCGTGGCCCTGATCGTGCCGAACATGGACGCGCTCGACAAGGCGGGACTCGGCGCCGACGGCCTCGACGCCATCATGCGTCAGAACCTGGTGGCCCTGAACAATAAACTGCCCGGCTACTCCGCCGTCAACGACTACGAACTCCGCTTCGAACCGTTCGCGAAGACGCCGAAGGGCAGCATCCGCCGATTTATGTACAAATAATGGAAGAAAGGAGAGTAGTGATAACCGGAACCGGCGTCATTTCGCCGGTCGGAAACGGCACCGCAGCCTTCTGGTCCGCCCTGCAGGCGGGCCGCTGCGGCATCCGTCCGTACCCCCTGTCGGGGGAATGGAAACTGCCGGTCAAGGTGGCTGGCACGGTGCAGGATTTCGACGCGACCGCCTACGGCGTGAGCGTCAAGGATACGAAGCGAAACGACCGCTTCTGCCTGTTTGCGCAGGCGGCGGCCGCGCAGGCGATGGAGGAGAGCGGCCTGGAGGCCGGTACGAACGTCGCGCCCGAGCGGCTCGGCGTCTATGTGGGCACCGGCATCGGCGGCATGCAGACCTTCATCGAGCAGACGACCGTGCTGCTCGAGGAGGGCGAGGACCGCATTTCCCCGCTGTTCATCCCCAAGATGATCGGCAACATCGCCGCGGGCAACATCGCCATCCGCTATGGCGCCCAGGGCGCGAACCTCACCACGGCGGCCGCGTGCGCATCCAGCACGCAGTCCGTCGGCGAGGCCTTCCGCACAGTCAAGTTCGGCTTTGCCGACGCGATTATCGCGGGCGGCACGGAGGCGGTACTCAACCCGCTGGCCTTCGGCGGATTCGTCAGCGCGCACGCCCTGACGCTCGCCGCCGATCCGCTCCGCGCCTCGCTGCCGTTCAGCGCAGACCGCGGCGGGTTCGTGATGGCGGAGGGTGCCGCGATGCTCGTTCTCGAAGAATACAACCATGCCCGCGAACGCGGGGCGAATATCCTCGCGGAGGTGACTGGTTACGGCAATTACTGCGACGCGCATCACGCCACGGCGCCGCGCCCGGACGGCGTTCCGGCCTCCCGGGCCATCCGCGACGCGCTGGTCCAGTCCGGCTACCAGTCCGGCGAGGACCTCTACATCAACGCGCACGGTACGGGTACGCAGCTCAATGATTCGGCGGAGACGGCGGCCATCAAGCTCGCCCTCGGCGAGACGGATGCGCACCGCGCGTCGATCAGCAGCACCAAGTCGATGACCGGCCACATGATCGGTGCCGCCGGCGCCGTGGAACTGCTGGCCTCCGCGCTGGCGCTGCGCGACGGCATCATTCCGCCGACCATCGGCCTCATCCATCCCGATCCGGCCTGCGACTTGGACTACACGCCGCTGGAGGCGGTGAAGCGCCCGGTCCGCGTGGCCGTTTCCAATTCCCTGGGCTTCGGCGGCCATGACGCCAGCGTCGCCCTCCGTAAGATCTAAAACCTGACCAGATAACATGAACAGAGAAGAAATCAAGAAACTCCTTCCGCACCGCGAGCCGATGCTGCTGGTGGACTGGACCGAAAAACAGGAAGACGGCAGCATCCGCGCAACCTACAATGTGACCGGCGAAGAATGGTTCCTGAAGGGCCATTTCCCGGATTTCCCGGTGGTGCCGGGCGTGGTGATCTGCGAAATCATGGCGCAGTCCTGCACTCTGCTCCTCGGCGAGGACCTCGTGGGCCATACGCCGTTCTACGGCGGCCTGGACAAGGTCCGCTTCAAGCGCATGGTGCGCCCCGGCGACACCATCGAGACCAGCGCCCGCATGAAGGCCACCCGCGGCCCGCTCTTCATCATCGAGGCCGAGGCCCGTGTGGAAGGGCAGCTCGCCTGCAAGGGTGAACTCACTTTCTATCTGATGGATTCTAAAGACCTGAAGAAATAATGGAACTGCTGAAAGGAAAGAAAGGCATCATCACCGGTGCCCTCAATGACAAGTCGATCGCCTGGAAGGTGGCCGAGCGCGCCATCGCCGAGGGCGCCGAGATCGTGCTCACCAACACGGAGCTGTCGCTCCGGATGGGCACCCTGAATTCATTCGCCGAAGCGCACGGCTGCAAGCTGATCGCCGCCGACGCCACCTCGCTCGAGGACCTCGGCGCGCTGGTGGACGGCGCGATGGAGCACTTCGGCGGCCCCTTCGACTTCGTGCTGCACTCCATCGGCATGTCGCCGAACGTGCGCAAGGGCCGTCCCTACGAGGCGCTGGACTACAATTTCATGTCCAAGACCCTGGACATTTCCGCGCTCTCGTTCCACAAGCTGCTGCATACCCTTTATGAAAAGGATGCGCTGAAGGAATGGGGTTCCGTGGTGGCGCTGACCTACATCGCCGCCGAGCGCACCTTCGTGGGCTACAACGACATGGCGGACGCCAAGGCGCTCCTGCAGTCGATCACCCGCAGCTTCGGCGCCATCTATGGCCAGGCAAAGCACGTGCGCGTGAATACCGTGTCCCAGTCGCCGACCGCGACGACCGCGGGACAGGGGATCGCCGGCATGGAGGAAATGCTGAAGTACGCCGACCGCATGTCGCCGCTGGGCAACGCCACGGCCGACGACTGCGCCGACTACATCGTCACCCTGTTCTCGGACTACACCCGCAAGGTCACGATGCAGAATCTCTACCATGACGGCGGCTTCTCCTCCGTCGGCCTCACCGCCAGAGAAGTCGAAACTTTCCCGAAGGAATAATCCGTCATTCGCCGGCTTGACCGGCGAATCTCCATCCTCAAATCGGCCCCCTGGCGAGGATGGAAAGCCAGAATTGTCGTTCCCGTCCTCAAATCGGTATGTTTTTGAAGATGGGAACCGCTTTTTTTGTATATTTAGATGCTAAAACTGATATTCATGAAACGAATCCTTCTTCTCCTCTGCGCCTTTGCGGGTTTTGCGGCGACGGCTGCCGCCGTCGAAGACTGGCAGAATCCCGCCGTGAACGAGCGGAACCGCGTACCGATGCATGCCAGCTTCGCGACTGACAGCCCCCGGCTTTCCCTGGAAGGTGTCTGGGATTTCAAATGGTACGAGACGCCTGACGCACGTGCGCGCGATTTTTTCAAACCTGTTCCGGATGACGCTGTCTGGGGCTTCATGCACGTGCCCGGCATGTGGGAGTTGAACGGCTACGGCGACCCGCTCTATGTCAACATCCAGTACGCCTGGGACGGCCATTATGAGAACAATCCGCCCATCGTGCCCACGGAGCACAACTACGTCGGACAGTACCGCAACACGTTCAAGATTCCCGCGGACTGGAAAGGTCGTGATATTTTCATGTCCATCGGCTCCGCTACCTCCAATCTGCGCGTGTGGGTGAACGGCAAGGAAGTCGGCTACAGCGAGGACAGTAAGCTGGAGGCCCGTTTCGACATCACGAAATATGTCAAGCCCGGCGAGGACGCACTTATCGCGATGGAGATCTTCCGCTGGTGCGACGGCACCTACCTGGAGTGCCAGGACTTCTGGCGTTACGCCGGTATCGCCCGCGAGTGCTACCTGGAAGCGCGACCCAAGGCCCGCATCGAGGACCTGCACGTCATGGCGGAGATGGACGGCGGCTACCGCATCGGTGCGAGCCTCACGAAAGCGGCGGCAAGCGTGAAATACTACCTTTCCGGTCCGGGTTTCCCGGAGCGGGAGGTGCCCGCCATCGGCCGCGTGGAGAACGCGAAGCTCTGGAGTGCCGAAGATCCGAACCTCTACCACCTGCGCGCCGTCTGCTATGATAAGAAAGGTGCGACCGAGACGGTCGAAACGGATTTTGGCTTCCGCACCATCCGCATCGTGGACCGGAAGCTGATCGTCAACGGACGGCCGATCCTGATCAAGGGCGCCGACCGTCACGAGATGTCCGCCAAGGGCGGCTACGTGGTCACGGAGGCCGAGATGCTGGAGGATATCCGCATCATGAAGGAATTGAACATCAATACGGTACGGACCAGCCATTATCCCAATGACCCGCGCTGGCTTTCGCTCTGCGACCGCTACGGTCTCTACGTCATCGCCGAGGCCGACATCGAGTCGCACGGCATGGGTTACGGTCCGGCTACGCTGGGCAACAACCCCATCTACAAGCAGGCCCATCTGGAGCGTGTGCAGCGTATGGCGCAGCGCGACTTCAACCACCCGAGCGTAATCATCTGGAGCCTTGGCAACGAGGCGGGCAACGGGCAGAATTTCTACGCCGCCTACGATTGGCTGAAGGCCTGGGATCCGTCCCGCCCGATCCAGTACGAGCGCGCCGGTGAGGAGTACAACACGGACATCATCTGCTACATGTACATGACCTACGCCGACCTGATTAAATATGCTGAGAATCCGGCGATTACCCGTCCGGTCATCATGTGCGAATACGCCCATGCCATGGGCAACTCGATGGGTGGCTTCGAGGATTATATGGATCTCTTCCGGAAGTATCCGGAGCTGCAGGGCGGCTGCATCTGGGACTTTGTGGACCAGGCCGTCCGCTGGCCGTCGGACAAGTCGCGCACCGGCTACATCTACGCTTTCGGCGGCGACTTCAACGACTACGATCCTTCCGACAATTCCTTCAACTGCAACGGTATCGTCGCCTCCGACCGGAGCTGGCATCCCCATGCCTGGGAAGTGCGTCACGGCTACCGCTCCATCCTGACCTTCGCCACACCGCAGCAGGCCCTGGACGGCTGCGTGAAGGTGTACAACGAGAATTTCTTCATCGACCTGAGCCGCTACATGCTGCGCTGGGAGATTCTGGCAGACGGCGTGCCCGTCTTGTCGGGCCAGTGTGATGCGCCGGCCGCTGCTCCGCAGCAGACGGTTACGGTCGATCTGGGCTACAGCAATCTGGACCTGGAAGGTATCGACGGCGAGCTCTATCTCAACGTCAGCTACGTCCTGCGCCGCACGGACGGCATCCTGCCCGCCGGCACGGAGGTGGCGCATGACCAGATCCTCCTGCGCGAAGCGCCCTACCGCCTGACGGCCTCCAATCTGGACGGACAGTATTTCTCGATCGATTTCGACCCGGCGACGGGCGCCCTTTGCAAATATTGGCTGGATGGGAAGAATCTGCTCGCGGCACCACTCATGCCCTGCTTCGGCCGTGCCGTCACGGAGAACGACCTCGGCGCCTGGCTGCAGCGGCGGATGGGCGCGTGGCTGTATCCGGAATTCAAGACCGAGTCAGTCGAGCGCGATGCCGCCGGCGTGAAAGTGGTGTATGACGTGGCTGACGGCCTGGCCAAGGTGGAGGTTCGCTATGTCATCGCCGGGGACGGAACCATCACCGTGACCGAGGAGATGACCGAAGTGCGCGAAGGCGCGCCAAACCTCTTCCGCTTCGGCATGGAGTTCGCGATGCCGGGTGCGTTCAACACGCTCGAATTCTACGGCGAAGGGCCGTTCGAGAATTATATCGACCGCCAGGGCGCCTCGCAGACGGGCGTCTGGAAGCAGGCGGTCGCGGATCAGTACCATTTCGGCTACGCCCGCCCGCAGGAGTCTGGCACCCACGTGGGCATGCGCTGGATGCGCCTTACGGACGCTGCCGGCTGCGGTTTTGAGATCTCCGCGCCGGAGAAGTTCTCCGCTTCCGCGCTGCCTTTCGGCCGCCGCGACATCGACCTGTCGGTCACGGGCGGCAGCCGCAGCAAGGGCGGCGACCAGCGTCACTCCCTGGAGCTCAAGGAGGACGGCCTGACGCACGTCAACGTGGACCTGGTCCAGATGGGCCTGGGCTGCGAGAACGCCTGGGGCGCCCTCCCGCGTCCGGAGTACCTCCTGAAAGCCGAACCACGCAGTTTTACCTTTACCTTGAAACCGTTGCTATAGTTGTTTTCCGCAGCAGCCGGTGCGACGGCCGCGCGCAAGCCTGTGGACGGTAGCCTGTGCCGTCGGGGGCCGTGGGTCAGGTGCGTGAGAAACGGCTGCTGCCAGCAAGAATAGCCAAGACGAAAGATAAAGGCCTCCGGAAGCAAAAAACGCTTCCGGAGGCCTTTGGCTTGCGTTGGCGATTTACCCTAGCGGGCCTTGCCGTTGGAACCGAGGACGTTGATAATCTTGTGCTCGTACATCTTCTTCATCTCCTCACGGGCCGGCTTGAGGTACTGGCGAGGATCGAAGTGACCCGGATTCTCGGCGAGGTGCTTGCGGATGGCACCGGTCATCGCGAGACGGCTGTCGGAGTCGATGTTGATCTTGCAGACGGCGCTCTTGGCGGCCTTGCGGAGCTGCTCCTCAGGGATGCCGATGGCGTTGGGCAGGTTGCCGCCGAACTGGTTGCACATGTCAACATACTCCTGCGGGACGGAGGAGGAACCGTGGAGGACGATGGGGAAGCCGGGGAGCTTCTTCTCGATGGCCTTCAGCACGTCGAACGCGAGGGGCGGCGGAACGAGCTTGCCGGTCTTCGGGTCGCGGGTGCACTGCTCCGGGGTGAACTTGTAAGCACCGTGGGAGGTACCGATGGAGATGGCGAGGGAGTCGCACTTGGTCTTCTTGACGAAGTCGATCACTTCCTCGGGCTTGGTGTAGTGGGACACCGCGGAGGACACCTCGTCCTCGACGCCGGCGAGCACACCGAGCTCAGCCTCGACGGTCACATCATATTTGTGGGCGTAGTTGACGACCTTGCGGGTCAGCTTCACGTTCTCCTCGTAGGGGAGGGAGGAGGCGTCGATCATGACGGAAGAGAAACCGAAGTCCACGCAGCTCTTGCAGAGCTCGTAGCTGTCGCCGTGGTCCAGGTGAAGGACGATCTGCGGCTTCTTCCAGCCCAGTTCCTTGGCATACTCGACAGCACCCTGCGCCATGTAGCGGAGGAGTGTCTGGTTGGCATAGTTGCGGGCGCCCTTGGAGACCTGGAGGATCACCGGAGACTTGGTCTCGACGGCGGCCTGCACGATGGCCTGGAGCTGCTCCATATTGTTGAAGTTGAAAGCGGGGATGGCGTAACCGCCCTTGACGGCCTTGGCGAACATTTCACGAGTGTTCACCAGACCCAGTTCTTTGAAGGAAACTTTCATAAATATTACGATGTTTTGTGACTTAGATTCAGTAAATCGTGCAAAAATAATTATTTTTGCGGAAAACACCGCATAAATGTCAGGCAAAGTCATCATCTTTTCTGCACCTTCCGGCGCCGGCAAGAGTACTGTCGTGGGTCACTTGCTGGGGCTTCATCCTGAGTTCGAATTTTCCATTTCCGCCACCTCGCGCGCCCCGCGAGGCGAGGAGAAGGACGGCGTCGAATATTACTTCATGAGCGCCCGGCGTTTCCGCCAGCTGATCAAGAAGGACGCCTTCGTCGAATACGAGGAGGTCTATCAGGACCGCTTCTACGGCACCCTGAAGAGCGAAGTGGAGCGGATCTGGGCCAAGGGCCACGTCATCGTCTTCGACGTGGACGTCAAGGGCGGGGTGAGCCTGAAGAAATATTTCGGCGACGCCGCGTTGTCCATCCTGATCGTGCCGCCCAGCATGGAGGTGCTGGAGCAGCGTCTGCGCGGCCGCGGCACCGACAGCGAGGAGGCCATCCGCGAGCGCCTGGCCAAGGCCGGGTGGGAGCTGGATTTCGCCGAAGGCAAGTTCGACCGCGACCTGGTCAATGACAAACTGGAGGACACCTTCGCCGAGGCGGAGGCCCTCGTAAACGATTTCTTATGCGGATAGCCGTTTACTCCGGCTCCTTCGATCCGCTCCACATCGGCCACCAGGCCATCATGGAGCGGCTCACTTCCACGCGCGAATTCGACTGGGTTTACCTGGTCATCTCTCCTCAGAACCCGCTCAAGGATCCGTCCAAGGCGCTTTCCGCGGAGCGGCGTTACCGGGCGGCCATCGACGCCGTCCGGCGCCATCCCGAGTTGCACGTGTGGGTGGACAACATCGAGCTGGAGATGCCCGCGCCGACCTACACGATCCGGACGCTGGATGCGCTGAAAAAGCGTGAGCCGGAGAATGATTTCACGCTCGTGATCGGGGCGGACAACCTGCAGAACATCCACAAATGGCGCGATGCGCCGCGCATCCTGAGCGAGTACGGCGTGGTCGTCTATCCCCGCAAGGGCTACGACATGGAGACGCT